>NZ_JBFTNF010000099.1:0-18588 GCF_056397345.1 Cupriavidus sp. 05N38
CCGGACGGCTTCACGCTGACCATGGGCGAGAACCATCACCTGTACAAGCCGGTGATGATCGGCGAGGTCAAGGGCGACGGCCAGTTCTCGGTGGTGTGGAAGACCCCGAAGGCAGTCCGCGCGCAACCGTGGAGCCCGTTCATCGCGGGTAACGAAGGCAAGCCGGACAAGGTGATGTAAGGCCTGTCGGGCTACTTCACATTGCCAGGCCTTGCTCCTCCGTCCCGTGCGCGGGACGGAGGAGCAAGGCAGCGGGAGCGAAACAGCGGGTCTTCTACCGCCTCGTGCTGCTCCCACCCGAACACAGAGAACACCAAGACGCGACCCAACGCGCCACCAAGACTCCGCCGGCACTTATGCACCGATCCCAATTCATTTCCGCCGTGCCGTGGCTGCGCGCCCTGCTGGCAGCGCTGCTGCTGGCCGCCGCGCCGCTGTGGGCGGCGCCGCTGACACAGGCCGACCTCAAGCCGCTGGTCGAAGACGACTTCGACGCCAAGACCGCGGCGCTGAGCGCGCTCACCAAGGCGCCGGCAGAGCAGGCCGCTCCCATCCTCAAGGCGCTGCAGGACGATACGCTGCAATACGCTCCCGCTGTCGGCATGGTGCGCCAGGACGGCGACAAGCTGGTCGATGCCATCAGCGGCAAGCCGGTCGACGTCAAGCCCGACGCGCTGGAGTCGCTCACCCTGAACAACAGCCTGCGCGCAATGGTGGACAGCGCGGCCAGCAGCATGCTGCTGCAGTCGTCCGACGCTTTGGTGCGCGCGCAGGCCGTCAATACGCTGCTGGACCAGCCCGGCAGCGCCTCGCGCGAAGTCGTGGAAGCCGCGCGCAAGGCCGAGGCCGACGCCGGCCTGCGCACCAAGCTCGACGTGATCTGGGCCAATATCGTGCTGGCCGACGGCAACCGCAATGACCGGCTCGAAGCGATCAGGATCCTCGGCCTGGACAGCAATCCGCAAAGCCGGCAGAAGCTGCAGCCGCTGCTGGAGAAGGACGCCGCCGGCAACTACCGCGAGCCCGATGCGGAACTGCGCGGCGCCGCCCAGCAGGCGCTCGATGCGCTGCGCGGCGACCAGCGCCGCGCCGAGCTGATCGGCAACCTGTTCGCCGGCCTGAGCCTTGGCAGCGTGCTGCTGCTGGCCGCGCTGGGCCTGGCCATCACCTACGGCTTGATCGGCGTCATCAACATGGCGCACGGCGAATTCCTCATGATCGGCGCCTATGCCACCTACATGGTGCAGGGCGTGTTCCGCGCGCACTTCGCCGGCGCCTTCGACTGGTACCTGCTGGCGGCGCTGCCGGCATCGTTCCTGGCCTCGGGCATCGTCGGCTTCGTGCTCGAGCGGCTGGTGCTGCGCCATCTCTACGGGCGGCCGCTCGAAACGCTGCTGGCCACCTTCGGCGTAAGCCTGCTGCTGATGCAGGCGGTACGCACGCTGTTCGGCGCGCAGAACGTGGAAGTGGCCAATCCGTCCTGGATGAGCGGCGGCATCGAGATGCTGCCGGGCCTGGTGCTGCCCTACAACCGCATGGTCATCATCGTGTTCGCGCTGGCCGTGGTGGCGGTGGCGTGGGGCGTGCTCAACCGCACGCGGCTCGGCCTGTTCGTGCGCGCCACCACGCAGAACCGCACCATGGCGGCCTGCGTCGGCGTGCGCACGTGGAAGGTGGACAGCTACGCCTTCGCCTTCGGCGCGGGCATCGCGGGGCTGGGCGGCTGCGCGCTGTCGCAGATCGGTAATGTCGGGCCGGATCTCGGCCAGGCCTACATCATCGATTCGTTCATGGTCGTGGTACTGGGCGGCGTGGGCCAGCTGGCCGGCACCATCATCGGCGCCTTCGGCCTGGGCCTCATCAACAAATTCATCGAGCCGTTCTACGGCGCGGTGCTGGCCAAGATCTTCGTCCTGGTGCTGATCGTGCTCTTCATCCAGAAGCGCCCGCAGGGACTGTTCGCGCTCAAGGGGCGCAGCGCGGAGGCATGATGCAGACAACGACAACCAATCCATCCCCAACGGGCTTCCGCCTGGCGGTGCCCGCGCGCCAGCCGCTGTTCTCGCGGCGCGGCTGGGCCGCGCTGCTGGCGATCGCGCTGATCGTCGGCGTGGGCGTGCCGGTGTGCGCGCTGCTGCTGCCCGAAGGCCATCCGCTGCACCTGTCGGCGTACGCGTTGACGCTGGTCGGCAAGATCATGTGCTTCGCGCTGGCCGCCATCGCGCTGGACCTGGTGTGGGGCTATTGCGGCATCCTGAGCCTCGGCCACGGCCTGTTCTTCGCGCTCGGCGGCTATGCCATGGGCATGTACCTGATGCGCTCCATCGGGCGCGAAGGCGTGTACAAGAGCGACCTGCCGGACTTCATGGTGTTCCTCGACTGGAAGGAGCTGCCGTGGTTCTGGCACGGCACCGAGCACCTCGGCTATTCGATGCTGCTGGTGGTGCTGGTGCCGGGCGTGCTGGCGTGGCTGTTCGGCTTCTTCGCCTTCCGTTCGCGCATCAAGGGCGTGTACCTGTCGATCATCACGCAGGCGATGACATACGCCGCCATGCTGCTGTTCTTCCGCAACGAGACCGGCTTCGGCGGCAACAACGGCTTCACCGACTTCAAGCGCATCGCCGGCTTCGCCGTGGCCGCGCCGCACACGCGCACCGCGCTGTTCGTGCTCACCTTCGCGGCCTTGCTGGCGGGCTTCGTGGCCTGCCGCTACATCGTCACGTCCAAGCTCGGCCGCGTGGTGACGGCGGTGCGCGATGCCGAGATGCGCGTGATGTTCTCCGGCTACAACCCGCTTGGCTACAAGCTGTTCGTGTGGACCTTCTCTGCCGTGCTGTGCGGCATTGCCGGCGCGCTGTACGTGCCGCAGGTGGGCATCATCAACCCCGGCGAGATGTCGCCGGCCAATTCGATCGAGATGGCGGTGTGGGTGGCGGTGGGCGGACGCGGCACGCTGATCGGCCCGATCATCGGTGCCTTCCTGGTCAACGGCGCCAAGACCATGTTCACGGCGTACTTCGCCGAATACTGGCTGTTCCTGCTGGGCGCCATGTTCGTGCTGGTCACACTGTACCTGCCCGATGGCGTGGTCGGCCTGGTCAAGCGGCTGCGCGGCATGCGCGCGCCTTCGGCGCCGCAGGCACCGGTGGCCACGCCGGCGGCAGCCACGCGCAGCGGAGGTGAAGCATGAACGCGGCACTGGGAGCACAGCAAGCGGAAAGCGGCGACGCCACCGGCCTCGGCCACGTGCTGGAGCCGGGCGTCATCGACGTCTCGCACGGACCCATCCTCTACCTCGAAGACGTCACCGTGCAGTTCGACGGCTTTCGTGCGCTCAACCAGCTCACGCTGTCGATCGACCACGGCGAGCTGCGCTGCGTGATCGGGCCCAACGGTGCGGGCAAGACCACCATGATGGACGTGATCACCGGCAAGACCGGGCCGCGCAACGCCAATGTGAGCGGCCGCGTGTTCCTGGGCCAGAGCATCGACCTGATGCGCATGACCGAGCCCAGGATCGCGCAGACCGGCATCGGCCGCAAGTTCCAGAAGCCCACCGTGTTCGAGCAGCATGAAGTGTGGGAGAACCTGGAACTGGCGATGAAGGCCGACAAGCGCTGGTGGTCGTCGCTGCGCGCGCGCCTTGGCCCGGAAGGGCATCGCCGCATCGAAGAGACGCTGGCGGTGACCGGGCTGGAGGCCGAGGCCTACCGGCCGGCGGGGCTGCTCTCGCACGGGCAGAAGCAGCGCCTGGAGATCGGCATGCTGCTGATGCAGCAGCCGCAGTTGCTGCTGCTCGACGAACCGGTGGCCGGCATGACGGACGAGGAAACCATGCAGCTCGCCAAGCTGCTCAACAGCCTGCGCGGCACCTGCTCGATGATGGTGGTGGAGCATGACATGGAGTTCGTCGCCGCGCTGGCGGGCGACAAGGGCACCGTGACCGTGCTGGCCGAGGGCAGCGTGCTGGCCGAAGGCACGCTCGACGCCGTCAAGCGCGAAGAGCGCGTGATCGAATCCTATCTCGGGCGGTAGTGCCCGCGCCGTCCAACCCGGCCGCGTGCGACGCGGCCGGACAGAAAAGACAAGGAACAAGACCATGTTGCAGGTCAACGCACTGAACCAGTTCTACGGCGGCAGCCATATCCTGCGCAATGTCAGCTTCGACGTGCCGCAAGGCAAGCTGACCACGCTGCTGGGSCGCAAYGGCGTGGGCAAGAGCACCTTGCTGAAGTGCCTGATGGGCGTGGTGCCGACCAAGAGCGGCAGCATCAGCTGGGCGGGCAAGGCGCTGGAAAAGAAGCCGCCTTACGAACGCGTGGCTTCCGGTCTGGCCTACGTGCCGCAGGGGCGCGAGATCTTCCCGCGCCTCACCGTGGAGGAAAACCTGCTGATCGGCGCCGCCAGCCTGAAGCGCCCGAGCGGCGTGCCCGACCGCATCTACCAGTTGTTCCCGGTCCTGCGCAGCATGCGCCAGCGCCGCGGCGGCGACCTCTCCGGCGGCCAGCAGCAGCAACTGGCCATCGGCCGCGCGCTGATGAGCGAGCCGGAACTGCTGATCCTGGACGAGCCCACCGAAGGCATCCAGCCATCGATCATCCAGGACATCGGCCGCGCGCTGCGGCTGCTGGTGGACGAGTTCGGCATGACGGTGCTGCTGGTGGAGCAGTACTACGAGTTCGCCCGCCACCTGGCCGACAACTATGTGGTGATGAGCCGCGGCGAAGTGGTGGCCAGGGGCGACGGCGCGCGCATGGAAGACGACGGCGTGCGGGAGCTGATCGCGGTGTGAGGGACGCGCGGGCGGGCCGCATGGCGTTGCCTCGCGATACCACTTCCAGCCGGCCCGGCCGCGCGCTATGATGCCCGCATCACGCGCGCCGCGTGTGCCCCGGCGGCGCCCGCCTTCCAAGCAAGCATGCGTCATCCTGACTTTCCTTCTACCCTGGCCATGCCGCCCGCATGGGAGGCCAGCCTGCGCCTGGGCTTCGCCGCGCGCGGCGAGCGCACAGCGCTGGTCGAGCGCCGCCATCGCGGCCCCTTGCTGGTGCAGAAGCCGCTCTATCCCGAAGGCGGTATCTGCCACGCGGTGATTCTGCATCCGCCTGCCGGCATTGCCGGCGGCGACACCCTGCAGATCGACCTGGTGGCGGGGGCCGGCGCGCATGCCGTGCTCGCCACGCCCGGTGCGACCAAGTGGTACAAATCGCTCGGCCGCGAGGCGGCGCAGCGCGTCACGCTGACGCTGGAGGCCGGCGCCCGGCTCGACTGGCTGCCGCAGGAGAACATCGTGTTCGACGACGCGCACGCGCGCCTTGCCACCACCGTGACGGTGGCGCCCGGGGCCAGCGCGATCGGCTGGGATGCCATCGTGCTGGGGCGCCAGGCCAGCGGCGAGACGTGGTCGCGCGGCACGCTCCACATGGAGACGCGCATCGCCCTCGCGGGCAGCCCGCGCGCCCTGTGGATCGAGCGCGCGCAGCTCGATGCCGGCTCCTCGCTGCGTCACGCGCCGGCGGGGCTGGACGGGCTCAATGTCATGGGCACGCTGTGGGCGGTGGGCGAGGGTGCCACGCAGGCGCTCGCCGAAACGCTGGCCGAAGCGCTGCCGTACCGGCCCGATCTGCGAGCGGGCGTGACCCGCCTGGAACAGGACGGGCAGGCGATGCTGCTGCTGCGCGTGCTGGGCGCGCGCATGGAGGCGGTGAGGGGCGTGATGGTGCAGGCGTGGACCGCGTTGCGCGAGCCCATCCATGGCGTGCCGGCCAAGCCGCTGCGCCTGTGGGCGACATGAGCGGTGTGGGCGACATGGGCGACATGGGCGACATCGGCGACATGAGCGTCGCGATGGCAACGCCGGCACGGCACGAATAACAACGGAACAACGGGAATACCAGGATGGAACTGACTCCGCGGGAAAAGGACAAGCTGCTGATCTTCACCGCCGCGCTGCTGGCCGAGCGCCGCCGCGCGCGCGGGCTCAAGCTCAACTATCCGGAAGCGGTGGCGCTGATCACCGCCGCCATCATGGAAGGCGCGCGCGACGGCCGCACCGTGGCCGAGCTGATGCACGAAGGCACCACCGTGCTCACGCGCGAGGATGTGATGGACGGCATCGCGGAACTGATCCCTGAGATCCAGGTGGAAGCCACCTTCCCGGACGGCACCAAGCTGGTCACCGTGCATCACCCGATCGTCTGAAGCGGGCAGGCCGCGGCGCGGCGTCCGCCAGCACGGCACAAGCTGTCAAACAAGAACACGAGGTCTCAAGACATGAACCGTTCCAACCGCGCGCGCGCCGTCGTCGGCGCTTGCCTGGCGCTGGCGAGCGCTGCCGCCATCGCCCACCCGGGCCACGATGCCGCCACCGTCGGCGCCAGCCTGTGGGCGGGCCTGATGCATCCGTTCACCGGCATGGACCATCTGCTGGCCATGGCCGGCGTGGGCGTGTGGAGCGCGCTCGGCGCGCGTTCGCCGCGCGAGGCGCTGCGCATGCCGTTCGTCTTTGTCGCGCTGATGCTGGCCGGCGCCGCGCTCGGGCTGGCCGGGTCCGGGCTGCCGCTGGTCGAGCCGATGATCGCCGCTTCGCTGCTGGTGATCGGCCTGCTGGTGGCGCTGCGCGCCAGGCTGCCAGCGTGGGCCGGCATGGCCATCGTCGGCGGTTTCGCCATCTTCCACGGCTATGCGCACGGCGCCGAACTGCCCACCGCGGCGGGTGCGCTGCCGGCCGCGGCCGCCTACGTGGGCGGCTTTACCGTCGCCACCATGGCGCTGCACCTGTGCGGCATCGGCCTGGGCAACGCGCTGCGCCGCCACGCGGGCTGGCTGGTGCGCGTGGCCGGCGCGGGCGTGGCGCTGTATGGCGTCGGCCTGATGGTGGCCTGAGGGTGGCATGAGGGTGGCCTGGGCCGCCTTCGGACCCGCTTACGGATAGCGTTGGAAACGTCGACAAGGAACCCGACATGATTCCCGGTGAACTGATGCCCGCAGAGGGCGAGATCGAACTCAACGCTGGCCGCCAGACGGTCAGCGTGACGGTGGCCAACACCGGCGACCGCCCGGTGCAGGTCGGCTCGCATTTCCATTTCTATGAAACCAATGCCGCGCTGGACTTCGACCGCGAAGCCGCGCGCGGCTTCCGCCTGAACATCGCCGCCGGCACCGCGGTGCGCTTCGAGCCGGGCCAGAGCCGCACGGTGGAACTGGTGGCGCTGGACGGCGCGCGCATCGTCTACGGCTTCAACGGCAAGATCATGGGAGCGCTGTGATGAGCGTGAAAATCTCCAGGCAGGCCTATGCCGAGATGTTCGGCCCCACCACCGGCGACCGCCTGCGGCTGGCGGACACCGGGCTGGTGATCGAAGTCGAGAAGGACTTCACCATCTACGGCGAGGAAGTGAAGTTCGGCGGCGGCAAGGTGATCCGCGACGGCATGGGCCAGAGCCAGCGCATGGCCAGGGACTGCGTCGACACCGTCATCACCAACGCGCTGATCGTCGACCACTGGGGCATCGTCAAGGCCGACATCGGCCTCAAGGACGGGCGCATCGCGTCCATCGGCAAGGCCGGCAACCCGGACATCCAGCCCGGCGTGACCATCGTGGTCGGGCCCGGCACCGAGGTGATCGCGGGCGAGGGCATGATCGTCACCGCCGGCGGCATCGACAGCCACATCCATTTCATCTGCCCGCAGCAGATCGAAGAAGCGCTGATGAGCGGCGTCACCACCATGATCGGCGGCGGCACCGGGCCGGCCACCGGCACCTTCGCCACCACGGTGACGCCGGGGCCGTGGTTCATGGAGCGCATGCTGCAGGCGGTGGAAGCCTACCCGATGAATATCGGCCTGCTCGGCAAAGGCAACGCCAGCCAGCCGGGGCCGCTTGTCGAGCAGGTCGAGGCCGGCGCGATCGGGCTCAAGCTGCATGAGGACTGGGGCACCACGCCCGCGGCCATCGACACCTGCCTGAGCGTGGCCGATGCCACCGACACGCAGGTGGCGATCCACACCGACACGCTCAACGAGGCCGGCTTCGTCGAGGCCACCGTGGCCGCGTTCAAGGGCCGCACCATCCATACGTACCACACCGAAGGCGCGGGCGGCGGCCATGCGCCCGACATCATCAAGGTGTGCGGCGAGGCCAACGTGCTGCCTTCGTCGACCAACCCGACGCGGCCGTACACGATCAACACGCTCGACGAACACCTCGACATGCTGATGGTGTGCCACCACCTGGACCCGTCCATCGCCGAGGACATCGCCTTCGCCGAAAGCCGCATCCGCCGCGAGACCATTGCCGCCGAGGACATCCTGCACGATCTCGGCGCGTTCTCGATGATCTCCAGCGACTCGCAGGCCATGGGCCGCGTGGGCGAGGTCATCATCCGCACCTGGCAGACCGCGCACAAGATGGCCGCGCAGCGCGGCAAGCTGCCCGGCGACCCCGATGACGCGCGCGGCGGGCACGACAACTTCCGCGTCAAGCGCTATATCGCCAAGTACACCATCAACCCCGCGCTCACCCACGGCATCGCGCGCGAAGTGGGCTCGGTCGAGGTCGGCAAGTGGGCCGACCTGGTGCTGTGGAAGCCGGCCTTTTTCGGCGTCAAGCCGAGCCTGATCCTCAAGGGCGGGATGATTGCCGCGGCCGCCATGGGCGACCCCAACGCGTCGATCCCCACGCCGCAGCCGGTGCACTACCGCCCGATGTTCGCGGCAGCCGGCCGCGCCTTGCACAAGTCGTCGCTGACCTTCGTCTCGCAGGCCGCGCTGGCGGCCGACGTGGGCGGGCGCTACGGGCTGTCGAAGACGCTTTGCGCGGTGCGCGGCACGCGTACCGTGAGCAAGCGCGACATGGTGCACAATGACTGGCAGCCGCACGTCACGGTCGATCCCGAGACCTACCAGGTCGTCGCCGACGGCCAGTTGCTGATGTGCGAGCCGGCCACCGTGCTGCCGATGGCGCAGCGCTATTTCCTGTTCTGAGTTCCCGTCCCGAGCCCGCCTTGCAAAAGATCGACAAACACCTCAGCGCACCGCACGGCATCGCCGCCGTGCTGGTGCGCCGCGCGCCCAAGCTGGTGCTGCCCTTCGCCGAGCGCAGCAAGAGCCGCCTGCGCGCCACGCTGGACAACGGCGAGGAAGTGGCGCTGTTCCTGCCGCGCGGCACGGTGCTGCGCGGCGGCGACCTGCTGGTCACCGACGGCGGCATCTTCGTCGAAGTGCTGGCCGCGGCGGAATCGGTGCTGCAGGTAGGCGCCAGCGATCCGCGGGCGCTGATGCGTGCCGCCTATCATCTCGGCAACCGGCACACGCCGGTGGAGGTGGGGCGCGACTACCTGCGCCTGGAATACGACCCGGTGCTGGCCGACATGCTGGCGCGCCTGGGCGTGCAGGCCGCGCGCGCCGAGCTGCCGTTCGAGCCGGAGGCGGGCGCCTACGGCGGCGGCCACAAGCATGGACACGACGCCACGTTCGCCGAAGACTATGCGGCGGCGCAGGCGGTATTCCATGAGCATCATGGCCACGATCACGATCACGATCACGGCCGCTCCCATGCGCATGCGCACGATCACTCGCACGCACACGATCACGAGCACCATGTGCATGACGAGCATTGCGGGCACAAGCATTGAGCGGCCGGCTTCCCGCGCCTAGGGCGCGACCGGCATCACCATGACCCAGCTCTCTCAATTGATCTCCCTCCTGCACCTKGCYTCGCCGGCRYTGCCGATYGGCGGSTTCAGCTATTCGCAGGGGCTGGAGGCGGCMATCGAYTGCGGSCTGGTGCATGATGCCGGCAGCGCCGAGCAGTGGGTGCGCAGCAACCTGCTCGATGTGCAGGCGCAGTGCGAGGCACCTGTCTGGCTGCTGCTGTTTCGCGCATGGCGCGCGCGCGACGCCGCCGGCGTGGCGCACTGGAACGACTGGTTCCACGCCACGCGCGAGAGCGCGGAGCTGCGGCTGGAGACGGAGCAGATGGGCTGGTCGCTGGCGCGGCTGGTGGCGCAGATGGAGTGGGGCGACGCCGGATTGCGGGCGCAGCTCGCCGCGCTGGCGCCGGCATGCCTGCCCACCGCGTTTGCCGCGGCGTGCGCGGCGCTTGACGTGGACGAGCGCGACGGGCTGGCGGCCTATTGCTTCAGCTGGGCCGAGAACCAGGTGGCCGCCGCGCTCAAGGCCGTGCCGCTGGGCCAGGTGGCCGGCCAGCATATCCTGCGCCGCCTGCATGCCTCGGTGATGGAGACGGTCGGCGAGGCGGTGCGCCGCGCCGATGCTGATCCGCCGTTGCTATCGACGTTTTCCCCGATGCTGGGCCTGCTGTCGGCCCGGCACGAGACCCAGTATTCCCGGCTGTTCCGTTCCTGAGCGCCGCGCGCCGGCGTGCTCGCGCGGCGGCCGCCCAACCTTCACCGATACAAGATCCCCGTCATGACCCAGGCCCGTACCAAGAAGAATCCCCCGCTGCGCGTCGGCGTGGGCGGCCCCGTCGGCTCCGGCAAGACCACGTTGCTGGAGATGCTGTGCAAGGCCATGCGCGAGCGCTATGACCTGGTGGCCATCACCAACGATATCTACACCAAGGAAGACCAGCGCCTGCTGACCATCTCGGGCGCCTTGCCGGCCGAGCGCATCATGGGCGTGGAGACCGGCGGCTGCCCGCATACCGCCATCCGCGAGGATGCCTCGATCAACCTCGAGGCGGTCGACCGCATGCTGGCGAAATTCCCCGATGCCGACATCGTCTTTATCGAATCCGGCGGCGACAACCTGGCCGCCACCTTCAGCCCCGAACTGTCGGACCTGACCATCTACGTGATCGACGTGGCCGGCGGCGAGAAGATCCCGCGCAAGGGCGGCCCCGGCATCACCAAGTCGGATCTGCTGGTGATCAACAAGACCGACCTGGCACCCTACGTGGGCGCCAACCTCGACGTGATGGAAAGCGATGCGCGCAAGATGCGAGGCACGCGTCCGTTCGTGATGGGCAGCGTGAAATCCGGGCAGGGGCTGGACGAAGTGATCGCGTTCATCGAGCGCCAGGGCATGCTCGGCGTGTAGCCTCGCTCAGCCGCGCCGCGCCCGCACGCACAGGAAGCAAGGCGCGCGCGACAGCCACGCGTGCAGCCGGGGATTGACCTCGCGCATGGCATCGAGTGGCCGTGGCTCGAGCAGGGTGTCGAAGATCCAGCCGGTTTGCGTCAGCGGGTTGAGGAAGCCGGACAGCGGGCGGCGGTAGCTGTCGATCACCGGATCGGGCTCGCCGAAGCCCTTCCATGGCAGGGCGAACGCTTCGGTCTCGAAGTAGTTGCCGTCGCCCCACAGCCGCCACGCATCGATCGGGTGGCCGGCGGAGAACACCAGCAGCGCGCCGGGGCGTGCCACGCGGTGGAACTCAGCGAACACCGGCCCCCAGTCTTCGATGTAGTCGAGCACCAGCGGGCACACTACGACGTCGAAGCTGGCATCGGCCAGCCAGTGCAGCGGCTGCTCGAGGTTGCCTGCGCGCACGTCCACATCGAGGCCGGCGGTACGCTGGCGCGCCAGCACGACCATCTCCGGGGTCACGTCGAAGGCATGCACGCTGGCGCCGCGTCCGGCCAGGATCTCGCTGAAGAGGCCGGGGCCGCAGCCGGCATCCAGCACGCGCAGGCCGCGCATGTCGTCGGGCAGCAGCGAGAGCGTGGCGGGGCGCTCGTAGAGCGCGTTGTGGGGCTTGGTCGGGACGGCGGCCGCGTAGCGCGCGGCGAACTGCTCGTAGTTCCGCTGGCCCAGCGATTTCGCGCTGGCAGGCTTGCTGGCATCTGGCATCGGGATGACGTTCTCCGCGGGGATGGCAACGGTGCAAGAGGGAAAACCCAGCGCATTCTACGCGGGCGGCGACGTTGTCGCATTTGCACCGCTGACGCCTTGTGGCATACTGGCCCGTCCATGACGTCCGCCTCCTTCGCCCTTTCTTCGCTGTGCCGCGACACCGATGCCGGTGGCGCCGCTGCACGCGCGGGCGCAGGGCTGCCGCGCGCAGCGGCCATGTCTTCGGCGTTCCACGTCTTTTCTTCCTTCGCTTTCTCCATCATTCGAATTATCCGGGGTCGCTGAGCTGCGGCTTTGGCTGGTGCTCGGTGGCCCGTGGTTCGTCCGACCGCGCACGCCAACCGGCCTGCGCGCGATTTCACGATGCGATGGAGAACCCCCGATGTCCGATCTTCCCGAGCTGCGCGCGCACGCCAGCTATCCCGTCCTTGCCGAAATCCAGGATGCCGCGCGCTACCTGCGCGGCAAGGTGCTCGAAACCCCTGTGTGGCGCTGGCAGACCGGCGCCATGGGCCAGTTCGGTCCGGCCACCGAGGTGTGGCTCAAGATGGAGCTGTTCCAGCAGACCGGCACCTTCAAGCTGCGCGGCGCGCTCAACGGCATGGGGCGCCTCGATGCCGCGGCGCGCAGACGCGGCGTGGTGGCGGCCAGTGCCGGCAACCATGCCATGGCAGTGGCCTATGCCGCCATGGTGGAGGGCGTGGGGGCCAGGCTGGTGATGCCAGCGAGCGCCAGCCCGGCGCGCGTGGCGGCCTGCAGGGAGTGGGGTGCGGAAGTGGTGCTGCGCCCGGACGTGCATGCGGCCTTCGATCACGCGCAGCAACTGGCGGTGCAGGAGGGCCGCACCATGATCCACCCGTTCGACGGCCCGCTGGTGGCGCAGGGCACGGGCACCGTGGGGCTGGAACTGATGCGCCAGGTGCCGGGGCTCGATGCGGTGGTGGTGCCGGTGGGCGGCGGCGGCCTGTGCGCGGGCATCGCCGCCGCGGTCAAGCAGATCAATCCGGCCTGCCGGGTCTATGGCGTCGAGCCCGAAGGTGCCGATGCCATGACGCGCAGCTTCGAGTCAGGGCGGCCGCAGGTGCTGGCACGCGTGAATACCGTCGCCGACAGTCTCGGGGCGCCCTACGCGCTGGACTACAGCTTCGGTGTGTGCAGCCGTTTCGTCGACGGCATGGTGCGGGTGTCGGACGAGGCCATCCGGGCCGCCATGCGCATCCTCTACCGCGACATGAAGCTGGCGACCGAGCCGGCTACCGCGGTTTCCACCGCAGCCTTGCTGGGACCGCTGCGCGAGAGGCTGGAGGGCAAGAAGGTGGCGCTGGTGTTGTGCGGGGCCAACCTCGATGCGGCGCGCTTCGCCGAACTGCTGGCGGCCTAGGGCCCGGCGGCGATGACGCCGCCCGGATCACATCTGCTGTGCCGCCCTCGCCGCGATCACGCGCGCCACTGAAGCGATGGCGTCCTGCTCGGTATCGTTCATCAGGGCCATGTGCCGTACCGTCACGCGCTGGGCAGGGGTGATATTGAACTCCGCGCAGCGCTGCTCGAGCACCAGCGTGCTGCCTTCACCCTTGCCGCCGGCGAAGTTCAGCATCTCCGCGGGATGCACGCCCAGCGTCCCGGACAACGCGCAGATATTCACCAGGGACACATTGCGCACGCCCCGCTCGATGCCGCTGAGGTAGGAGCGGGCCATGCCGCTTTCGAGGGCGAGTTTTTCCTGCGACCAGCCGCGCTGCCTGCGCAGTTCCGCCAGGTGCAGCCCGAAGAGCTTGAGAGGATCACCGATCATGGCCTGACTCGTGAAAGAGAACGAAGCGAGGCTAAGGGTTTGACCTCTTTGGATCGACGCCTTATAGTATGACGCACCATGAGTATCAGGCTTGAACGCCGGCAAAAATATCGGATACTGCCGGCTAATTTCTTTCAAATACACCCAATTGTAATGGGAGTGTAATCGGCCGGAGGCCGGCTGGCACTTGGGGAGTTTGCCCGCGGCGCGTAAGCCTCGGGTGTCGGCGCTGGCTGTCGGGGCCAGGTCGCCGATGATGACAGCCGAAGCATGTCTGGTTGATACGAAAAACTGGCCGGCATACAGGAGAGCCGGCGGGCCAGGCAGCGGCACGTCAGGAAGCGACAACCCCCGGGAAACGCGGACGGCATTTTTCCATTACGCGGAAAAGGGGGTGTCATGCGTATTTTTTCCTTGTTCGACGCGCAGATGCGGGGCGAGATCCTGGCCGGCGGGGGTGCTTCGGCGTTGCGTGTCGGCCTGCAGGTGAGGGTGGTGCCGGAGGCCGCCGGGCTCGGCAGCAGCGGCGATTACGTGTTCCTGCCGCAGGGTGCCGCGCAGCCCGGGATCGTCACGGCGCGGGCCGAGTGGTGGGCCTGCCTGTGCGGTACGGTGAAGGTGACCCCGGCGGGCGGCGCGCCGGTGCTGCTGTCGGCGGGCGGCGTGTATGCGATCCGCCAGGGCGAGCGCCTGCAGCTCGCGGTGCTGCAAGACAGCGTGCTGATCCGCACGGTGCTGGACCCGCAAGCCGTGGGCCTGGTGGGGGCCGGGCTGACGAGCAGTTTCGATGCGTTTGCCGCGGGGCAGTCGGAGCGCTGGCGTCCGGGGCAGGGCGCCAGGGCAGCCGATGCCTGCATGCCGCCGCGACTGAATGCAGCCTTCGTGGCGATTGCCGAAGGCGAGCCGGAATGGGCGGAGCGGCTGCGCGCGGGCGGCCTGAACTGGGCGGCATGCCACGAGGGCACGCTATGCCTGCAGTGGTATTCGCCCTGGCCGCACGCCGAGCGCCAGGTGGCTTACCTGCAGCCCGGCATGGTGTTCGCTCCGGATCCGGAAGAGGGCTATCGCATCGATGCCCTTCAGCCCGTGGCCAGCCTGCTGTGCTGCCTGCAGGGCCCGATGGGCGAGCCCGTGCGCGCAGGCAGCACGGCGGCGCAGGCGGTGTCGCTGCACTGAGTGCCGATGGCCGGGCCCGGTGACGCCGGGCCGGTGGCTTCGGCGGCTCAGCGGCGCTGGTRTTGCGTCGCGCCGAACAGGATTTCCTTTTCCTTCTCGTCGCGGATGGGCTTGCGCGCACTGGCCAGCACCTCGACGCCGCGCTTGACGGCGGGGCGCTCGGCAATCTCGTTGAACCAGCGCTTGAGGTGCGGATAGTCGTCGAGTTCCACGCCCTGGTTCTGCCAGCTGCGCAGCCAGGGGAAGGTGGCGATGTCTGCCACCGAATACGTCTCGCCGGCCAGCCACGGATGTGCCGACAGTTGCTTGTCGATCACGCCGTACAGGCGGCGCGCTTCGTTGGTGTAGCGGTTGATGGCGTACTCCAGCTTCTCGGGCGCGTACATGCGGAAATGGTGCGCCTGGCCCAGCATCGGGCCCACGCCGCCCATCTGGAACATCAGCCATTGCAGCGCATCGTATTTCCCGCGCACGTCTTCGGGCAGGAACCTGCCGGTTTTTCCGGCCAGGTAGAGCAGGATCGCGCCGGACTCGAACAGCGAGATGGGCTGGCCGTCCGGGCCGTCGGGATCGACGATGGCAGGGATCTTGTTGTTCGGGCTGATCTCGAGGAAGTCGGGCGTGAACTGGTCGCCGGCACCGATGTTGACGGGGTGCACCTTGTACTCGAGGCCGCACTCCTCGAGCATGATATGGATCTTGTGGCCGTTGGGCGTGGCCCAGGAATAGACGTCGATCATCGGGGAAGTTCTCCTGGCTGCGATCGCTGCGATTGCTGCGATCGCGCGGACGTTGGGCTGCCACATCAAGCACTGAGGTGGCGAACCGGGCGATTTAAGCACAGAAGAAAAAAACGCGCAGACGGGCTGCGCGTTTCCATATTGCCGGCAGGGGTGGCCCTGCCGTGGCGGATGCGGGGCTCAGAAGCCGCGCGTCACCGGCATGTCGATCTCGTTCGGGTTGATGCTCATGTGCTTGGCCAGTTCCAGCTTGGCGATGGCGTTGCGGTGCACCTCGTCCGGACCGTCGGCCAGGCGCAGCGTGCGCTGGTGCGCCCACCACGAAGCCAGCGGGAAATCGTCGGAGACACCGGCGGCGCCGTGCACCTGGATGGCCCAGTCGATTACCTTGAGCGCCATATTGGGTGCGACCACCTTGATCATGGCGATCTCGGCCTTGGCCACCTTGTTGCCGGCGGTGTCCATCATGTAGGCGGCCTTGAGCGTCAGCAGGCGCGCCATCTCGATTTCGCAGCGGGCTTCGGCGATGCGCTCGCGCGTCACGCCCTGCGCAGCCACCGGCTTGCCGAAGGCAACGCGGGCCAGGCTGCGCTTGCACAGCAGTTCGAGCGCGCGCTCGGCCACGCCGATGCTGCGCATGCAGTGGTGGATGCGGCCCGGGCCGAGGCGGCCCTGGGCGATCTCGAAGCCGCGGCCTTCGCCCAGCAGGATGTTGGCGGCCGGCACGCGCACGTTCTTSAGTTCGATTTCCATGTGGCCGTGCGGCGCGTCGTCGTAGCCGAACACGGGCAGGAAGCGCTTGATGGTGATGCCCGGGGTATCGGCCGGCACCACGATCATCGATTGCTGCTCATGGCGGCCGGCATCCGGATTGGTCTTGCCCATGACGATGTAGACCTGGCAGCGGGGATCGCCCGCGCCCGACGACCACCACTTGGTGCCGTTGATCACGTATTCGTCGCCGTCGCGATCGATGCTGCAGCAGATATTGGTGGCGTCCGACGAAGCCACGTCCGGCTCGGTCATCAGGAAGGCCGAGCGGATCTCGCCGCGCAGCAGCGGCTCCAGCCAGCGGTCCTTGAGTTCCTCGGAGGCGTAGCGCTCCAGGGTTTCCATGTTGCCGGTGTCGGGCGCGGCGCAGTTGAATACCTCGGCCGACCAGGGCACCCGGCCCATGATCTCGCACAGCGGCGCGTATTCGAGGTTGGACAGGCCTTCCGGCGCGCGCTTCGAGTGGGGCAGGAACAGGTTCCACAGGCCGGCTTCGCGGGCCAGCGGCTTGAGCTCCTCGATCACCTTGGTCGGGACCCAGGCGTTGCCGGCCTGGCGGTTGGCCTGGATCTCCGCGTAGAAGCGCTTCTCGTTCGGATAGATGTGCTTGTCGAAGAAGGCCAGCAGGCGGGCCTGCATTTCCTTGACCTTGGGCGTGTACTCGAATTGCATGTTGTCTCCTCCACCTCTGAATGAGTGCCGGGAGCCGTTCCCGGTCCTGGCGGACGCGGTCCGCGCCGACTGGAGAGGACTGTACCGCAATCCATATAATTAGAAAAATGAATTTTCTGGATTTGCCAGTATCAATATGATGCATTCCATGCCAGAATCACCGCCATGCAGCTCTCCCGGATCGACCTCAATCTCTTCGTGGTGTTCGACGCCATCTACAGCGAAGGCAGCATCACCGCGGCTGCGCGCCAGCTCAACCTGACGCAGCCCGCCGTGAGCCATGCGCTGGGCCGCCTGCGCACCTTGTTCGACGACCCGCTGTTCGAGCGGCGCGGCCAGGGCATGGCGCCCACGCCACTGGCGCGCTCGCTGGCGGCCGAGGTCCGCGCCGCCCTGCAGTCGTTCGCGCGCACGCTGCAGGATACGCCGCACTTCGATCCGGCCGCCACCGTGCGCCGCTTCACCATCGGCATGCGCGACGCGCTGGAATCCACGCTGCTGCCGCCGCTGATGACGCGGGTGACCGCGATGGCGCCGCAGGTGGAAATCGCCGCGATTCGCTTCGACCGGCGCGAGATGGAGTCCGAACTGCTGGCTGGCACGCTCGACGCCGCCATCGATATCCTGCTGCCGGTTTCACCTGCCATCCACCATGCCCCGTTCATGGCGGACCCGATGGTGGTGCTGGCCCGCCGCGACCATCCGCTGGTGAAGAAGGAGCTGACGCTGGAGCGCTACCTGGCTGCCGAGCACGTGCATGTGTCTTCGCGCCGGCGCGGCGCGGGACTGGAGGACCAGGCCCTGCACCGCATGGGCTTGACGCGCCGGGTGCGGCTGCGTTGCCAGCACTATGCCGGGGCCTGCCGGGTGGTGAGCTGCACCGACCTGCTGGCCACGCTGCCGCTGCGCTATGCGCGCATCGCCAACGAACCCTACGCCAACCGGCTGCTGTCGCTGCCGTTCAAGGTGCCTTCGCTGGAGCTGCATCTGTACTGGCACGGCGGCGGCGAGAACGACGGTGCCAACCGCTGGCTGCGCGAGCAGTTGCTGGCGGTGATCACTTCGCTGGGCGGCGGACTGGCTGAGGGCGCGCAGGGCTGACTCCCCTGATTGCCTGCGCATTGCGCGGGCTTTGGCCCCTGCGCTCAGCGTGCGCTGTCGGCAATGCGTTCGATGCGCAAGGTTTCCGGCGGCAGTGTGCTGTCGGCCTGCACCGCATAGGGCAGCGGCGGGCGCCGCGGCGCCGGCACCGCCTGCCATAGCCGCTCGACCCAGGCCCGGATCTCGGGGCTGCCCGGCGCTGCCGCCGTGATGCGCAGCGCCAGCGGCGCGCCGCTGGCCTGGTCCGCGCCCGGCACTTCGGGCATCAGGCGTTCCACCGCCAGCTGCGGATCCTCCCGTACGTTCATCGTCAGCGCGCCTGCGAGCTGTGCGCGCGCGCGCGCCGTCTCGCCCGGCGTGGCCTGGGCAGAGCGCTGCGCGAAGCGCGGAGCCTGTATGGCGAGCGCCGGGGCGGGCGGGGAAACCGGTGCAATGGGCGCCACGGGCGCGACCGGAGCGGGCTGGGCACGCGGCGCGGCGGGTGCCGGCGGCGGCGCGACAGCCATCGGCGCAAAGGC
>NZ_JBFTNF010000100.1:0-17904 GCF_056397345.1 Cupriavidus sp. 05N38
GCGCCAGGGCGTGCCGCCGGCGCGCTGGCGCCGGCACCGCTGGCCGCGGCGCTGCTGGTGGCGGCGGCCTCGCTGGCGCCCATCACGGTGGCGCTGGCGATGCTGGCGGTCTGGCCGGTGGTGAACACACTGGGCGTGTCCACGGGCGGCTTGCCTCCGGCGCGCTCGGATGCCGGCGGCGCAATGTCCGCCAGCTCCTCGGGCCACTTGCCCAGCAGGTAGTAGTCCATCACCTTGCGTGCGATCGGCGCCGCCACCGCGCCGCCGAAGCCGGCGTTCTCCACGATCATCGCCAGCGCGATCTTCGGGTTGTCAGCCGGGGCGAAGGCGGTATAGAGCGCGTGGTCGCGCTTGCGTTCGTCGAGCGCGTGGTGGTTGTACTTCTCGTTCTTGCCCACGGTGAAGGTCTGTGCGGTACCGGTCTTGCCGGCCGACTCGTAGGCGGCGCCGGCAAAGGCGCGGGCAGCGGTGCCCGAGTGCGTCACGCCCACCATGGCGCGCTTGATCACGTCGATATCGGCCTGCTTGAGCGGCAGCCGGTAGCTTTCCTTGGGTACCGTGAGCTCGCGGTCGCGGCTCACGGAATCCTCCACCGCCTTGACCAGGTGGGGCTTCATCGCGGTGCCGTTGTTGACCAGGATGGACACGGCGTTGGCCAGCTGCAGGATGGTGAAGCTGTTGTAGCCCTGGCCGATGCCCAGCGAGATGGTCTCGCCGTCATACCATTTCTGTTGGTCGGCCTTGCGATAGGCGCGGCGCTTCCAGTCGGTGGACGGCAGGATGCCGCGGCTCTCGCCTTCGATATCGATGCCGGTGATCTGGCCGAAGCCCAGCGGCTTCATGAAATCGTGGATGGCATTGACGCCCATGTCGCGCGCCAGCATGTAGTAGTACGTATCGCACGACTGCACGATCGAGGCCTGCATGTCCACCCAGCCGTGGCCACCCGGCTTGTCGTCGCGGAACGTGTGATTGCCCAGCGTGAACGAGCCCGGATCGTGGAAACCCCAGGCCGCGGTGCGCTTGCCGGTGGTGAGTGCCGCCAGCGCCATGAACGGCTTGTAGGTCGAGCCCGGCGGGTAGGTGCCGCGCAGCGGGCGGTTCAGCAAGGGCTTGTCGGGCGAGCCGTTGAGCTCGTTCCAGGCGTTGCTGTCGATGCCTTCGACGAACAGGTTGGGATCGAAGGTCGGCTTGGACACGAAGGCCAGGATGTCGCCGGTGGCCGGCTCGATCGCCACCAGCGCGCCGCGCTTGTCGCCGAACAACGCCTCGGCAAGCTGCTGCAGGCGGATGTCGAGCGACAGGATCAGGTTGTTGCCGGGCGTGGCGGGCGAGGTGGACAGCGTGCGGATCGGGCGGCCGCCCGCGCTCACTTCCACTTCCTCGAAGCCGGTCAGGCCGTRCAGTTCGGTCTCGTAGCTCTGCTCGATGCCGATCTTGCCGATGTAGTTGGAGCCCTTGTAGTTGTCGGCGTCCTTGCGCGGATCGTACTTGGCGCCCTCGGCGTCGTTGGCCTCGTCCATGGCCTCGATGCGCTCCTGGTCGCGCTGCGAGATGCGGCCCAGGTAGCCGATCACGTGCGAGGCGGACTCGCCCATCGGGTACTGGCGGAACAGCCGCGCGCGCACGTCCACGCCGGGAAAGCGGAAGCGCTGGGCGGAGAAGCGCGCCACTTCCTCGTCGGTGAGCTGGCTGCGGATCGGCAGGCTCTCGAAGCTGCGCGATTCTTCCATCAGCCGCTTGAAGCGGCGGCGGTCGCGCGGCTGGATGTCGACCAGCTGGCTGAGCGACTCGATGGTGTTGTCGAGCGTGTCGGACAGCTTGGACGGCGTGATTTCCAGCGTGTAGGCCGAATAGTTGCGCGCCAGCACCACGCCGTTGCGGTCCATGATGATGCCGCGGTTGGGCTCGATCGGCGCCACCGAGATGCGGTTGTCCTCGGCCTTGGCCGAGTACTGGTCGTGCTTGTACCACTGCAGCCAGAGAAAGCGGCTGAACAGCAGGCCGAAGCAGATCACGGCGAACAGGCCCGCGGCCGCCACGCGGATGCGGAAGCGGCCGAGCTCCTGTTCGACATTGCGGATTTCGGTCATGGTACTGCGTCAGCCTTGCGGTGTGCCGCGCACCCGCAAGGGGCGCGGCGGTACTCGGTTGAGGGTCAAGCTATTGCCGGATCGCTATTGCCGGCGCGCCGGCGCGTCATATGGGCCGGGTCTCGTCCACGTCGGCGCTGCGCCGCTGCGGCGCCAGCAGCATGCTGGTGGCCAGCGGCCACAGCAGCGCCTCGATGCCCGGCGCCAGCAGCAGCTGCCAGCCCGGCAGCGGCGCGCCCATGGCCAGGCGGATCACCACCGGCACCGCGTGCGCCATGAACAGCAGCGGCAACACGTGCAGCGCCTGGGTGTAGACCGTGAACCACAGCACACGGCGGTGGATGGTGATGGCGAAGTAGGCCAGCAGGGTGTACGCCATGGCATGCTCGCCAAGCAGGCGCGCATCGTGCACATCCATCAGCAGGCCCAGCGCGAACGCCACGCCCATGCCCACCTTGCGCGGCTGGTGGATGTTCCAGAACACCAGCACCAGCGCCACCATGTCGGGAATCCACAACGTGGAGCCCCAGGGCATCAGGTTGAACAGGAAGGCCAGCACGAAGCTCAGCGCGATGAACGCCGGGTTGACCGGTCGCAGCAGGTATTGGGGATTGGTCACCGCTTGACCTCCTTGGCGGCGGGGGCGGGCTTGTCGGCGGCTTTTTCCGTGGATTTCTCGGCGGGCTTCTCGGCCGGCTTTTCCGCGGGCTTCGCCGCCGGCTTGTCGCCTCCCCGCTCGGCATCCCTGACCCCGGGCCGGCCGGCCCGGCCGCTCCTGGTTTCCTTGGCGTCGCGCGGGCCGTCGATCGCCTCGCGCGGCGGCAGCTGCGCTTCGTAGCGGATCACCAGCAGCTGGCGGTGCGAGCGCACGCCGGCCACCGGTTCGCAGTACACGCGGGAGAACGCGGTGTCGGCCTTGCGCTCGATCTGCACGATCTTGGCCACCGGCAAGCCGGGAGGGTAGGTGCCGTCCAGACCGGAAGTCACCAGCAGGTCRCCCTGCTGCAGGTCRGCCGAWGCCGCCATGAAGCGCAGGTCSAGCWGGCCGGCRCGSGMGCCGCCRAAGGCSACGCTGCGCAGSCCGTTGCGSACCACCTGCACCGGRATSGCCTGWTCCTTGTCGGTCAGCAGCGTSACTTCGGACTGGAACGGCGAGACGCGCGTGATCTGGCCGATCACGCCGCGTTCGTCGATCACCGGATAGCCGGCGCGCAGGCCGTGCTGGCTGCCGCGGTCGATCACGATGCGCTGGCTATACGGATCGCGCGCGTCGTAGAGGATCTCGGCTGCCGTCACCGGCGTGGCCGACTGCTGCTGCAGGCCAAGCAGCTTGCGCAACTGGTTGTTCTCGGACTCGAGCTGGGACTGGCGCACCGAGCCTTCGGCCTCGGTCACGGCGCGGCGCTTGAGTTCGCGGTTCTCGCTGGCCAGCGTGGCCGACGATTGCGCGTAGTCGAACGCGGTGCGCAGCGCGTCGCGCGGCACCAGCACGGTACGCTCGACCGGCATCAGCACGGTGGCGGCGACCTGGCGCACCACGCGCAAGGCATCGAAGCGCGCATCGACGATGAGCAGCACCAGCGCGATCGTCACATAGAAGACGAGGCGCGCCACGGCGGAAGTGCCCTGCTTGAAGAGCGGCGGCGGAGTGTAATCCATTTACCCGTGCGCTGGCGGAAAGGTCTCCCGGCCCCACGGACGCAACGCCGCCGCCCCGCCGGGTTGGCGGGAGTCAGGCGGGGTCGTGCGATACCCTGGGCCGGGCCGGGTCGGGGAAGCGGCGCGACGCGGCGAGGCCCCGACCAGGTGATCCGGCAGGCCGTGTCGCGCCACGAGCGATATCCTCTCGCTGACTCGTTATTCGTAGGAGAAGATGCTGCCGAGCTTGTCCATGCGCTCGAGCGCCATGCCGGAGCCGCGCACCACGCAGGTCAGCGGGTCTTCGGCCACCAGCACCGGCAGGCCGGTTTCCTCGGCCAGCAGGCGGTCCAGGTCGCGCAGCAGCGCGCCGCCCCCGGTCAGCATCATGCCGCGCTCGGCGATGTCCGCGCCCAGTTCCGGCGGGGTCTGCTCCAGCGCGATCTTCACGGCCGAGACGATCTGGTTGAGCGGATCGGTCAGCGCTTCGAGGATTTCGTTGGACGACACCGTGAAGGCACGCGGGATGCCTTCGGACAGGTTGCGGCCCTTGACTTCCATCTCGCGGACTTCGGAGCCCGGGAAAGCCGAGCCGATTTCCTTCTTGATGGCCTCGGCGGTCTGCTCGCCGATCAGCATGCCGTAGTTGCGGCGGATGTAGTTGACGATGGCTTCGTCGAACTTGTCGCCGCCCACGCGCACCGAGCCCTTGTAGACCATGCCGCCCAGCGAGATGATGCCCACCTCGGTGGTGCCGCCACCGATATCGACCACCATCGAGCCCGACGGCTCCGACACCGGCAGGCCCGCGCCGATCGCGGCCGACATCGGCTCCTCGATCAGGTACACCTGGCTGGCGCCGGCGCCCAGCGCCGATTCGCGGATGGCGCGGCGCTCGACCTGGGTCGAGCCGCACGGCACGCAGATGATGATGCGCGGCGACGGGCGCAGCAGCTTGGAGTCGTGCACCATCTTGATGAACTGCTTGAGCATCTGCTCGGTCACGGTGAAGTCGGCGATCACGCCGTCCTTCATCGGGCGGATCGCCTCGATATTGCCCGGCACCTTGCCCAGCATCTGCTTGGCTTCCTTGCCCACCGCCTGGATCGTCTTCTTGGCGTTGGGTCCGCCTTCCTGGCGGATCGCCACCACCGAGGGCTCGTCCAGGACGATGCCCTTGTCGCGCATATAGATCAGGGTGTTGGCCGTGCCGAGGTCGATCGCGAGATCGTTGGAGAAATAGCTGCGGAGAAATCCGAACATCAGGAATCCTGTTTTCTGGTGGTTCGCGAGGTATGCGAAGCGGCCGGCGCCGCTATCGGGCCAGCCACGAAATTCGTTGCGACGGGTGGTATTCAAGGCCCCCCACCGTTCGGCGAGCCCGGCGCCGCGCCGGCGCCGCGTCATCCGGAGATGCGCGGCAGCCGGGACGGGGCCGCCAGCCGAGGCCCGCCCGCCGGGGGCGGGAACAGCCTCTACGGGAACCTTTGATTAGACCACGCCTAAAAGTTCGGTGGAACCGCGCGGCAATTACAAAAAATTGCCGGCCGGGGCGGCCTAATCAGAGGGCCCTTGCCTGCCTTCCTGGTTGCCCTCGGCCCGGCGTCCGCCGCCGGCTTGCCGCGACAAGGGCGGCCTGGAGGGCGGTACGGGGGCGACGGTGCACTGCGTGTGCGCCGCGGGTTCCACCGGAAAGCTCCAGCGGGCGCGGATTTGCACCAATGTGACGAAGGCGCTGCCAGGGAATGGCAACGCGCAATGATACCTTATAATTCCCCCTGTTTCGGGGGCTTCTTCCTCGAAAAAACGTGTAACTTTGACGATTCCGGGGCGCTCCCGGCAGCACTCGCCCCGCCCGCCCCGGCGGCGCGCGCCTTGCCTCTCGCTACCGCGCCCGCTTCCGGATTCGCCTCCCGCCATCACGCCGATACAACACCGATTTCGCATCGACCACGCACCGACCCAAGCCATGGCTCTCGACCTATCCGACGTCAAGCGCATCGCCCACCTTGCCCGCATCGAGATCAACGATGACGAGGCAGGGCATACCCTTGTGCAGCTCAATCAATTCTTCTCCCTGGTCGAACAGATGCAGGCGGTCGACACCACCGGCGTGGAACCGCTGGCCCACCCGCTGTCCACCGTGCGCGAGATGTCGCAGCGCCTGCGCGACGACGCCGTGACCGAAACCGACCGCCGCGACGACTACCAGCGCCCCGCGCCGGCCACCGAAGGCGGCCTGTACCTGGTGCCCAAGGTCATCGAGTAAAGGTCAGCGCCTCACGGCCCCCGAACCCGGCGGCTCCCGCCGCGCCGGCTTGCCGCGCGCCGGCCGCCCCTCCTGCCAAGCCATACCGACCGACATGTCCTTTTCCGCAACTTCAGTGACCTCCCTGCGCCAGCTCGCCGACGCGCTGGCGGCGCGCACCGTTTCCGCCGAGGAACTGGCGCGCGACTACCTTGGCCGCATCGAGCAGGCCACCGCGCTCAACGCCTTCGTCGACGTCAACCCCGAGCTGACCCTGGCGCAGGCGCGCGCCGCCGACGAACGCCGCGCGCGCGGCGAAGCCGGCCTGCTGACCGGCGTGCCGATCGCCCACAAAGACGTGTTCGTCACGCGTGGCTGGCGCGCCACAGCCGGCTCGCGCATGCTGGCCGGCTATGAAAGCCCGTTCGACGCCACCGTGGTCGAGCGCCTGGGCGCCGCCGGCATGGTCACGCTGGGCAAGACCAATATGGACGAGTTCGCGATGGGCTCGTCCAACGAGAACTCGCACTTCGGCGCGGTCAAGAACCCGTGGGACCCTGCGCGCGTGCCGGGCGGCTCCTCGGGCGGCTCGGCGGCCGCCGTGGCCGCGGGCCTGGCGCCGGCCGCCACCGGCACCGACACCGGCGGCTCGATCCGCCAGCCGGCCTCGTTCTCCGGCATCACCGGCATCAAGCCCACCTACGGCCGCGTGTCGCGCTACGGCATGATCGCCTTCGCCTCCTCGCTGGACCAGGGCGGCCCGATGGCGCACACCGCCGAAGACTGCGCGCTGCTGCTGGGCGCCATGGCCGGCTTCGACGAGCGCGACTCGACCAGCCTCGCGCCCGCGCAGGGCGGCGTGGACGAAGACTTCACCCGCCTGCTCGGCCAGCCGCGCGCCGGCGCCAGTGCCGCCAAGCCCTTGTCGGGCCTGCGCATCGGCCTGCCCACGGAATACTTCGGCAAGGGCCTGTCGGCCGACGTCGAGCAGGCCGTGCGCGCCGCGCTGGCCGAGTACGAGAAGCTCGGCGCCACGCTGGTCGAGGTCTCGCTGCCCAAGACCGAGCTGTCGATCCCGGTGTACTACATCATCGCGCCGGCCGAGGCCTCGTCCAACCTGTCGCGCTTCGACGGCGTGCGCTACGGCCACCGCGCCGCCGAGTACCGCGACCTGATGGACATGTACAAGAAGAGCCGCGCCGAAGGCTTCGGCCCCGAGGTCAAGCGCCGCATCATGGTGGGCGCCTACGTGCTGTCGCACGGCTATTACGACGCGTACTACCTGCAGGCGCAGAAGATCCGCCGCATCATCTCCGAGGACTTCCAGCGCGCCTTCGCCCAGTGCGACGTGATCATGGGCCCGGTGGCGCCCACGGTGGCGTGGAAGCTTGGCGAGAAGAGCGCCGACCCGGTGCAGATGTACCTGGCCGACATCTTCACGCTGTCGACCAGCCTGGCCGGCCTGCCCGGCATGAGCGTGCCCTGCGGCCTGGGAGAAGGCGGCATGCCGGTCGGCCTGCAGCTAATCGGCAACTACTTCGGCGAAGCCGAGCTGCTGCAGACCGCGCACGCGTTCCAGCAAGCCACGGACTGGCATCTGCGCCGGCCCGCGCAGGCATGACGGCGCGGCGCTGGCTGGTTCGCATCGCGGGCGGCATCGCGCTGGCCGCGGGGCTGGCCGCCTGCATTCCGCTGCCGCGCTTCGGCCAGCCCACGCCGATCGCCAGCCGCGACATCGACCTGGCCGGCGACTGCCGCCGTACCGAGGAGGACGGCTTCCGCGAGGACGCGCAGCTGCGCGTGGCCGACAACACGGTGCAGCAGCTGTCGTGGAAACTGTGGGTGGGCAAGCGCGGCTCGTGCAGCTTCAACCTGGCCGAGTTCCGCCAGACCCAGAAGAAGCCGCATATCGAGCTGCGCGCCAACGACGGCAGCGCCTGCAAGCTGATGGTCTGGCAGGACCCGCGCCGTGTCACGCTGGCGCACGCCAACTGCCAGCAGCGCTGCTCGCCGGGCATCTATGAAGAGGCCTGGCCGGTGATGTTCGAACCTGGCACCGGCGGCTGCGCCCAGATCCGATGAAACTCACCCGGGCCTTGCCCCTGCTCCTCTTCCCCCTTCGCGCCCTGCGCGCCGCGGCCTTGTGCCTCGGCGCCGGCGCCGCGCTGCTGGCAAGCCCCGCCATGCACGCGCAGGCCTCGGTGCCGGCCGCCGCCGCGGAGTCCGCCATGCCGGCGGCGCAGGCGGTGCGTTTCCCGGGAACGGACGAAGGCAAGCCGCTCGACGCCTACTGGTTCGTGCCGCAACACGGCGCCACCGCGCCCGCGCAGGCCATGCCGGTAGTGGTTGCGCTGCACGGCTGCGCCGGGCTTTACCAGCGCGGCGGCACCGACGCAGCGGCGCTGCAGGCGCGCTACCGCGACTACGTGCGGTGGCTCACCGCGCGCGGCTACGCAGTGCTGCTGCCCGACAGCTTCGCCCCGCGCGGCAAGCCGCAGGGCATCTGCACCGAGCCCATGGCCACGCGCGACATCGACGACACCGTGCGGCGCGGCGACGTGCTGGCCGCGCTGCAGTGGCTGGCGCGGCAGCCCGGCGTGGACACCGGCCGCATCGTGCTGCTGGGCTGGTCCAACGGCGCGCAGGCCGTGCTCAGCGCCATCGACGCCAGCCGCGACTGGCCCGCCGGCGCACCGTCCATCGAACGCGCCGTGGCCTTCTACCCGGGCTGCAAGAGCGCCGTGCAGCGCCATGGCTTCCGCCTGCGCGCGCCCTTGCTGCTGATGACCGGCGGCGCCGACGACTGGACCCCCGCCACGCGCTGCGCCATGCTGCGCGAAGCCGTGGCGGCGCGCCAGCCCGAGGCGCGCTTCCGCCTGGAGATCTACCCTGGCGCCTACCACGGTTTCGACGCCTTCGAAGGCGCGGGCGAGCTGCGGGTGCGGCGCGACGTGCCCAACGGCACGCATCCGGGCCGGGGCGTGACGGTGGGCGCCGACCCGGTCGCGCGCGACGCGGCGCTGGCGCAGCTGGATTCATGGCTGGCCAGCCCGAATCCCTGAGCGTAGCGGCACGGGGCACGCGGCGTGCAGGAACACGAAAGCAGCAAAGCACGAACGACGAACAACGAACGACGCAGTACAAGTAGCAACACATACCGCACACGAACAGGAATACCGCCATGCAATGGGAAGTGGTGATCGGCCTCGAGACGCACACGCAACTGTCGACGGCCTCCAAGATTTTCTCCGGCACCTCCACCGCCTTCGGCGCGGCGCCGAACACGCAAGCCTCGCCGGTCGACCTGGCGCTGCCCGGCGTGCTGCCGGTGCTCAACCGCGGCGCGGTCGAGCGCGCCATCGAGTTCGGCCTGGCGATCGGCGCCACCATCGCGCCGCGCAGCGTCTTCGCGCGCAAGAATTACTTCTACCCTGACCTGCCCAAGGGCTACCAGATCAGCCAGTACGAGCTCCCGGTAGTGCAAGGCGGCAGCATCAGCATCCAGGTCGAGGGCAAGAAGGGCGAGACCTACGAGAAGACCGTGCAGCTCACGCGCGCCCACCTCGAGGAAGACGCCGGCAAATCGCTGCACGAAGACTTCGCCGGCATGACCGGCATCGACCTGAACCGCGCCGGCACCCCGCTGCTGGAAATCGTCACCGAGCCCGACATGCGCAGCGCGGCCGAGGCCGTGGCCTACGCCAAGGCCCTGCACGCGCTGGTGGTATGGCTGGGCATCTGCGACGGCAACATGCAGGAAGGCAGCTTCCGCTGCGACGCCAACGTATCGGTGCGCCCGTACGGCAACCCCAAGCTGGGCACGCGCCGTGAGATCAAGAACCTCAACTCGTTCCGCTTCCTGCAGCAGGCCATCGAGTACGAAGTGCAGTGGCAGATCGCCGAGATCGAGGACGGCCGCGAGATCCAGCAGGCCACCGTGCTGTTCGATCCGGATACCGGCGAGACGCGCGCCATGCGCACCAAGGAAGACGCGCACGACTATCGTTACTTCCCCGACCCCGACCTGCTGCCGCTCGAGATCGACGCCGCCTGGATCGAACGCGTGAAGGCCGCGCTGCCGGAACTGCCCGCGGCCATGCAGGCGCGCCTGGTATCGCAGTACGGCCTGTCCGCCTACGATGCCAGCGTGCTGACCGCTTCCAAGCCGCTTGCCGGCTACTTCGAAGCCGTGGTTGCCGAAGCCGGCGCGGCCAACGCCAAGCCCGCCGCCAACTGGCTGATGGGCGACGTGTCCTCCCTGCTCAATCGCGAAGGCATCGCGCTCGACGCCGCCCCGGTCAAGCCCGCCCAGCTGGCGAAGCTGCTGGTGCGCATCGCCGACGGCACGGTGTCCAACAACACCGCCAAGAAGGACGTGTTCCCGGCCATGTGGGCAGGCGAGCAAGGCGGCGACGCCGACGCCATCATCGCTGCCAAGGGCCTCAAGCAGATGTCCGACTCGGGCGAACTGGAGAAGATCATCGACGACGTGCTGGCCGCCAACGCCAAGTCGGTGGAGGAATTCCGCGCCGGCAAGGAGAAGGCGTTCAATGCCCTGGTCGGGCAGGCCATGAAGGCCACCAAGGGGAAGGGGAACCCGGCGCAGGTGAATGAGTTGTTGAGGAAGAAGTTGGGGGCATGAGGATTGGCCTTCTTGCCCGGGTTGCTGTGGGCCTGGCGGCCCGGGCCTTTTGGGTCCTTCAGGTGCATGCAAGTGCGCCTGTCTCTGTGGGCCTGGCGGCCCGGGCTTTGGTTGGTTTATTTTGGCGTCTTTGGTGGAGTCTGCTTGTCTCTGTGGGCCTGGCGGCTTGGGCTTTGGTTGGTTTATTTTGGCGTATTTGGTGGAGTCTGCTTGTCTCTGTGGGCCTGGCGGCCCGGGCTTGATAGCCCGTTCGCACACATGTAAGTGTCACTTTTCTTTTCTCGAAAAGAAAAGTAACCAAAAGAAAGCGATTCTTGCAGAAGGCTGGGCGCTCAGACTTCAAGTCTGACGCTGGTTTCGTGGTGGGTCTCGTGGCTTCGGCTCGACTGCTGACGCTACCGGCTTGCTCGCCTGCGGCGTCGCGGGCGGTGTCCGATTCGTGGCGGCGCTGCATGATGGCGGCGGCCCAGGTGGTTCAGGCTGCTGCCGCGACCGGGGTGGATGGGCGCGTCATGGGAACGGCACTGGTTTCGTGGTGGGCGCGGTGGACCGGGGCGCGGGTGTAGTTGGTTCCCTTTTCAAGCCGGGGCCACCACGCCCACCACGAAACCATGAGAGTGCTACGTCGTGGTGGCCAGCGCCGGTGACGGCAGATGGCCGAACAAGCAGTGTGCTCGCCATCATAGGCCTGACCCCGAAACCACCACCTCCAGCAGGATTGTGGCCGCCAGCACCGGTAACGGCAGGATGCCAGTAGAACCACAAACCCCACGACGAAACCAGCAATACCAGAAATCCCAACGTTTCTGCCCCTGCCGGCCAGGCAGTCCGCTTTCTTTGCCTACTTTCTTTTCGGAAAAAAGAAAGTAGGTCGCTCCGGGGGAGCGAAAGCCTTTGACTTTGATGTTGATTTTGAGCTTTTAAAGAATTTGACCTTGAAGTTAAATCCTTTGACTTTGATGTTGATTTTAAGCTTTTAAATAATTTGACTTTGATGTCGAAACACACCCCCCGCAGCCCCCCTCACCCCCGCATCAAAAAACTATGACTCACCCCACTCCCCACCTCATGCACCCTCCGCAAGAAATCCCCCAACCACCCATGAATCCCGACAGAAAAAATATCCTCGATCCGGGCAAACTTAAGCTCCGCATGCAGCTTGCCCGCACGCCTCTCAGTCTCCGCTGAAGCCACATTGCGCACCTGCGCCAGCAAGGACACCACCTCCCGCAGGCTGGCCGCCAGCGAGYGCGGCATGTCGGGATGCACGATCAGCAGTTCGGCCACGCGTTCCGGCGTGACCGCCGAGCGATAGACCTTGCGGTACATCTCGAACCCCGAGACCGAGCGCAGCACCGCGGCCCACTGGTAGAAGTCGCCCTGCTGGCTACCCGGGTCGGTGGCCTGGAACTTGACGTCGAGCAGCCGCGCGGTGTTGTCGGCGCGCTCGAGGAAGGTACCCAGGCGCATGAAGCAATAGGCTTCGTCCTTGAGCATGGTGCCGGCTTCGACGCCGCGCGTGAGGTGGGAGCGGAATTTGACCCATTCGAAGAACTGCGCGGGATCGTGCCGCAGGATGCCGTCGGCGACCATCTGCTGGACATCGAGCCAGGTGGTGTTGATGGTTTCCCACAACGGCGTGGTCAGGGCGCCGCGCACGGCGCGGGCATTCTCGCGCGCGGCGCGCAGGCAGGACATGATCGAGGCCGGGTGGCTGAGGTCGCGCACCATGAAGTCGAGCACTTCCTCGTGCACCACCGCGCCGTGATGCTCGGCAAAGACCGGCGTGAGCTCGGTCGCGTCGAGCATGGCCAGCCAGCCCTGCCGGGCCTCGTCGCGCGACTGCGGCAGCAGCGCGGTCTGGTGGTTGACGTCGAGCATGCGCGCGGTGTTCTCGGCACGCTCGGTGTAGCGGGCCATCCAGAACAGGTGGTCGGCGGTGCGGCTCAGCATATTGACTCCCCTTTTTTCGGCAACCCCTGCACAACACAGGCAATTGGCTTGCCAGCCGCGTCGGGGCGCTGCCTATTCCACCTGCAGCACGCTGACCTCCACGTCCACGCCATGCGCGCCGCCGCCCACGATGACGCCGCGCAGCAACGAGACATCGCTATAGTCGCGCCCGAACGCCAGCGTCACATGGCCGGTGTCGGCCAGCACGTCGTTGGTGGGATCGAGGTCGACCCAGCCGGTCAGCGGGCAATACACCGACAGCCAGGCGTGCGAGGCATCCGCGCCGATCAGCCGCGGCTGGCCCGGCGGCGGCTCCGTGCGCAGGTAGCCGCTGACATAGCGCGCGGCCAGGCCGAGCGAGCGCAGGCAGCCGATCATGACCTGCGCGAAATCCTGGCAAACCCCGCTGCGCAGCGCGAAGGCCTGCAGCGCCGGGGTGGCCACCTCGGTGACCTCGGGCTCGTACTCGAAGTCGGCGTGGATGCGGTGCATCAGGTCGATGGCGCCGGCCACCACCGGCACGCCGGGCGCGAAGCTGGCCAGCGCATAAGCCTTCAGGTCCGGATGCAGGGCCACGTTGGGCGAGGCGAAACAGAACTCGCTCTCGGGCCGGAAGGCCTGCCCGGCGCGAAAGCGCAGCGCGGCGACGGCGTCTTCCCACGGCATGCTGGCGGCCGGATCGAGCGCGTCCCAGCGCGGCAGCACGCGCACCGTGCTCTCGCAGCAGAGCTGCATGAAGTCGTGCGGCACGTCGATGGTGAAGTACAGCACATGGTTGCCGAAGGCGTCCGTGCCGGCATGCTGGTGCGAAGGCTCGGGCTCGACCTGCGTGCTGTGCGACAGCACCGTTTGCCACGGGCACGTCACCGGGTACACCACGGCGCGTTGCTGGGCATTCTCCACCGGCGCGGAATACTCATAGGTGGTCTTGTGATGCACTGTGAGCGCGGCGGGGGCGGGCACCGCGGCCGCCGGATCGTTGGCCGGCACGCTCATGGCCGCACCCGCACGCCGGCCATGCCGGCGTGGCTGAAGTAGCGCGCGCTGATCTCGTCGGAGAGCTGCCCCACCAGGCTGCTCAACTGGTCGCACGCCTGCACCAGATTGGTGTATTGCCCGCTTTCGTCGCGCCGGCATAGTGCATCCCAGCCGGGCAGTGCCTCCACCGCGGGCAGCCATTGCGGCAGTGGCGTGCGTCCGGTGCCCGCCGGGCTGGCCGGCGGCGTGAGCTGGCCAAGCTTGACGCGCAGCCGCGCCAGCACGCCGTAGAGCCCGCGCGGGTTGGTGGGTTCGATCACAACCTGCTCGACCAGCGCCGGCACGTCGGTGCGCCCGGGGTAGAGCGCGCGGAAGGTGAGCGTGCTGTCGAACAGGTGCAGCAGCAGGTCGAAGCCACTTCGGTGCAGCAGCGCGCCGTGCCGGGTGAACACTTCCAGGAAGGTCGACAGCGTCGACACGCGTTCGATATGCCGGCCGATGAACAGCAGGCGCCACGCCTCGTCGCGCATCATGCGGTCGCCCTGGGCGCCGCTGATGGCGGCCAGCTGCATGCCGAGATGGTCGAGCGCGGCCAGCACGCGCGGGCGGTCGTAGTAGCCGCAGTCGCCGCTGCCGGACGCGCCGGTGCAGGCGGCCGCCATGGCGTCGCCGAAATCGTTGCGGGCGGCCAGGATCATGCGCCAGTGGTCGTTGGACAGGCGGTTGCGGATCTCGGTGGCGGCGAGCACATGGCTGGCCAGGTTCTGGCCCACGCTGGTCCAGCCGGCGCTTTCGGCCAGCGCCGCCACCAGGCTGCGCTCGAACACGCGCAGCGATGCGCGCGGCTGCGGCGCGCCGGTCGGCAGCAGGCCGCAGGCGACCACCAGCTCGCCGATGACGTCGAGCACGCTGTCGTCGCGCTCGTCGCTGCTTTCGATCGAGCCCAGCACGAGCCGGCACAGGCGCACGTTGTTTTCGGCGCGCTCGGCGTAGCGGCCTGCCCAGAACAGGTTCTCGGCGGCGCGGCTCGACACCGCCAGCGGCTTGGCCGCGCGGCCGGGATGCGCGGCGCCGAGCATGGGCGTGGCCGGCACCGGCGCGGGCTGCGCCGGCTGGCTCGACAGCACCCAGGTGTCCACGCTGGAACCGCCGAGCTGCATCGACACCCCCGGCTGGCCCTCGCCCGCCAGCCGCGTGAAGCCGCCCGGCATCACCTGCCAGCCGCCGCGCCCGTCGGCGATCGCGAAGACCCGCAGCATGGCCGCGCGCGAGCCGATGTGCGGCCCCTCCCAGCGCGGCGCGTGCGACAGCGGCAGGTCGGCCTGGATGGTAAAGAGATCGGGCACCTGTTCGATGCGCTCGCGCCAGTCTGCCAGCCGCTGCAGGCCCAGCTCCATGCCCAGGCGCGGGCCTTCCCACGGCTGCGCCAGCCCGCGCGGGTAGGTCGGCATCAGGAACGCTTCGCTGAACTGCGCCAGCGCCTGCGCGCGCGCCGAGGCCTCGCCGCACCACCAGCTCGGCACGCTGGGCAGCAGCAGCGGCTCGCCCAGCAGCTCGCGCGCGATGCCCGGCAGGAAGCCGTGGATGGCCGGCGTTTCCATGAAGCCGGAACCCGGTGCGTTGGASACCAGCACGTTGCCCGCGCGCATCGCCTGCAGCAGCCCGGGCACGCCAAGCGTGGAATCCTGGCGCAACTCCACGGGATCGCAATAGGCATCGTCGAGCCGGCGCAGGATCACGTCCACGCGCTCCAGCCCGGCCAGCGTCTTCAGGTAGACCACCTCGTTGCGCACCGTCAGGTCCTTGCCCTCGACCAGCGTGATGCCGAGGTAACGCGCCAGGAAAGTGTGCTCGAAGTAGGTCTCGTTGTACGGGCCGGGGGTCAGCAGCACCACGTGCTTGCCGGCCGCGGCCGCCGCGCCCGCGGCGCCGGCCGCGGTCAGCTGCGTGACCGCGCCGGCCGTGCGGATGGCGGGCAGCTGCGCCAGCGTGGCCACCAGCTGCGCGAAGGCGGCGGGCAGGCGGCGCACGCGCAGTTCGCGGAAGGCATCGGTGAACAGGCTGGAGATGATGAGCCGGTTCTCCAGCGCGTAGCCCATGCCGGACGGGGTTTCCGTGCGGTGCGCCATCACCGTCCAGCCGCCCTCCGCGGTGTGCGCCAGGTCCACCGCGACGATATGCAGGAAATTGCCGTCCGGCGGCTGGTAGCCCTTGAGGGGGCGCAGGTAGCCGGGATGGCCGAAGACCAGCCCGGCCGGCAGCAAGCCCTTGGCCAGCAGGGTCTGCGGCCCGTAGATGTCGGCCACCATGGCGTTGGCCAGGCTGGCGCGCTGGATCACGCCGCGCTCGATCACCTGCCAGTCTTCCTCGGCTACCAGGAAGGGCAGCAGGTCCAGCGCCCAGGCGCGCGCGGCGCCGTTGTCGGCGTAGACGTTGTAGGTCACGCCGTTGTCGCGGATCTGGCGCGCCATGGCGGCGGCCTGCTGGCCGAGCGCGCCGATGCCGTCCTCGCCCAGCACCTGGAAGAAGCCTGCCCACGGCTCGCGCAGGCCGCCCGAGCACGCGCCGAGCTCGTCCAGGTGTCCCGCGGGCACCGCGCGCGCGCGGCGCATCGCCGCCTCGGCGGCGGGAGCGGATTCGTCGAAGGGCAGGGAGGGCTGCAAGGGCACGGGGCGAAGCTCGGCGGCGGGGCGGATCAGCGTTGCCGCAGGTCCAGCGTGAACGGAAACTCGAGGCTGCGCGCAGGCTCCTCGATGCGCATCACGCCCGGGGTGTGGCCGAGCGTGAAGAAGCGCGCCAGGCGCCGGCTTTCGGCCTCGTAGGCATTGACCGGGAAGGTCTCGTAGTTGCGCCCGCCCGGATGCGAAACATGATACCGGCATCCGCCGATGCTGCGCGCCATCCAGCTGTCGACTACGTCGAATGTCAACGGAGCGTGCACGCCGATGGTGGGGTGCAGCGCAGACTGGGGCGCCCAGGCGCGGTAGCGCACCCCGGCCACGAATTCGCCGGCCCGCCCGGTGGGCTGCAACGGCACCGCGCGGCCGTTCACCGTCACCACGTGGCGGCTCTCGTTCATGCCCAGCACGCGCACCTCGATGCGCTCCAGCGACGAATCCACGTAGCGCACCGTGCCGCCGGCGCTGCCCTCCTCGCCCATCACGTGCCAGGGCTCGAGCGCGCTGCGCAAGGTCAGCGCCAGGCCGCCGGCGGCCAGCTCGCCCACGCGCGGGAAGCGGAACTCGAAATGCGGGGCGAACCAGGCATTGTCGAAGGCGAAGCCGGCCTCGCGCATCTCGCTGAGCACATCGTCGAAATCCATCTGCACGAAGGTGCCGAGCAGGAAGCGGTCGTGCAGCTCGGTGCCCCAGCGCGTCAGGCGCGTGCGATACGGCTGGCGCCAGAAGCGCGCCACCAGCGCGCGCAGCAACAGTTGCTGCACCAGGCTCATGCGCGCATGCGGCGGCATCTCGAAGGCGCGCAGCTCCAGCAGGCCGAGGCGCCCGGTGGGGCCGTCGGGCGAGTAGAGCTTGTCGATGCAGAACTCGCTGCGGTGCGTGTTGCCGGTGACGTCGATCAGGATGTTGCGCAGCGTGCGGTCCACCAGCCACGGCGGCATGTAGCCGCCGCCCTGCGCGCCGCCCAGCCGGTCGAGCTGGTGCTGCAGCTCGGCAAAGGCGACCTCCAGTTCGTAGAGCTGGTCGTTGCGCGCCTCGTCCACGCGCGGCGCCTGGCTGGTGGGGCCGATGAACATGCCCGAGAACAGGTAGGACAGCGAGGGATGGTTGTGCCAGTACGCGATCAGGCTGGCCAGCACGTCCGGGCGGCGCAGGAAGGGACTGTCGGCCGGCGTGGCGCCGCCCAGCACAAAGTGGTTGCCGCCGCCGGTGCCGGCATGGCGGCCGTCCACCATGAACTTCTCGCTGCTCAGATAGGTCTCGTGTGCCGCCTGGTAGAGGTATTCGGTGTGGTCGACCAGTTCGTCCCAGTCGGCGGCGGGATGGATGTTGACCTCGATCACGCCGGGATCGGGCGTGACCTGCAGCAGCTTCAGGCGCACGTCGCGCGGCGGCGGATAGCCTTCGAGCACGATCTTCACGCCCAGCGCCGCGGCGGTGGCCTCCACCGCCGCCAGCAGTTCCAGGTAATCCTCCAGCACGGTCAGCGGCGGCATGAAGACGTAGATCATGCCGCGCTTGTCGCCGGCAGCCGAGAGCTCGGCCTTGGGGCCGGCCGCGCGGCTGGGATGGCGCACTTCCACGCACAGCGCGGTGCGCGTGATCCAGCCCGCGGACTCGCCGTGTGCCGGCACGCGGGCGAGATCCGCCGCCGCGCTGGCGGCGGCGCCGCCG
>NZ_JBFTNF010000101.1:0-17311 GCF_056397345.1 Cupriavidus sp. 05N38
GCGCTAGGGTGATGGGGTTCTGAAAGCGAAACTTTCGGATTATACCCCGCCGCACCCATTTTCTCAAGTTATCAAGGACTTGCGGGCGCATCGGGAGCTTTCGCCCGCCTTGCCCCGCCGCCCCGGGAGCCGCGCYGGTGGCCTTACGCGGCTGGAGGCACTACCGCCGTGACCTCTATTTCCACCTTGGCGCGGGACTCCACCAGGTCGGCCACTTCCACCGCCGTCATGGCCGGGAAATGACGTCCGATGGTGGCGCGATAATGCTCGCCGATGGCGCGATAGGCACTCACGTAGGCTTCCTTGTCCTTCACATACCAGGTCATGCGCACGATGTGATCGGGGCGCGCCCCGCCCTCGGCCAGCACCGCCACCACGTTGCGCAGGGCTTGCCCCACCTGCTCCGCGAAATCGTCGGTCTCGAACTCGCACTTGCCGTTCCAGCCGATCTGGCCGCCGACGAAGAGCAGGCGGCTGCCCACCTGCATTTCGGTCATCACGCCATTGGCGTAGCCGCGCGGCGGCGCCCAGTCTGGTGGTTGCAGAATCTTCATGATCGGTCATCCCGTTGCTTGTGTTTTTGATTTCCCTGACGGCGGCCCCGGCGGGGCGCAGCCATCAGCTTCCGGCTGCGTCGTGGGGCATGCCGGCCTGCATGCTGCCGGCCTCGCCCGGGGGCAGCACAAAGCGCTCCATCTGCGCGCGCACCGCCGGTGGCAGCGCGCGCGGCACCAGTTCGCCGGCATCGACGCAGACCAGCCGCTGCGCCACTTCCAGCCGCGTATCGCCATCGGGCCCGCAAAAGCGCACCAGCAGGGAGAAGCTGCTGCGCCCCAGATGCGTCACGCGCAATTCCCGGCGCAGCACTTCGTCGAGCCGGCTCGGCGCCACGAACCGGCACGACAGCGCGGCCGTGGGCACCCCCGCCTGCCCGGCGCCGTGCATCTCGCCGAAGGGCCAGCCCAGCGCCTCGCGGAACCAGTCCTCGACCAGGTCGTTGAGCATCTCGAAGTAGCGCGGGAAGAACACGATGCCCGCGGCATCGCAGTCCTTGAAGCGCACGCGGCGCAGGCTGGCGAAGACCTCGCTCACGGCTGCCTCCCGCCGCCCGCTCCTTGCTGCTCCGCCATCTGGCGCAGGCGGAAGCGCTGCAGCTTGCCGGTCTCGGTGCGCGGCAGCGCATCCACGAAGATCACGCGCCGCGGATACTTGTAAGGCGCGATCTCGGCCTTGACGTAGGCCTGCAGCGCGGCGCTGGTCGCCTCGCTGGCAGGCACGCCGGGGCGCAGCACCACATAGGCCGCGACCACCTGGCCGCGCTCGGCATCGGCCATGCCCACCACGCCGCACTCGGCCACCGCCTCGTGCCGCATCAGCGCGCTCTCCACTTCGGGGCCGGCAATGTTATAGCCTGCCGAGACGATCATGTCGTCGGAGCGCGCCTGGTAGTAGTAATAGCCATCGGCGTCGGCCATGAAGGTGTCGCCCGGCAGGTTCCAGCCGTCCCTCACATAGGCAGACTGGCGCGGGTCGTCCAGGTAGCGGCAGCCGGTGGGTCCGCGCACCGCCAGCTTGCCGACGGTGCCGGGCGGCACCGCCTGCATCGCATCGTCGACGATGCAGGCGATATAGCCCGGGACCACCTTGCCGATCGAGCCCGGCCGCACATCCGCGCCGGCGCTGGAGATGAAGATATGCATCATCTCCGTGCCGCCGATGCCGTCGGTCATCTCGATCCCGGTGGCCGCCTTCCAGCTCTGGCGCGTGGCGTCGGGCAGCGCCTCGCCGGCCGACACGCTCTTCTTCAGGCTGGAAATATCGTAGCCCGGCGCCAGCGCCGCCATCTGCCGGTAGAAGGTCGGCGCGGTGAAGACGATGGTGGCACGCCATGCCTGGATCAGTGCCAGCAGGCTGTCCGGCGCGAGGCGCTCGGCCAGCGCCGTGGACGCCCCCACCCGCAGCGGGAAGCACAGCATGCCTCCCAGGCCGAAGGTAAAGGCCAGCGGCGGCGTGCCGCAGAAAATGTCGTCGGGGCCGGGCTTGAGCACGTGGCGCGGAAACAGGTCGCACATGGCGATCACATCGCGGTGAAAGTGCACCGTGCCCTTGGGCTGGCCCGTGGTGCCGCTGGTGAAGGCGATCAGGCAGATGTCGTCGGCCGCGGTGTCGCAGGCCGCGTACGCATCCGGCTTGCCGGCCATGGCCGCTTCCACCGAGCCCGCGCCGCTGCCGTTGAAATACAGCACCTGCGCCAGGCTCGGGCAATGCTGCTCGGTTCCGGCGACCAGGTTGGCATCGAGCTCTTCGCGCAGCCGTTCGTCGCACAGCGCCGCGCTGACCTGGGCGCGGTCGATCACCTGCTTGAGTTCCTTGGCACGCAGCAGCGGCATGGTCGGCACGGCGATCAGGCCGGCCTTGACCACCGCCAGCCAGCATGCCGCCATCATCAGGTTGTTGGGCCCGCGCAGCAGCACGCGGTTGCCCGGCACCAGCTTCATGTCGCCGGTGAGCACGTGGGCGATGCGGTTCGACAGCGCGGCCAGATCCGCATAGGTGACGGCGCGCTGCGCGCCGTCCTGTTCGTAACGGATGGCCACGCGCTCCCCGCGCCCTTCGCGCACGTGGCGCTCGACCAGTTCCAGCGCGCAGTTCATGCGCCCGGGGTATTGCGTGTCCTCGTTGAACAGCAGTTCCGGCCACTGCGCCGGGGGCGGCAGCCGGTCGCGTGCAAAGGTATCGAGGTGGGCAGTGCTCGCCATGATTGTCTCCGCTTCCTTCATTCTGGTGATGCTGGTAAGGGTGGTGGTCCTGCTGCGCCGGCGCCGCCGGGCTAGCCGCGATGCTGCGCCAGCGTCTCGCGCGCGATGATCARCTTCTGCACTTCGGTGGCGCCTTCGTAGATGCGCAGCGAGCGGATCTCGCGGTACAGGCTCTCCACGCGCGTGCCGACCTTGACGCCGAGCCCGCCGAACATCTGCACGGCGCGGTCGATCACCTGCTGCGCGTTCTCGGTGGCAACCATCTTGGCCATCGCCGCCTCGCGCGTGGTGCGCACGCCGGCCACGTCGCGCAGCCAGGCCGCGCGGTAGGTCAGCAGCGCCGCCGAGTCGATCGCGGTGGCCATGTCGCCGAGCGCGGCCTGCGTGAGCTGCAGGTCGGCCAGCACGCCGCCGAACATCGGGCGCGAGGTGGCGCGCGCCAGCGCTTCGTCCAGTGCGGCGCGGCCGAAGCCGAGCGACGCGGCGGCCACCGAGGCGCGGAAGATATCCAGCGTCATCATCGCCACCTTGAAGCCCTGCCCCGCTTCGCCCAGGCGCGCGCCGGCGGGCACGCGGCAGTTCTCGAAGCGCAGCGTGGCCAGCGGGTGCGGCGCCATCACGTCGATGCGCTCGGCGATGCTCAGCCCGGGCGTGCCGGCATCCACCACGAAGGCGGAGATGCCGCGCGCGCCGGGCGCCTCGCCGGTGCGCGCGAACACGCAGTAGAAATCGGCAATGCCGCCGTTGGAGATCCAGGTCTTGACGCCGTCGAGCACGTAGTCGTCGCCGTCGCGCACGGCGCGGCACTGCATGGCCGCCACGTCCGATCCCGCATCCGGCTCGGACAGCGCAAAGGCCGCGATCGCCTCGCCGCGCGCCACGCGCGGCAGGTAGCGCTCGCGCACGGCCTCGCTGCCGGCCAGCGAAATGGCGCCGCTGCCCAGGCCCTGCATGGCGAAGGCGAAGTCGGCCAGGCCATCGTGGCGCGCGAGCGTTTCGCGCAGCAGGCACAGCGAGCGCGAATCGAGCTTGTCGAGCGCGCCGCCGTAGGCGGCCGGCACGCAGTAGCGCAGCCAGCCGGCCGCGCCGAGCTGGCGCACCAGCGCGCGGCAGGCGGCATCGGTATCGCTGTGGTCGACGGCCAGCGAAGCCGTGGCCCAGGCGTCGAGGCGCTGCTCCAGTTCGCGGTGCGCGTCATCGAAGAACGGCAGGGCGAGATAACTCTTGTCGGACATGGCGTTGGCCTTCCTCTTTCTTGGGGTCTGCTTTGCGTGTGGTTTCAGTCGCCTTCGAACACCGGGCGCGTCTTGGCCACGAAGGCATCGTAGGCGCGGCGGAAGTCCCTGGTCTGCATGCAGATGGCCTGCGCCTCGGCCTCGGCCTCGATGGCTTCGTCCAGGCCCATATTCCATTCCTGGTGCAGCAGCTTCTTGGTCACGCCGTGGGCGAAGGTGGGGCCGGCGGCGATCTGCGCGGCCAGCGCCTGCGCGTCGGCCAGCAGCGTTTCCGGCGCATGCAGCACGTTGAAGAAGCCCCATTGCAGCCCCTCCTGGGCGTTCATGGCGCGGCCGGTGTAGAGCAGTTCGCTGGCGCGGCCCTGGCCGATCACGCGCGGCAGCAGCGAACACGCGCCCATGTCGGCGCCGGCCAGGCCCACCCGCACGAACAGGAAGGCGGTCTTGGCCTGCGCCGTGCCCAGCCGCATGTCGGAGGCCAGCGCCATCATCGCGCCGGCGCCGGCGCAAATGCCGTCGACGGCGCTGACGATCGGCTGCGGACAGGCGCGCATGGCCTTGATCAGGTCGCCGGTCATGCGCGTGAACTCCAGCAGCTCGGGCATGGTCATGCGCGTGAGCGGGCCGATGATCTCGTGCACATCGCCGCCCGAGCAGAAATTGCCGCCGGCGCCGGTGACCACCACGGACTTGATGTCGGTGGCGTAGCACAGGCCGCGGAACAGGTCGCGCAGCTCGGCGTAGGAATCGAAGGTCAGCGGGTTCTTGCGCTCCGGGCGGTTCAGCGTCACGGTGCCGACCTTGCCGTCGGCCGAGACCGACCACAGGAAATGTTTGGGCTGGTAGCCGGCGAAGCTGCGCTTGTGGTGGCGCATGTCCAGTGCGATTTCGCTCATCTCGTTTCTCGCTTGCAGGGATTCGTTGGATTGCGTTGTGTGCTTGCGTCTCGCCGCGCGGGGCTCAGCCGGCCATGACTTCGCCGCCGGCCACCGGGATCGACTGTCCGGTGATGGCGCTGGCCGACGGCTGGCACAGCCATGCCACCGCATCCGCCACTTCCTCGGGCTGCACCAGGCGCCCCTGCGGATTGCCCTTGGCCAGATCGGCGCGGGCCTGCGCCTCGCTACGGCCGGTCTTGCGCACGATATTGGCCACCGCGTCACGCACGATGTCGGTCTCGGTGTAGCCCGGGCAGACCGCGTTGACGGTCACGCCGCTGCTGGCGGTCTCGAGCGCCAGCGCCCGCGTCATGCCGATCACGCCGTGCTTGGCCGCGCAATAGGCGCTGACATAGCCATAGCCAGCCAGGCCGGCGGTGCTGGCCACGTTGACGATGCGGCCCCAGCCGTTCTCCAGCATGCCGGGCAGCGCCGCCTGCGTGCACAGGAAGGTGCCGGTCAGGTTGACTTCGAGCATGCCTTGCCACAGCGCCAGGTCGGTCTTCATGAAGGGCGCGCTGCGCGCCTGCCCGGCGTTGTTGACGAGCACGTCGATGCGCCCCGCCCTCTGCGCGGCCGCGGCAAACGCCGCCGACACGCTGTCGGCGCTGGAGATATCCGCGCTGACCGTGCCGAGCACGGCCGGCGGCACCACCGCATCGGCCAGCGCATCGGCGGTGGCGGCCAGCGTGGCCGCGTCGCGACCGAGCAGGGTGACGCTGGCGCCGTGCGCCAGCAGGCGCCGCGCGATGGCGGCGCCGATGCCGCGACCGCCGCCGGTGACCAGGGCGTGCCGGCCCTGCAGGGAATGCTGTGCACCCATGTTCAAAGACCCTCCGCCTGGCGCGCATGCAGCGCCTCTTGTCTTGCCTGTTGCTGCGCCATCTGCGCCGCACGTTCCAGATTGGTCTCGAGCTGGCGCTTGCCGGCCTGGTATTGCTTCGGCCAGGCCAGTTCGCGATGCCCGATCCGCGCGGCCTCGTGGATGGTCCAGGCCGGGTCCGCCAGGTGCGGACGCGCGATCGCGCACAGGTCCGCGCGGCCGGCAGCGATGATGCTGTCGACGTGGTCGGCCTCGAAGATCGCGCCCACGGCGATGGTGGCGATGCCGGCCTCGTTGCGGATGCGGTCGGCGAACGGTGTCTGGTACATGCGCCCATACACCGGTGCCTGGTCCGGGCTCACCTGGCCCGACGAGCAATCGATCATGTCCGCGCCGGCGGCCTTGAAGGCGCGCGCGATCTCGATTGCATCGTCGGGCGTGATGCCGCCCTCGACCCAGTCATGCGCCGAGATGCGCACCGACATGGGCCGCTCCTGCGGCCACGCCGCGCGCACCGCCGCGAAGACCTCGAGCGGATAGCGCAGGCGCGCGGCCAGCGAGCCGCCGTATTCGTCGCCACGCAGGTTGGTCAGCGGCGAGATAAAGCTCGACAACAGGTAGCCGTGCGCGCAATGCAGCTCGAGCCAGTCGAAGCCGGCCTCGGCGGCGCGCCGCGCGGCGGCCGTGAAATCGTCGCGCACGCGGTCCATGTCGGCGCGCGTCATTTCGCGCGGCACCTGCGAGATGCCGGGCATATAGGGCAGCGCCGAGGCCGACAGCAGTGGCCAGTTACCGTTGTCCAGCGGGTAGTCCATCTGCTCCCAGCCGAGCTGTGTCGAGCCCTTGCGCCCCGCGTGGCCGATCTGCATGGCAATGCGCGCATCGCTGTTGGCGTGCACGAAGTCCACGATGCGGCGCCACGCGTCGCGCTGCGTGTCATTCCACAAGCCCGGGCAAGCCGGGGTGATGCGCGCGTCCGGCGAGGTACAGGTCATCTCCGCCACCACCATGCCGGCGCCGCCGAGCGCGCGCGCGCCCAGGTGGGTCAGGTGGAAATCGCCGGGTACGCCGTCCTCGCAGGAATACATGGCCATCGGCGATACCACCACGCGGTTCTTCAGCGTGACGTCGCGCACGCGGAACGGCGTGAACATCGGCGGCACGGCGCGCGCGCCGGCTTGCGGCGCGGCCGTCTGCGCCCCCGCCACGTCGGCCGCGGCCTGGCTTGCCAGCCAGCGCTCGAAATCGTCCACATAGCCCGCATCGCGCACGCGCAGGTTCTCGTGCGAGATGCGCTGCGAGCGCGTCAGCAGCGAATAGGCAAACTGGTCGGGCGCCATGCCGGCATAGCGCGCCACGTTCTCGAACCATTCGGTTGAGTTGCGCGCGGCATTCTGGATCTTCAGCACTTCCACGCTGCGGCTGGCCTGGTAGCGCTCCAGCGCCTGCGGCAGCACGTCGGCGCCGCCGGCGCCCGCATCGCGGATATTGTTGGCCAGCTCGATGGCGTCTTCCAGCGCCAGCTTGGTGCCCGAGCCGATCGAGAAATGCGCCGTGTGCGCGGCATCCCCCATCAGGACCACCGGCACGCGACGGCCGTCGGCAAGCGTGTTCCAGTGCACCCAGGTATGGCAGATCACGCGCGGGAAGCGGATCCAGCTGGCGGAGCCGCGCAGGTGGGTGGCGTTGCTGATCAGGCGGTTGCCGTCCAGGTAGCGCGCGAACAGGCGCTCGCAATACGCCACGCCCTCTTCCTGGCTCATCTGCTCGATCCCTGCCGCGCGCCACACCGGCTCGGGCGCTTCCACGATGAAGGTGGAGGTATGGTCGTCGAAGCGGTAGGCATGGGCCTGGAACCAGCCGTGCTCGGTCTTCTCGAAGGCAAAGGTGAAGGCGTCGAACAGCTTGTGCGTGCCGAGCCAGACAAAGCGGCACCGGCGCGTATCGATATCGGGCCGGAAGGTGTCGGCGTAGCGCCCGCGCACACGGCTGTTGATGCCGTCGGAGGCGATCACCAGGTCTGCCTGGTATTGCTGCGCAAGTGCCTGGTCATCCGCGACGTCGGTCTCGAACACCAGGTGCACGCCGAGTTCCTCGCAGCGCGCCTGCAGGATATTGAGCAAGCGCTTGCGGCCGATGCCGATGAAGCCGTGGCCACCGGAGCGGATGGTGCGCCCGCCGATATGGACGTCGATATCGTCCCAGTGGTTGAAGGCCTCGTCGATCTGGCGCGCGCTGACCGGGTCGGCGACCTTGAGGTTGTCCATGGTGGCATCCGAGAACACCACGCCCCAGCCGAAGGTGTCGTAGGGGCGGTTGCGCTCCACCACGTAGACCTCGTTGGCGGGGTCCTGCAGCTTCATCAGCAGGCCGAAGTACAGGCCCGAAGGGCCACCGCCGATACACAACACTCGCATCTTTCGTCTCCAGCGCGCCGGTGCCGCCGCGGCGCAAGCCAGCGGCACGGACAGCATATTTCGGCGCATGCGATGCGCGGCTGCGCATCTAGATCATGCTTAAATATTTTATGCTTAAAATATTAGTCCGCATGGCGGCGGCTGGCAAGCACAATCTCTGCGGCGGCGCAGCGGCGGCCCCGCCAGCCGGGGCCGCCGCCCTTCTTCTCCTCAGCCCTGCATCGCCGCCCGCAACTGGGCCAGCGCGGTCGGGTCCTCGATGGTGGTGAGGTCGCCCGGGTCGCGGCCCTCCGCCACGGCCTGCATGGCGCGCCGCAGCAGCTTGCCCGAGCGGGTCTTGGGCAGCGCGTTGACGAAGAACACCCGCGCCGGTCGCGCCACCGCGCCGAGCTGGCGGTCCACGGTCTTCATCACGTCGCCTTCCAGCGCCAGGCGGTCGGCCTGGGTAGCGGTGCGGCCCGCGTCGCGCGCAATGACGAAGGCCATCGCCACCTGGCCCTTGAGCGCATCCTGCACGCCCACGACCGCCACTTCGGCCACGGCCGGATGTGACGAAATACTCTCTTCGATCTCGCGTGTGCCGAGCCGGTGGCCAGCCACGTTGATCACGTCGTCGGTGCGGCCAAGGATGAAGATGTAGCCATCCTCGTCCTGCACGCCCCAGTCGAACGTGGAGTAGCAGCGGCGGCCCGGCACGCCGCTCCAGTAAGTCCGGACGAAGCGCTCGTCGTCGCCCCACACGGTGCTCAGGCATCCGGGCGGCAGCGGCCCGTCGATGGCGAGCACACCCTTCTGGCCCCGCGGGCACTCGGCGCCGGTGGCTTCGTCGACGATCTTCAGGTCGTAGCCGTACACCGGCACGCCGGGCGAGCCCAGCTTGGCCGGCAGCGGATCGATGCCGCGCTGGATCGCGATGATCGGCCAGCCGGTCTCGGTCTGCCAGTAGTTGTCCACCACCGGCTTGCCGATGCCCTGCTGGATCCAGCTCGCGGTGGGCTCGTCGAGCGGCTCGCCGGCCAGGAACAGCAGGCGCAGGCCGGACAGGTCGTAGCGCGTGAGCCAGGCGGGATCCTGCTTCTTGAGCACGCGGATCGCGGTGGGCGCGCTGAACATCAGGTTCACGCGGTACTGCTCCACCAGCTGCCAGAGGATGCCGCCGTCCGGGTACACCGGCGTGCCTTCGTACAGCAGCGTGGTCATGCCGGCCAGCAGCGGGCCGTAGACGATATAGCTGTGCCCCACCACCCAGCCGATATCGGAACTGGAGAACATGGTGTCACCAGGCTTGCCGCAGAAGATGTACTCCATCGACGTGGCCAGCGCCACGGCGTGGCCGCCGGTATCGCGCTGCACGCCCTTGGGCTTGCCGGTGGTGCCCGAGGTGTAGAGCACGTAGGACGGCTCGCTCGATTCCAGCCACGTACACGGCACCCGCGCCGCGCCCACGCGTTCGCGCCAGGCAGCGTAGTCTTCGTCGCGGCCGGCGACCAGCGTCATCGGGGCGAGCCGGCGGTCCACCATCAGCACGCGTTCCGGCTTGTAGGCGGCCAGTTGCAGGGCCTCGTCGAGCAGCGGCTTGTAGGGCACCACCTTGCCCGCGCGCGAGCCGGCATCGGCGCTGATCACCACGCGCGGCTGCGCGTCGTCGATGCGCGCGGCCAGGCTGACCGAAGCGAAGCCGCCGAACACCACCGAATGGATGGCGCCGATGCGCACGCAGGCCAGCATGGCGAACGCCGCCTCGGGAATCATCGGCATGTAGATCAGCACGCGATCGCCGCGGGCCACGCCCATCTGCTGCAGGATCGCCGCCATGCGGTTGACCTCGTCGTGCAGCTCCGCGTAGCTGTAGCTGCGGTGCTCGCCGGTCTCGGTGGACACGTAGACCAGCGCCGGCTGGCCGGCCCGCTCCGCCAGGTGGCGGTCCACGGCGTTGTGGCAGAGATTGGTGCGCCCGCCGGCGAACCAGCGGGTGAATGGCGCGCGGCTGTCGTCCAGCACCGTATCGAACGGCGTTTCCCATTCGATGCGGCGGGCCTGCTCGGCCCAGAAACCTGCGGGATCGCTCAAGGACCGGGCGTGCAGGGCACGGGTTGCCGTCATGGCTTGTCTCCTCCGCTTTGTCGCGGGTTGTCTGATTTCTGTGCCGGCAGCCGCTGGCCATCTCCGGATACCGGTGACGGGTCACCAGGCGCTGCCTGCCATTAGTTTGCCACCACCGGCGGCGCTTGCAGTCTGGCCACGCCGCCTTACGCAAGACTTACCGCGCGCCGCGCCGAAAAACAAAAAGGGCGTGCCAGCGGCACGCCCTTGATCCAGCACAAACCCGCGCCGTGCGATCAGTGCGCGCGCGCCTTGCCGGAGGCCTTGCCAGCCGCCTTGGTGCTGGCCTTGGCCGACGCCACCGCGGGCGCCGCCCTGGACGACGAGGCCCTGGCGGGCGCCTTGGCCGCCGCGGCTGCGCCCTTGCGCGGCGCGGCTTCCACCGTGACGCGCTGGCGCGCGCCATGGCCCCCGGCCGCGGCGTGCGCCGGCTCGGCGTGTACCGGCACCAGCGCGGACGCCGTCGACGGTTCGGCCGGTGCGCTGGCGAAGCGGCTGCGCGCCGGCACCATCAGCACCAGGCTCTGCCCCGACACCAGCTTGGTGCCGGACAGCTTGTTCCAGGACTGCACCTGGCCCTGCGACACGCCATAGCGGTGCGCCACCGACGCCACCGTATCGCGCCGCCCGGCGCGCACCACGATGCGGCGCGCATCCGGCACATCAGGCTCCACGGCCATCATCGCGCTGTCGGCCAGCGTGGCGCTGATGTCCTGGTTATGCTCGCCGGAACGCGGCACCACCACCGTCGAGCCGGCCTTTAGCCGCATGCCCTTGGGAATGCGGTTGATGTCGCGGATGGTGTCGGCATCGATATTGAGCCGCGCCGCCAGCGCTTCGATGCGCTCGCGGTTGTCCACCGTCACCGCGGTCCAGCTCGACAGGCCGCCCCGGTAGGTGTTCAGGTTGTACTGGAAGCGCTCGGCGTTATCGAACGGCAGCAGGATTTGCGGATTGGCCGCGCCGAGGATCACCGGCCGGTTGAAGGACGGGTTGAGCGCCTTGAATTCGTCGAGCGGCAGGTTGGCCAGCTTGGCGGCCAGCGTGACGTCGATATCGCGCGAGGTGGTCACCGTGACGAAATACGGGTGATCCGGGATGTCCGGCAACTTGACCCCGTACATCTGCGGATTGGCGATGATGTTCTTGACCGCCTGCAGCTTGGGCACGTAGTAGCGCGTCTCGTTGGGCATGTTCAGGCTGGCATAGTCGGTCGGCAACCCGCGCGCCTGGTTGCGCGCGATCGCGCGCGAGACCGCGCCCTCGCCCCAGTTGTAGGCGGCCAGCGCGAGCTGCCAGTCGCCGAACATGTCGTACAGCCGCGCCAGGTAGTCCAGCGCGGCGTCGGTCGAAGCCAGCACATCGCGCCGCTCGTCGCGGAACATGTTCTGCTTCAGGTTGTAGGTCTTGCCGGTGCTCGGGATGAACTGCCACATGCCGGCGGCCTTGGCGGTCGATTCCGCCTGCGGATTGAAGGCGCTCTCCACGAACGGCAGCAGCGCCAGCTCGGTGGGCATCTTGCGCCGTTCCAGCTCCTCGACGATGTGATACAGGTAGCGGCTCGAGCGCCCCACCATCCGTTCCATATAGTCCGGCCGCTGCGCGTACCACTGCGTGCGATCGTCAACCAGCGTGCCTTCCAGGTCGGGCATGCCGAACCCGCGGCGGATGCGGTCCCAGATGTCGCTCGACGGGCCACGCAGCCAGCCCAGGCTGTCGCTGTCCACGTTGATGACGGAGGCGCTGTTGATCGAGTTGAGCGGATCGGGCTTCGAGATAGCCGGCCTGGTAGCGGAGGCGGTCGGGGTGCCGCCGTCGGCGGCTTCAGGCGGGGTTGGCGTGCTGGCGCACGCTGCAAGCAGCGCGGCACACGCAAACACCACCAGTAATCGACCAATTTTCATTAAGTTCTCAAATCGTGACGCTAAAAATTTGCCTGATGCTAAAAAAATCCGGCTTTCGCGTCAATGAAATTCTCCCGGCCGCGGCGGCTGGCCGGCGCGGCAGGTAATGTATGCGACAAGCGCCGGCAGGCATCGGCCAGCCGCGCCTGCGCACGAAATCAGCGGAAATTATCCTTCCATCCGCGCAGCGCGCCGAAGGCCGCCGCGTCGTCGCTGGCCGGACCGCCGGCGTGGGCCGCCACGGCCTGGCGCACGTCCGGCTCGCGCGAGCGCAGGAAGGGATTGACCTCGCGCTCCTGCGCCACGGTGGTCGGCACGGTCGGCGTGCCGGCCGCGCGCAGCGCTTCCACGCGCGCGTCCCAGGCGGCCAGCGCCGCATTTCCCGGCTCCACCGCGCGGGCAAAGCGGACATTGCTGCGAGTGTACTCGTGCGCGCAGTACACCCGGGTATCGCCGGGCAGCGAGGCCAGCTTGTCCAGCGACGCCAGCATCTGCGCCGGCGAGCCCTCGAACAGGCGCCCGCAGCCGCTGGCGAACAGCGTATCCCCGCAGAACACGGCGGGCCCGGCGCCCGGCAGGTCGGCCACGTAGGCGACGTGGCCGGCGGTATGGCCCGGCACGTCCAGCACGCGCAGTCGCATGGCCGGATACGCCACGTCCACCGTGTCGCCTTCGCGCACGGCCACGGTACGCCCGTCGATGCGCTCGCCGGCCGGCCCGATCACCGGCATCGGCATGCCGTCCGGCGCGCTCGGGTGCGCCGCCAGCAGCCCGGCCACGCCACCCTGGTGATCGCCATGGTGGTGGGTGATTACAATAGCGCCCAGGACCAGCCCCCTGCCGGCCAGGAAGGCCTCGACCGGCGCGGCCTCGCCCGGGTCCACCACGGCGGCGCAGTGACCGTCGTGGATTGCCCAGATATAGTTATCCTGGAATGCGGAAATCGGCTCCACCTTCAACATGCGTGCTCCTATGTCCAAGCGTCCGATTATAAGTTGGGAAGACTGGCTTGCCTCGCCACCCGGGCAGTACATGCTGCAATGGGAACAGGCACAGTACGACCGGACCGTGGCGGACATCTTCGGCTACCACGCCGTGCAGCTCGGCCTGCCCCATGTCGACACCCTGCGCGAGAACCGCATGCCGTTCTCCGCACTGGCGCTGGCGCCCGGCAGCGGCCCTCACGGCCCGCGCGCCCAGGTCGACGCGCGCCAGTTGCTGTGCCGCTTCGACGAACTGCCGTTCGCGACCCAGAGTATCGACCTCCTTACCCTGCCGCACATCCTGGAGTTTTCCGAAGACCCCCATGAAGTGCTGCGCGAGGTATCCCGCGTGCTGATGCCCGAAGGCCGCGTCGTGATCACCTGCTTCAATCCCATGAGCCTGTGGGGCGCGCGCCAGGGCCTCAAGCGGCTCGGCGCCGACCCGTTCCTGCCCAACGACAACCAGTCGATCGGCTTCGTGCGCATCAAGGACTGGCTCAAGCTGCTCGGTTTCGATATCATCCGCGGCCGCTTCGGCTGCTATTGCCCGCCGTACCGGACCGAACGCTGGCTGCAGCGCGCCGCCTTCATGGAGAAGGCCGGCGACCGCTGGTGGCCGATCTTCGGTTCCGTCTATATGATCTCTGCAGTCAAGCGCGTGCGCAATATCCGCCTGGTCGGCCCCGCCTGGAAAGCCACCAAGCCCGCGCTTTCGCCGGTCGCCGCGCCGGTGGCCACGCCCACCGGCACCCACGGCAAGGCCCCCGGCGACGAGCACTGAACGCCACCGCCTGCCCATCCAACAACCCGGCCGGCGCCCCCCGAGGCTGCCGGCCCCCAGCTGCGAATCCATGAGCAACGAAATCGAAGACGTCATCATCTATTCAGACGGCGCCTGCAAGGGCAATCCCGGCCGCGGCGGCTGGGGCGCGGTGCTGGTCGCCGGCGCCAACGAGAAGGAGCTGTTCGGCGGCGAGCAGAACACCACCAACAACCGCATGGAGATGACCGCCGTCATCGAAGCGCTGCGCGCCCTCAAGCGGCCGTGCCGCGTGGCCGTCTACACCGACTCCCAGTACGTGCAGAAAGGCATCGGCGAATGGCTGCCGGGCTGGAAGGCCCGTGGCTGGAAGACCGCCGACAAGAAACCGGTGAAGAATGCCGACCTCTGGCAGGAAATGGACAAGCTCGCCCAGGGACACGATATCTCCTGGCACTGGGTACGCGGCCACAACGGCCATCCCGGCAACGAGCGTGCCGACGCCCTCGCCAACCGCGGCGTGGCCTCCCTGCAGGGATAAGCAAGCGACAGGCGCCGCGGCCGCACGACGGCCGCCGCGCCTCACCGGTTAGAATGCCCGCCATGCGACAGATCGTTCTCGACACCGAAACCACCGGCCTCAACGCCGCCAGCGGCGACCGCCTGATTGAAATCGGCTGCGTGGAGCTGCTTAACCGCCGCCTCACGGGGCGGCACCTGCACTTCTACGTCAACCCCGAACGCGATATCGACGAAGGCGCGATCGCGGTGCACGGCATCACGGTGGACTTCCTGGCCGACAAGCCGAAGTTCGCCGAAGTCGTCCACGAGATCCGCGAGTTCGTCCAGGACGCCGAGCTGATCATCCACAACGCGCCCTTCGACCTTGGCTTCCTCGACATGGAATTCAAGCTGCTCGGGCTGCCGCCGTTCCGCGAGCACGCCGGCAGCGTGATCGACACCCTGCGCGAAGCCCGCCAGATGTTCCCCGGCAAGCGCAATTCGCTCGACGCGCTGTGCGATCGCCTCGGCGTCGGCAATTCGCACCGCACGCTGCACGGCGCACTGCTCGACGCGGAGCTGCTGGCCGAGGTCTACCTCGCCATGACGCGCGGCCAGAACTCGCTGGTGATCGACATGCTCGAAGGCGGCGGCGAGGAAAGCGGCGCGGTGGCGGCCGCCGACCTCTCCCGCCTGGCCCTGCCCGTGCTGATGGCCAGCGACGAGGAAGTCGACGCTCACCTCGGCGTGCTCAAGCAACTCGACAAGGCCAGCGGCGGCAAAGTGGTGTGGCAAGAGTCCGCGCAAGCCATCGCAGCCCCCGCCGCGCAAGCCGCGTAGGCCACGGCCCAAGCGCCGCGGCAGGCCCATGGATGCGCCGGACCACTTTTTTGAAGAAATTTCCAAGAAAGGGCTTTACAAGATACAGAGGTACCGGCATAATTTCGTTTCTCTGCAGCACGGCAGCAACAACGCAGCAGCAGGGGTGGTTAGCTCAGCGGTAGAGCACTGCCTTCACACGGCAGGGGTCACAGGTTCAATCCCTGTACCACCCACCAGAATTCGGTGAAGAACGAAGGACCTGAGGCGACAGCCCAGGTCCTTTTTTCTTTGGTGGCTCTTGATGGCACTGTGTGGCGCGTAATTGGCGCGTAATCCAGCACGCATCGCCGCCGCTTCCGTTTCCAGAAATCCCCCGCCCCGATTCAGAACTTTCCGCCTGAATCCCACCGCCGCCTCCCGTAAATCTGGAACCGTCGCGCCCAAGGCGCATATACGATGACGGTTCCCGCCATGAGAAGAATTTCACGATGGGTGAGCGCGGCCAGGTGGCTGCTGACGCTGGCGCTCGGCTTTGTCTGCGCCATCATGATCGCCGAGTTGTGGGCCGCCGCCTCCGCTCCCGCCCATGCCGACAGCGCGCAAGGTCCGTTCGCCGAATTGCGGGCCTACCGGGCCAGGGAATACTACGCGGCGGCCTGCGCGTTCGTTTTCGCCGCAGCCCTGTCCGCACTCTGGGCGCTGTGGGCCGCCAGCCGGGATCCCTGGTTGCGCTACCTTGCCGGTGCGCCCATCCTGGCGATCTGGGTACTGTCGATCCTCAATCGCGCGGGTTGAGCGGGTTGGCCGGTCGAGGCCACCCGCCACCGCACCTGCCGCTCTACAGCGCCAGCAACTCGCTTCTGGCCGGCCGGTAATCCAGCAGCCGCGACAATTCGGCCGCGGCTCCCCTCACCTGCTCCACCATGATGTCCAGTTTCTCCGGGTCGATGCGCGAGGCCGGGATGGTGGCGCCGAGCGCGGCCACCACCTTGCCGGTGCGGTCGCGCACCGGAGCGGCAATGGTGGAGATGCTGGTCTCGAAAAAGCCTTCCTGCAGGACGTAGCCCCGCTCGCGGTCGCGCTGGACCATGTCGAACAAGGCTTCCACGGTCTTGGGCGTGCTGTCGGAGAAGACTTCGAGCTGCGGCTCCGGATAGAGCACGCGCAGTTCGGCCAGCGTGAGGTCTTCGAGCAGCACGCGGCCGAGCACGGTGGCGTGCGCGGGCAGGCGCGTGCCGACGTTGACGGAGCTGGCGAACGGCGTCGGCGCGACGGACTTGGCGACATAGACGATGGAGCGGCCATCGCGCACCACCAGGTTGCAGGGATAGCTGATCTCGTCGCGCAGGCGGTCGAGCAGCGGGCGGCCGAGTTCGGTGAGTTCCAGCGAGGCGAGGTAGTCGAAGCCCAGGCGCAGTACCGCCATGCCCAGGCGAAACTCGCGGCCACCGTCGGTACGCTCGACAAAGCCCATCATCTCCAGCGTGGTGAGCAGGCGGAACACGGTGGAGCGCGGCACCTTGAGCCGGCGCGCCAGCTCGGCCGCCGACAGCGTCTTCTCGTGGCGGCTGAATTCGCCGAGCAGGCGCAGGCCGCGCTCGAGGCCCGGGACGATGTACTTGTCCTGCGGATCGGCAGGCTCGAGGGCGTCTGTCATGGTGTCGTCTGTGCGATTGGCGTGCTGTGGCATGGCGATATGGTAACGGCTTTGGCGCCGCGCCTGCTCCATGCCCGGCGCCGGGGCCACTTTGCCCGCCACGGCGCGCCAGTCGCCAGCCCCGCGCACGGAGCCGCCCGCGACACCGGCCTAGGGCTTCAGGTAGTCCCGCAACCACGCGGCACACTCGCCCGCGTGCTGCACCGGCCAGCGCACGGTGATGGTGGCGTCGGGCTGGCGCACCTCGATGCAGATGTCAGACAGCGGGCCGCGCTGCGCCGGTGCCGCGGCCGCCGCCGGCGAGAACAGGCGCGACCACCAACCGGCGCTGCCGTTGTGCGTGGCCTGCACGGCCCGGGCCGGACGCGCGGCCTGGTCCGCAGCCTGCCGTGCCGGCGCGGCCTCGGCC
>NZ_JBFTNF010000102.1:0-17304 GCF_056397345.1 Cupriavidus sp. 05N38
GTATGCTGCCACGGGCGCGGCGCGCGGCGGCCGGCCGCGGGCGCGGCCACGGTGGCGCTCAGCGCGAGCACGAAGCGGTCGCACTGGCGGGCGAGATCGCGGCAGGCGGCCTCGCGCACGTGTTGCGCCATCTGGCGCGCCGACGGTGCGCTGTCCGCGCGCTGCTGCCACAGGGTGCGTACCAGGTCGAAGCCGAAGTTGCCCGCGTCGAGCTGGTCCACGCAGTCGCTGACCGCGTTGGCGCTGTCGGTCAGCGAGCGCAGCATGCCCTCGGCGCCGGCGGTGGCCGAAGCACCCGCGGCGCGGGCGCCATCGTTGTCATCCTGGCCCGGCATGACGCGGCGCACGGCATCGGCATCGGCAAAGACGGAGCCACGGCGCGGGGTCTGGAAGGCGCGCTCGACCAGGGCGGCGCCGCTGGCCAGCTCCAGGTGTTCGGGCACGCGCTGACCGATCGAGGCGTAGTACACCGGCAGGCGGTGGCGGATCACCACGTCGAGCACGGAGCCGAGGTGCGTGGCTTCGTCGAGCTTGCTGACGATGCAGCCGTCGATGCCGCCGCCGGGCGTGGCATCGTGGCGGTAGGCATGCACCACCTCGTTGAGCGTGTCGCCGTGGCTGGCGCCGTTGAGCAGCAGGATGCGCTGCACCGGCGCCTGCACGCCGGCCAGCATGGCGATCTGCTCGGACAGGTTGCGGTCGCGCTGGCTCATGCCGACGGTGTCGATGATCACCAGGTGCTTCTCGGTGAGCGCGGCCAGCGCGAAGCGCAGGTCGGCCGCGTCCTTGACCGCGTGCACGGGCACGCCGAGGATGTCGCCATAGATGCGCAGTTGTTCATGCGCGCCGATACGGAAGGTGTCGGTGGTCAGCAACGCCAGCCGTTCCGGGCCGTGCTTGAGCACGAAGCGCGCGGCCAGCTTGGCGGTGGTGGTGGTCTTGCCCACCCCGGTGGGGCCGATCAGGGCCAGCACGCCGCCTTGCGCGAACAGCGCGTCTTCGTCGCCCAGCACCGGCACCTTGCGCGCCAGCTCCTGGCGGATCCAGGTCATGGCGGCGGGCCGGTCGTGGCCGAGCGGCAGGTGGCCCAGCAGCGAACGCGCGAGCTGGCCGGAAAATCCGGCGGTGACCAGCCAGTTGAACAGGGAATCGCGCAGCGGATCGCCGCCTGCGGCAGGCAGGCTGTGAGTGCCTACTCCCGCGAACTGCCGCTCCATCATGGCGCGCATGGTCTGCAGTTCCCCGCGCAGGTCGCCCAGGGCACCGTCGACCGCCACCGTGGCGGGCGGCGGCGTGAACACCGGCGCGCTGCTGGAAATGGCGCCGAGATCGGTGTCGCGCATGGCGACGATCTCCACACCACCCTCGACGGTGCGGTTGGACAGCACCACGGCGTCCGGGCCCATCGCCTCGCGCACCTGGCGCAGGGCCTCGCGGCCATTGGCCGCCACGAATTTAGCTACGCTCATCTTGCGTCATCCCTCACGCTGCGCCGCCGATCATGGCGGTGATCCTGATGTTTCGGTTGTCCGGCACCTCGGCATGCGAGAGCACCTTGAGCTGCGGCATGGTCCGGCGCAGGAAGCGCGCGAGCAGCGGGCGCAGCGGATGCGGCACCAGCAGCACGGGGTCCAGCCCCAGGTGTTCCTGGCGCGACACCGCGGCCTGGGTCTGCTGCAGCAGCGCATCGGCCAGCCCCGGTTCGATACCGCCGCCGTTAGTGAGCGCTTGCGACAGCACGCGCTCAAGCCCCGCGTCCAGACCGATGACCTGCAGGTCGGCCCCGTTGGGGAACCACTGCTGGGTGATGGCACGTCCCAGCGCCATGCGCACCAGCGCGGTAAGTTCGTTGGGATCGCTGATCTTGGGCGCGTGCTCGGCCACCACGTCCAGCACGGTGCGCATGTCGCGGATCGGCACGCTTTCGTCCAGCAGGTTCTGCAGGATCTTCTGCAGCGCGGTGAGCGTGATGACCTTGGGCACCAGGTCTTCGGTGAGCTTGGGCGATTCCTTGGAGATGCGGTCCAGCAGGGCCTGCACTTCCTGGCGCCCGAGCAGTTCGGCCGCGTGCAGGTGGATCAGGTGGTTGAGGTGAGTCGCCACTACCGTGCTGGCGTCCACCACGGTGAAGCCGTAGGTTTGCGCCTGCTCCTTGAGCCCGGCTTCGATCCACACCGCGGGCAAGCCGAAGGCCGGATCGTGCGTGGGCGTGCCCGGCAGCGTGCCGGATACCTGGCCGGGGTTGATCGCCATCCACTGCCCCGGCGTGGCCTCGCCGCGACCGATCTCCACGCCCTTGAGCGTGATGCGGTAGGCGTTGGGCTTGAGTTCGAGGTTGTCGCGGATATGCACCACCGGCACCAGGAAGCCGATCTCCTGCGCCACCTTCTTGCGAATGCTCTTGATGCGGCCCAGCAGTTCGCCGTTCTGCGCGCGGTCCACCAGCGGAATGAGGCGGTAGCCCACTTCCATGCCCAGCGGGTCGACCAGGGAGACATCGTCCCAGCTGGCTTCGGTGGATTCCGCCGCGGCGACGGGCGCGCGTTCCTCGCGTTTCTTTTCCTGCACGGCGGCCACGTCGCGTCGCGCCACATAGCGGCCGAACCACACCAGCGCGCCGGCGAACACCAGGAAGGCGAAATGCGGCATGCCGGGAATAATGCCCATCATGCCGATGATGCCGCCGGTCAGGTACAGCACGCGCGGGTTGGAGAAGAGCTGGCCGGTCAGCTGCTGGCCCACGTCCTGCTCGTTCGACACACGCGAAACGATCACGCCGGCGGCGGTGGAGATCACCAGCGCGGGGATCTGCGCCACCAGGCCGTCGCCGATGGTCAGCAGCGTGTAATTGCGCACCGCGGTGGAGAAGTCCAGGTCGTGCTGCAGCATGCCGACCACCATGCCCGCGCCGACGTTGATGAACATGATCAGCAGCCCGGCGATGGCGTCGCCGCGCACGAACTTGCTGGCGCCGTCCATGGCGCCGTAGAAATCCGATTCCTGCGAGACTTCGGCCCGGCGCTTCTTGGCGCCGTCTTCGTTGATCAGGCCGGCGTTGAGGTCGGCGTCGATCGCCATCTGCTTGCCGGGCATGGCGTCGAGCATGAAGCGCGCGCCCACCTCGGCGATCCGGCCCGCGCCCTTGGTGATCACCATGAAGTTGATCACCACCAGGATGGCGAACACCACGATGCCCACGGCGAAGTTGCCGCCCACCAGGAAGTGGCCGAAGGCCTCGATCACCTTGCCCGCGGCGTCGGGCCCGGTGTGGCCTTCGAGCAGTACCACGCGGGTCGAGGCGACGTTGAGCGACAGGCGCAGCAGGGTGGAAAACAGCAGCACGGCCGGGAAGGCGGCGAAATCCAGCGCCTTCTGCGTGTACATGCCCACCAGCAGCACCATGATCGACAGCGCGATGTTGAACGTAAACAGCAGGTCCAGCACGAAGGGCGGCAGCGGCAGGATCATCATGCCGAGGATCATGATGATCAGCAGCGGTCCCGCGAGCGCCTTCATCTGGCTGCTGCTGGCCCGTGCCCCCGACAGGTTGAACAGCGAGGTCAATGCGTTCATGCGTGGCTTTCCGGTACGGCGAGTTCGTCAGGCACCAGCAGGTCGGACGGTGCCGTGGGGTGCGGTCCGCTGGTGTGGTGCCAGTGCTTCAGTTGATAGACCCAGGCCAGGACTTCGGCCACGGCGGTATACAGGCCGGCGGGGATCTCGCGGCCGATCTCCACGTGGCGGTGCAGCGCGCGCGCCAGCGGCGGCGCGGACAGCAGCGGCACGTTGTTCTCCACGGCGATCTCGCGGATGCGCGCGGCGACCGCCTCGCTGCCCTTGGCCACCACGCGCGGCGCGCTCATGCGGCCTTCCTCGTAGCGCAGCGCCACGGCGAAGTGGGTCGGGTTGGTGACCACCACGTCCGCCTTGGGCACCTCGGACATCATGCGGCGGCGAGCCATGGCGCGCTGCTGCTGGCGGATGCGGCCCTTGATATGCGGGTCGCCTTCGCTGTCCTTGTGCTCCTGCTTGACCTCTTCCTTGGTCATGCGCAGCTTCTTGAAGAAGGTCCAGTACTGCCAGGGCACGTCCAGCGCGGCCACCAGCACCAGCGAGCCGGCGACCATCCCGCAGCAGTGCAGCACCAGCTCCAGCATGTGCAGCAGCGCCTCGTGCAGCGGCGCGCTCATCAGCGCCACCGCGTCGGGCAGGCGGTGCCACAGCACCCAGCCGGCCACGCCGCCCACCAGCAGGGCCTTGGCGATGGCCTTGGCCAGTTCCACCAGGGATTGCGAGGAGAACAGCCGGCCCAGCCCCTTGAGCGGCGAGAGCCGGGAGAAATCGGGGGCGAGGGATTGCGTGGAGAACATCCAGCCGCCCAGCAGCATGGGACCGGCGAGGGCCGCCGCGCCGAACAGCAGCAGCAGCGGCAGGAATGCCAGCAGGCCTTCCCAGGTATTCATGGCGAAGCGCGACATCATGCGCGAAGTATCGAAGGCCGTGGCCGGCTCGAAGGCCAGGCCGGCGCGCATCACGGCGTTGAGCCTGGTGGCGAGCGTGCCGCCGAGGGTCGCAAGGCCAGCCACGCCGCTCATCAGCATGATCAGCGTAGCGAGCTCGCGCGAGCGTACGACCTGTCCTTCCTCGCGCGCCTTTTCCAGGCGCCGGGGTGAGGCAGGTTCGGTTTTCTCGAGATCGCTTTCTTCGGACATGGCCGCTCCGTTACGAAGCGGCATGCTGGCCCTTCGTCAGCAACGATTATCGGAGCGCGAAGGGGCGGGCATTAGAGGGAATAAGGCCGGGATTGTGGCGCTGTTTGCGCGATGACACGGCCCGCCCGAAGGCGGGCCGTGTCCCCGGACGGCCTCCGGGGGCGCCCCGGGGGCCGGCGCGGCGCCAGGCCGGCACCGCGTCCCGGGCGGGACTCAGAAGCCCAGGCTGGCAAGCAGGTCGTCCACCTGCGACTGGTCGGAGACGACGTCGGCCTTGCCTTCCGGGTTGATCTGCGGGCCGTTCATCAGCGTGGCGGGCGCCTCGACGCGGCGGTCTGCCGGCACGTTGTCGATCAGCACCTGCAGCAGTTCCTGCTCCAGCGAGCGGATCATGTCCATCATCTTCTTGATGACCTGGCCGGTCAGGTCCTGGAAGTCCTGGGCCATCATGATTTCCAGCAGGTGGCTGCCGGTGGCGCGGGCCTGCTGCGGCACGTCGGTCAGGAAGGCACGGGTATCGAGCACCAGCTCGCGCGCGTCGGCCAGCTCGACCGGCTTGTCGAACCAGGCTTCCCAGCGCTTGTCGAGCGCCTCGGCCTGCTTCTCCATGCCGGCCTGAAGCGGCTGCGCCAGCTCCACGGCGTTGAGCGTGCGTTCAGCGGCCTGCTCGGTCATCAAGGCGATATAGCTGAGCCGGTCGCGCGCATCGGGGATGGCCTGGGCGGCGCGCTCGATTTCCTTGTCGAGCCCCAATTCGCGCATATTGTCGCGCAGCATCCGTGTCAGGGCGCCAATGCGCTGGAAAAGCTGCTCGGCAGATTCGTTGCTGAGAGTCGGAGTCATCGACATGTCGCCCACCTTATGCCCCTTCCTTGGCCAGTTTCTCGAAGATCTTGGTGATCTTCTCGTCAAGCGTGGCGGCCGTGAACGGCTTGACCACGTAGCCGTTCGCGCCGGCCTGCGCCGCTGCGATGATGTTTTCCTTCTTGGCCTCGGCCGTCACCATCAGCACCGGCAGCTTGGCCAGCGCGGCTTCGGCGCGGATCGCCTGCAGCATGCTCAGGCCGTCCATGTTCGGCATGTTCCAGTCGGACACGACGAACTGGAAGCTGCCGTCCTTGACCTTCTCCAGGCCGGCGGCACCATCTTCGGCCTCCTCGACGTTGGCGAAGCCCAGTTCCTTGAGCAGGTTACGGATGATGCGGCGCATGGTGGGGAAGTCATCGACCACCAGGATCTTCATGTTCTTGTCCACTCTAACGGCTCCAATACAGTTGTGGAAAGTTGCTACTTCAATACTTGCACCCGCCGCTCCGCGTGGATCCGGCAGGCGCCTGTGCCCGGTCAAACCCGCTGCGCGCGCGTCCCGAAGGTCGCCAGGCGCGCCATCACGCGCTGGCTCATCGCGTGCAGCGGCACTACCTCATGCACGCCGCCGGCGGCAATCGCCTCCTTGGGCATGCCGAATACGATGCAGGTGCTCTCGTCCTGCGCCAGGTTGTAGGCGCCGGCCTCGCGCATGCGCAGCATGCCCTGCGCGCCGTCACGGCCCATGCCGGTCAGCATCACGCCGATGGCGTTCTTGCCGGCATGCTGGGCGGCGGAGTCGAACAGCACKTCGACYGACGGSCGGTGSCGGTTGACCGCCGGCTCCTGCGACAGGTGGGCCACGTAGTTGGCCCCGCTGCGCGCCAGGCGCAGGTGCGAATCGCCCGGCGCGATGTAGGCGTAGCCCGGCAAGACGCGCTCGCCGTGCTCCGCTTCCTTGACCGTGATGCGGCACAGGCCGTCCAGGCGCTGCGCGAACGAGCGCGTGAAGCCGGCCGGCATATGCTGGACGATCAGCACGGCCGGGCAGTCCGGCGGCATCGGCATCAGGAATTCCTTGATCGCCTCGGTGCCGCCAGTGGAGGCGCCCACGATGATCAGCTTCTCCGTGGACAGCAGCGGGCTGCGCAGCATCGGCGCCGCCGGCTCGGTGGTGCCGCCGCCCGCCGGCGCGGCCTGAGCGGTGCGCAGGCGCGCCCGCGCCGCGGCGCGGATCTTGTCGGCGATGGTATCGGTGTACTCCATCAGGCCGTCGCGGATGCCGAGCTTGGGCTTGGTGACGAAATCCACCGCGCCCAGCTCCAGCGCGCGCATGGTGATTTCCGAGCCGCGCTCGGTCAGCGAGGACACCATCAGCACCGGCATCGGGCGCAAGCGCATCAGGCGCTCGAGGAAGTCCAGGCCATCCATGCGCGGCATTTCCACGTCGAGCGTGAGCACATCCGGGTTCAGGCGCTTGATCAGATCGCGCGCTACCAGCGGATCGGGGGCGGTACCCACCACCTCCATGTCGGGCTGGCTATTGATGATCTCGGTCATCAGGCTGCGTATCAGCGCGGAATCGTCCACGCACAATACCTTGATCTTGGCCGCACTCATGTCTGGAAAAATCCTTGTCGGTTCAGGAGACGGCAGCCGAGGGCGCACGCCTGGAAAACAGTTCGGCGCCGCCGCTGGCAGGTGCGGTGGCAATGGCCCGCGCCAGCGCACGCTCGTTGCGCTCGACCACCACCTGGTCGTCCTGGCGAGTGAGCCGGCGCACCAGCGCCAGTCCCGTCAACGGAAAGTAGCTGACGCGGCGCGCGTGCGGGCCGCGCAGATCCTGCGCGGCTACGCGGATCTCTTCGGTCTTCAGGTACTTGAGCACGAACTCGGCGTTGCGGTCGCCGATATTGAGCGTGGTCATGTTGGCCAGCACCGCGCCACCGCCGAACACCTTGGCCTCGAGCCRCTCGCGGCGCGCGCCCATCTTCAGCAGCTCGTTGATCAGCACTTCCAGCGCATAGCTGCCGTAGCGCATGGACGCCGACAGCAGCCGGTCGGCGCCGGCGGCGCCGTCATCGTCCGGCAGCATGAAATGGTTCATGCCGCCCACGCCGGCGGTCTCGTCGCGGATGCAGGCCGCCACGCAGGAACCCAGCACGGTGGTCAGCACCACGTCTTCGCGGGTCACGTAGTACTCGTTGGGCAGCAGCTTGATGGCCTGCTTGCCGAACTCGCGGTCGAAGTAGCTGCGCGTGGCGATCGCTTCGGGGAGCTGGGGCGTGCGCATCACGAACCTCCCAGCCGGGCCGACGGCGGCGCCAGCTCGTAGACGGTCTGCCCGCGCAGCTGGAACGCGCGCGTGACATAGGAAAAGTTCTCCGAATGGCCCGCGAACAACAGTCCGTGCGGCTTGAGCAGCGGCACGAAGCGCTCCAGGATGCGGCCCTGGGTGGGCTTGTCGAAGTAGATCATCACGTTGCGGCAGAAGATCGCGTCGAACTTCTCGCGGATGCCCCAGTCCGGCGCCAGCAGGTTGAGCGGCTGGAAGTCGATGGTGCCCGCCAGGTCCGGCTTGACCTTGACCGCGCCGGCGCGCTGGCCGGTGCCTTTGAGGAAGAAGCGCTTGAGCCGTTCGGGCGAGAGCTTGCTGACCTGCTCGGCCGTGTAGACGCCGGCGCGGGCCTTGGCCAGCACCTGCGTATCGATGTCGGTGGCCAGGACCGTGCCGGCACGGTCGCCCAGCGCTTCGGCCAGCGTGATGGCGATGGAATAAGGCTCTTCGCCGGTGGACGCGGCCGAGCACCACACCGAGTAAGGCCGCCCGGTCTTCTTGGCATGTTCGGCCAGCAAGGGAAAGTGATGCGCCTCGCGGAAGAACGATGTCAGGTTGGTGGTGAGCGAATTGGTGAAGAACTCCCACTCGTCCGAGCGGTCGTCCTCCTCGAGCATGGCCAGGTAGGTGCCGAAATCGGTGAGCTGCAGCGTGCGCAGGCGGCGCGCGAGGCGGCTGTACACCATCTCGCGCTTGTGGCTGCCGAGCGAGATGCCCGCGCGGCGATGGATCATCGCGCGGATCTTCTCGAAGTCGCGTTCGGTCAGCAGGAAATCACGCGGCTCGTCGCGCCGCGGCGAAGCGGGCTGCGCCAGCGGCAGGCCGGCGGCAAGGGCGGTGGGGCGAGGCTGCGTCATGTGATGCCTGATACGGGATGCTTGATGCTCGATACGATGGGTGTGGCCGCGCTCAGGCGAGTTCGGCCTCGACCAGTTCCATCTCGGCGCTGGTCATCAGCTTCTCGATGTCGATCAGGATCAGCATGCGGCCATCCACGGTGCCGAGCCCCGTGAGGTGTTCGTTGGAGACCGACACGCCGAACTCCGGCGCCGGCTTGATGGCTTCGCCGGTCAGGGTCAGCACGTCCGACACGCCATCCACCACGATGCCGACCACGCGCCCGGCGATATTGAGGATGATGACCACGGTCTGGTGGTCGTAGCGCACGTTGCCGAGGCGGAACTTCAGGCGCAGGTCGACGATCGGCACGATCACCCCGCGCAGGTTGGTCACGCCCTTGATGAAATCGGGCGCGTTCGCCAGGCGGGTGACCGCGTCGTAGCCGCGGATCTCCTGCACCTTGAGGATGTCGATGCCGTATTCTTCGCTCCCCAGCGTGAAAACCAGGAATTCCTGCCCCGCGGCTTCGCTTCCGGGGGTATCGATGTGTCCGATGCCGGCCATGATGTCTTGTTCTCCTGAGCGTTAAGCGAGTACCGGGTCTTGGCGGCGCACGCCGGTGCGCTGCAGCGCGCCGACGTCCACGATCAGTGCCACGCTGCCGTCGCCCAGGATGGTGGCGGCGGAGATGCAGGGCACCTTGCGGTAGTTGGTTTCGAGATTCTTCAGCACCACCTGGTGCTGGCCGATGAGCTGGTCCACCAGCAGCGCGAAGCGCTTGCCTTCGGCCTGCAGGATCACGGCGATGCCCTGCGTCGGCTCCTGCACGGCGTCGTCCACGTTGAACACGCGGTGCAGCTCCAGCAGCGGCAGGTATTCGCCGCGCACGTGCATCACGCGGTCGTTGTTGGCCGCGGTGTGCACGTCCTCGGGCTTGGGCTGCAGCGATTCCATCACGCAGTTCAGCGGCAGGATGAAGGTCTCCGCGCCGACCTTGACGGACATGCCGTCGAGGATGGCCAGCGTCAGCGGCAGCACGATGCGGGTAGTGGTGCCCAGGCCCGGACGCGAGGTGACCTCGACATGGCCGCCCATTTCCTGGATGTTGCGCTTGACCACGTCCATGCCGACGCCGCGCCCGGAGAGGTCGGTGACGGCTTCCGCGGTGGAGAAGCCCGGCGCGAAGATCAGCTGCCAGACTTCTTCGTCGCTGATGTTCTCCGATACCGGCAGGCCGCTCTGCAGGGCCTTGGCCAGGATCTTGTCGCGGCGCAGGCCGCCGCCGTCGTCGCTGACCTCGATGACGATGTTGCCGCCATGATGCTGCGCGGACAGGATCAGCTGGCCGGTCGGCTCCTTGCCGGCTGCAACGCGCTTGTCCGGCGTTTCGATGCCGTGGTCGAGGCTGTTGCGCACCAGGTGGGTGAGCGGGTCGATGATGCGTTCGATCAGGCTCTTGTCGAGCTCGGTGGCCTTGCCGAAGGTGACCAGGTCGATCTGCTTGCCGAGCTTGCCGGCAAGGTCGCGCACCAGGCGCGGGAAGCGCGAGAACACGTAGTCCATCGGCATCATGCGGATCGACATCACCGCTTCCTGCAGGTCGCGCGCATTGCGCTCGAGCTGGCCCATGCCGGAGAACAGGCGGTCGAACAGCACCGGGTCGAGCGCCGAGGCGGTCTGCGCCAGCATCGACTGCGTGATGACCAGTTCGCCGACCAGGTTGATGATCTGGTCGACCTTTTCGGTCGGCACGCGGATGGAGCCGGACTCCTGCGCATGCGCGGCGGCGGCAGGCTGAGCCTTGGCCTTTTCCTTTGCCGGCGCGGACGCCGCCGCCGGGGCGGCGGCCGGAGCCGGTGCCGGAGCCGGCGCTGCGGCAACGGCTGCAGTGGCTTCGGCAGCCGGCGTCGCGCCGGCTGCCTCCACGACGATCTGGTCGCCGTCGACGATGAAGCAGCACACCGCGATGATGTCGTCGGCGCTGCACTGGCTCGACAACCATACGCTCAGGTTGCCGCCCTCTTCCTGCTGGCCGGTGATCTCGCCAAGGTTGCCAAGTTCGTCGCGCAGCAGGGCCCGGTCCGCCGCCGAGACGTTGATCAGCGTCACCTTGAGGCCGCTGCCCGCGGCCGCCGGCGCAGGCGCCGCCGCTACCGGGGCCGGAGCGGGAGCCGCGGCGTGCGCGGGTGCGCCACCGGCGGCTTCGTGCGCCAGCTGTTGCAGGACGGCGCAGATACGCGCCAGCGTTCCCGGATCGGGTTCGGTACCGTTACGGTAGGCGTTGAGCTGATCTTGCAACACGTCCTTGGTTTCCAGAAAGGTGTCGATGATGGTGCGGGACAACGCGAGTTCCCGCCGCCGCGTGCGGTCGAGCAGGTTCTCCAGCAGGTGCGTGGTCTCGGTCAGGGCGGCGAAGCCGAAGGTTGCCGCGCCGCCCTTGATGGAGTGGGCCGCGCGGAAGATCGCGTTGAGCTCTTCCGCGTCGGGGGATTCGAGATCCAGCCCGAGCAGCAGCTGCTCCATTTCCACGAGGAGCTCCTCCGCTTCCTCGAAGAAGGTCTGGTAGAACTGTGTGATATCGATATCGACAGACATAACCGTCCTGGCTCACTGAAATTCGCTGCGAAGACCGCCGCCGGCATGGCGGGCGGACTTCATTGAACACTGCCCTTGCCGGCCGGGGCCGAGGCGGGGGCCTGTGCCGCCTTGCCCTGCGCCGTTGCCGGGGCCGAAGCCGCCTTTGCCGCGGCGGGCGCCGAGGCGGCCGCCAGGCCTGCCTGCATTTGCTCGCCTGCCTCGCCTGCCTTTGCCGCCACCGAGACCTCGGCGGCGCTGGCATTCTCTGCCTCGATCCGCGCCTGCGCGCGCTGGTTGAGCACCACGATGCTGATGCGTCGGTTCACCGGCGCCAGCTCGTCCTTCTTGTCCAGCGGCATGGTCGCGGCCAGGCCGATCACGCGCAGCACCTTGCCTTCGTTCATGCCGCCACCGATCAGCTCGCGCCGCGAGGCATTGGCGCGGTCCGAAGACAGCTCCCAATTGCTGTACGTGCGCTCGCCGTTCGAGTAGTTGGCCGCGTCGGTATGGCCGGACAGGCTGACCTTGTTGGGCATCTCGTTGAGCACCGGGCCGATCTCGCGCAGGATGGTGCGCATGTACGGCTCCACCGCGGCACTGCCGGTGCGGAACATCGGGCGGTTCTGCGTATCCAGGATCTGGATGCGCAGGCCTTCGCTGGTGATGTCCAGCAGCAGCTGCGGGCGGAACTGGCGCAGCACCGGATTGTTCTCGATGATCTGCTCGAGGCGGTTCTTGAGCGCGCGCAGACGCTCGCCTTCCCTGCGCTCCCTGGCCTTTTCCGTGGCGTCYTCAGGGGTCTTGCGCACTTCGGCGTCCTGCCGCGTGATGTCGAGCCCGCCGCCGGGAATCACGCTGGAGGAAAGACTGCTCTTGTTCCCCCCCGCTATCGCCACCTTCAGCGGCGTGCGGAAATACTCTGCCAGCTGCACCAGGTCCTTCGGCGTCGACGCACGCAGCAGCCATAGCACCAGGAACAGGGCCATCATCGCCGTCATGAAGTCGGCGTAGGCGATCTTCCAGCTGTGGTTACCGTGCGGCTTGGCGTGTCCGCGAGACTTGCGGACGACGATCGGGCGCATATCATGGGCGCTGCTCATCGCTGTAGCTCCTGCCGCTTAGGTGATGCTCTTGACCTCGCGGACGTGGTCGTCCAGCTCGAGGAAGGACGGGCGTTCGCTGGAGTACAGCACCTTGCGGCCAAACTCCACGGCCACCAGCGGTGCGTAGCCATTGAGCGAGGCCAGCAGCRTGACCTTGATGCACTCGTACATCTTGATGGATTCGGCCACCTGGTGCTCGACCCGCGCGGCCAGCGGCGAGACGAAGCCGTAGGCCAGCAGGATGCCGAGGAAGGTGCCGACCATGGCATGGGCGATCAGCGCGCCGAGTTCCGCCGGAGGCAGGTCGGCCGAGCCCAGCGCATGCACCACGCCCATGACGGCGGCAACGATGCCGAATGCGGGCAGGCCGTCGCCGATGCGCGCCAGCGCATGAGCGGGGACTTCTGCTTCGTGGCGGTAGGTCTCGATCTCGTGGTCCATGAGGGCCTCGATCTCGAAGGCATTCATGTTGCCGTTGACCATCATGCGCAGGTAGTCCGTGAGGAACTCCATCATCGCGGGGTCGGCGAGGATGCGCGGGTACTGGCTGAACACGCTGCTGGCGGCCGGATCCGCGATCTCCTTCTCGAGGAACAGGATGCCTTCGCGGCGGGCCTTGGACAGCAGCACGTAGAGCAGTGCCATGACTTCCATGTACAGCGCCTTGCTGTACTTGCTGCTGCGGAACAGCGTCGGCAACGCACGCATGGTGGCCTTGATGGCCTTGCCGTTGTTTGAGCTGATGAACGCACCGACAGCCGCGCCGCCGATGATGACAAACTCTGCGGGTTGATAAAGCGCGCCCATATGGCCGCCGGTCATGGCATATCCACCAAGCACCGCCACCATCACGACAACATAGCCAATTACAACTAGCACGATCGATTCCCCGTCAGTAAAACACGCGTCAGGCATGCACAAGGGCCGCTTCTCCGGGAGAGGAGGAAGGACCGCTTGCCCTGGCAAGACCCAGCAACCACGTACGCCGCCCCCGGACTCCGGGATCCGGAGCCCTGAAGCCCTGCAGTCCTATGGATTAACGACTTGAGACGGCAAGACTTGAAGACCTATTGATACGGCATTGATGATCTTCCAACGCGAATATCGACAATCCGGTGAATAAGCTTGAGTTTTCTCGCGAGTTCCCGCGATGGCCCGTGCGCGGCGTGGGTACGCTTCAGGGTGTGCCACGGGTCGTGCGCGCGAATGCCGTACCTGTGGCATCCGCGGCGCACGGCCGCAGGATTCCCGCGGGCGGGCCGGGCAGGAACCCTGCCCGGGCCGTCCGGGGATGTCTCTACCGAATCGCCTCAGTCAGGCAACGACTTGCGTGGGAGCGACGTCCTTCGGGAGCTTCTTGGCCTTGCCGGCGCGCGACGGCGGCCGGCACAGGCTGCATACGAAGTTCGCATGCGGCTCGTAGGCGTGTGTCACGAACTGGCCGCCGCAGCACGTGCAGCTGGAAAGCTGCAGCATGTTGCTCTCGAAAAACCGTACTAACGTCCATGCACGGGTGAAACTTAAGACAATTTCACTGCCGAGTAGCGAGACGTGCTCGAGATAGAGCCGATAGCTCGCCACCACCGCGCGGATGCCGGCGGTCTCGCCCTGCTGGACCATGAACTGATAGGCCGAGAAGAACAGCGAGGAATGGATGTTCGGCAACCAGGTGGTGAACCAGTCGGTCGAGAACGGGAGCATGCCCTTGGGCGGCGAGGCGCCGCGCAGCTCCTTGTAGAGGCGGATCAACCGGTCGCGCGAGAGCGTGGTCTCGGCTTCGAGCACCTGAAGACGGGCACCCAGGCCGATCAGCTCGATGGCGAGCTGGGTCTGGTTGGCGTCCTGCAGCACGCTCTTGCGGTTTGGGACTGGAGTGGCCGTGAAACTCCGGGCGGGCTGGGCCTGCAGGAGCGCGGTCAATTGAGCGACTCCACGGGCTGCCGTGCGAGCAGGATCGCAGCATGGATCTGCTGCATATCATGGCTCTTGGCCGTATGGGTGAGCGTCGACAGCAAGGCATGGTCGTCGAACCGGAAACGGCACAAGACCATGTTGGACGCTGCCAACTTGACGAGCTGGGCCGGTGTCAGCTTGGCGAGGATGTCAGCGATTTCCTTGCTGACGCCGAGCCTGAACATGGCTTCCAGATGGTTTTCGCGCACCAGGCGTTGCGCGAGCAGCAGATAGGCGAGATTGACCTCCCTGATCTCCTGGAGAACTTCACTGCTTTCCAATTTTTCCCCGCTACCAAAAACCCTTCGACCGCTTGTCCGGCGCTTACCCGCAGCCGAAGGCTGAAGGCGACCAGATCGTTTGCTTGCGTGTTCGACGGGTACTGCGTACGACTAAGGAACTGCGCTCGGTCAGACTTATCTCAAACGTTACAAGTGTTACAGAGTGTAAGTAGGACTGTGAGAGTTATATCGGCAATTGGACCAGACTGCCAATCCCCCCTTACGTTGGGGTAAGCAAATGTCGCATGAAACATACATGGGACACGAAGTTTGTAACAAGTCACAGATTCGTCATGTGATTTGCATCAAATCTGTTACTGGTTTGTAACAGAGGAAAACGTCTAAAATGCGCCGGACGCCACCCGCCGCAGGGTGCAAAATGCGCCCCCCGAGGCTTGTAGTCGCATTCCTCTATTGACGCGAAAACGCTCATTGCAGTAGTGCGCGCCGCAGCCATGCGGCCACCCGCGCAAACAGGTCGTCGGGCTCCTCGCGGAACAGATGCGGGCAGGTCTGCTCCACCTGCTCCATGACGCGCTCGGCCTCCTCGGCACTCACCGTGCCGTAGTCCATGGCCAGCGCCAGCAGCGCGCGCAGTTCGCCCAGGCGGGCGCGTGCCGCGCCCGCTCCGCGCTCGGTCTGCACCCGGTACAGGACGTCGTAGGCGCGGCTGCGCAGGCTCTCCGCCACGCGCCATGCGGGCGTCTGCATCTGCTCCTCCAGCGATCGGATATCAACCGCGGAGCCGGCCAGCTGCGACGCCAGGGGCTCGGTGAAGGCCAGGTCCGCCCCGGCGTCCTCCAGGATCTGCTCAGACCACTCCCGGGCGTGCGCGAGGCGCTCCTGGGGCGTCCATTCGTAGCGCACCGCCAGGCCGTAGCCGAAGCGCTGCGCGTCGCGCATGAGCGTGGCCATGGCGTTGGGCAGCTGCTTGTTGAAGACGCGCTTGGCCCATGCGTACTCGCCCCCCGAGAGCAGCCGCGTGACGGCGCGCTCGGTCAGCGGGCCATCGTGGTGGAGCAGGCGCGCGCGCAGGAAATCGTCATAGTCCGGCGGCGTGAATTCGTGGTCCAGCCCGGTGGAGAGCTTGACGAAGTGGTCGAACTCGGCGCGGAGCTTGGCGGCTGTCTCTGCGGACAGCGCGAGGGAGATTTCCGTTGTCATGGGGTTCAGTGCTGACGTTGGCGCAGAAAAGCGGCGCTGCCGGCAATGCCGGCAGCATCAGGCGATGCGTCGCCGCCTCGAAGAGGCCTCGCCTCAGAATGCGCTCCAGTCGCCGCTGTCCGACGTCGCCATCGCGGCGGGACGCGCAGCGCGCGCGGTGGCGGCCGGCACGGTGGCGGCCGGCGCCCCCTTCTCGTCCGCCACGGCAGGTTCTGCCTCGCTGCCGGCCGAATGGACGGGCGCCGGGGCCTTCGGTTCGATGCGCGCCGGCCGCGATACCGCCGCCGCCCTGGCGCGCGGCGCTTCCACGCGGCTGCCGGCGGCGCCTTGCACGTCGGCCAGGCGGAAGCTGGCCACCGAAGCCTGCAGGCGGGCGGCCTGGTCTTCCAGCGACCCTGCCGCGGCCGCGGCTTCCTCTACCAGCGCCGCGTTCTGCTGCGTGACTTCGTCCATCTGCGCCACGGCCTTGTTGACCTGCTCGATGCCCGAGCTCTGCTCGGCCGAGGCCGCGCTGATCTCGCCCATGATGTCCGTCACGCGCTTGACTGCCTGCACGATCTCGCCCATGGTCTTGCCAGCCTGGTCCACCAGCGCCGAGCCGTTCTCCACGCGCGCCACCGAGTCGCCGATCAGGCCCTTGATTTCCTTGGCGGCGTTGGCGCTGCGCTGCGCCAGGCTGCGCACTTCGCCAGCCACCACGGCAAAGCCGCGGCCCTGCTCGCCGGCACGCGCGGCTTCCACCGCGGCGTTCAGCGCCAGGATGTTGGTCTGGAAGGCAATGCCTTCGATCACGCCGATAATGTCGACGATCTTCTTCGAAGCATCGTTGATCTCGTCCATGGTCTGCACCACGCGGCCGACCACTTCGCCACCCTTCACCGCGGTCTCGGAAGCGTTGGCGGCGAGGCCGCTGGCCTGGCGCGCGTTGTCGGCGTTCTGGCGCACGGTGCTGGTCAGCTCTTCCATGCTCGACGCGGTCTCTTCCAGCGAGGCCGCCTGCTGCTCGGTGCGCTGCGACAGGTCGCTGTTGCCCGCGGCGATCTGGCGCGAGGCGGAAGCGATGGACTCGGCCGACTCCTTGAAGTCACGCACCGTGGCCGACAACTGCTGCTGCATCTGCTTCATGGCGTGCAGCAGGCTGGTCTTGTCGCCGCTGCGCAGCTTGACCTCGCCAGAGAAGTCGCTGCCGGCGATGCGCGCGGCAATGGCCGCGGCATAGCCGGGCTCGCCGCCAAGCTGGCGCGACAACGTGCGCGCCAGGAAGGCGCCCAGCGCCACGGAAACGGCCAGGCCGCCGAGCACCAGGCCCAGCATCCACAGGCGCGAAGCCTCATAGACGCCGCGCGCTTCCTGCATATTGGCCAGCGCGCGGTCATCGCGGCGCTTGACCATCTTGGCCATCACGTCTTCGAGCGCGCGGCTCTCCTTGATCAGGTCAGCACTTTCGCTGAACACCTGGCTCTCGAACTGGGAGGTATCGAGCGGCTGCTTGCCCACCAGCGCCACATAGGCGTTGATGCGCTGATGGT
>NZ_JBFTNF010000103.1:0-17088 GCF_056397345.1 Cupriavidus sp. 05N38
GCTTGCGCCTGCCCGCCGGCCGGTGCCCCGGGGGGCGCTTCGGCCTGGGTCGCGGCCGGCGCGGCCTCGTCGCGGCCGCCGCGGCGGCTATGGCTGTCCAGCAGCGGCAGGCCGAAGGACGCCGCCCAGTCACGCTGGGCTTCGCGCGCCACCACGCCGATGGCGCGGGCCTTGAGCTGGGTCAGGGTCTCGATCACCATGTCCAGCGCGATCCGGTCGTCGCCTTCCAGGCGGCGCAGATCCAGCGCGACGACATCGTTGGAGAAGAAATCAGGGGTCGATTCGAAGCGGGACAGAAGGTCGTCCCGCAGCGCTGCCATGTCAGCGGACTTGAGAGCGAGGAGGAGGGCGTCGACATTGCCACTGCGCAGCTCGAAGCGTGGCGATTTCTTCTGGGACATAGTCGGTGACCGTGGAAATGGGACATTCTAACGTCAGCTGGAGGCAGAACTGTAACAAATACCCCCGCAATCCTCTCCAGTGCCGGATGGGGCGCGCACGAACCGGCCCCGCCGCATCCCCGCGCAGGGAACGACACTCGCTGCCGCCCTCCCTCCGCGCAGCTTCCCGCCGGGCCCGCGCTCTTGTTACGATTGCGCCATCCAGACAAGGGAGTATGCATGGGTGCAATCGTCAATAGCGTGGCCTACCGCGACGGCAAGCGGCTGGGGGATGTGGCGGTGGACAAGATCAGCGACGCCATCGCCGTGCCCGGCACCTTTGTCTGGCTCGGGCTGCACGAGCCGGACCTGCCGCTGCTGCGCAAGGTGCAGCAGGAATTCGGCCTGCACGACCTGGCGGTGGAGGATGCGCTCGACGCACACCAGCGGCCCAAGCTGGAGACCTACGGCGATTCCATCTTCATCGTGCTCAATACCGCCCAGCTGGTCGACGAGGAAGTGGTGGTGGGCGAGACCCACCTGTTCGTGGGCCCGAACTATGTGGTGTCGGTCCGCCACGGCGTCAGCAGCAGCTACACCCCGGTGCGCGAGCGCTGCGAGAGCGATCCGCGCGCGCTGGCCAACGGCCCGGGCTATGTGCTCTATGCGCTGATGGACTTCGTGGTGGATCACTACATGCCCATCGTCACCCGGCTCGAGGATGCCTTCGAGCAGCTCGAGCAGGGCATCTTCCGCGATGAGTTCGACCGCGCCGCGATCGAGCACCTGTACCACATCAAGCGCCAGGTACTGCGCCTGCGCAACGCGGTCTACCCGATCGAGGAGATCTGCGGACAGCTGATCCGGCTGCACGAGGAACTGGTGCCAAAGGAGCTGCGCGCCTATTTCCGCGACATCGAAGACCACGCCAGCCGCCTGGTGCGCACGCTCGACGTGGTGCGCGAGATGCTGACCACGGCGGTGCAGGTGAACCTGGCGCTGGTCACCGTGGGCCAGAACGAGATCGTCAAGCGCCTGGCCGGCTGGGGCGCCATCCTGGCCATTCCCACGGTGGTGTTCAGCCTGTACGGCATGAACTTCAGTTTCATGCCGGAACTGAAGTTCCACTACGCCTACCCGACGGTGATCGGCGTGACCGCGCTGGCCTGCGCGGGACTCTGGCGAAAACTGCACAAGTCGGGCTGGATCTAGCCGTCCGCGGCAGGCGGGACAAGGCTTTCCCCAGGCGGGCGACGCCCCCGGCACGGCCGTCCTTCCTTTCCGGCATCGGCGTGGCCGGTACCGGCGCACGCGCGCCGGCCCGTCATTTTTATATCTTCTTTACACCCCCCTCCCCCCTCTCTACCCCGTTTTTACCGCTCGATCCTTAACCTCCCAGCTGTGAATCACTCACGGTGTATTGCCATGGACGGGATCTATTTCATCGGTTTATTGCTGTTCGGTGCGCTGACTGGCGCACTGCTGGCGCTGTGCGCCGCACTTGGCGGCAAGCCGCCAAGTGCGGCCGACGGCCCGGGCGCGCAACGCGCCGACGCGCGCCGCAAGGACAGCGCTACCGACAGGGGGCTGTGATGGACTGGGCCGACCTGCTGGGCGGCGTGCTCGCCGTCGCTGTCTTCATCTACCTCCTGATTGCCCTGTTCCGGCCGGAGAAATTCTGATGTCAACCGAATTCCTGGGACTTCTTGTCCTGTACCTCGCCATCCTGCTGGCGCTCGCGCCCTTCCTGGGGCGCTATATCCGCCGCGCAATGGAAGACGGCGCATATCGGGCGACCGCCTGGGGCCGGCCGTTCGAGCGCCTGCTCTACCGCGTGGGCGGCGTGCGCGCCGACGCCGAGATGGGCTGGAAGCAATACGCGGTGGCGGTCATCGTCTTCAATATGCTGGGCGTGGTGGCGGTGTACGCGCTGCAGCGCCTGCAGGGCTGGCTGCCGCTGAACCCGCAGGGCTTCGGCGCGGTCTCTCCCGACCTGTCGTTCAACACCGCCGTGAGCTTCGTCGCCAACACCAACTGGCAAGCCTACGGCGGCGAATCCACCATGAGCTACCTCACGCAGATGCTGGCGCTCACGGTGCAGAACTTCGTCTCGGCGGCCACCGRCATCGCCGTGGTGTTCGCGCTGATCCGCGGCTTCGCGCGCCAGAGCGTGGCCACCATCGGCAACTTCTGGGTGGACATGACGCGCAGCACTCTGTACGTGCTGCTGCCGTTGTCGGCCGCCGTCGCCATGGCGCTGGTCAGCCAGGGCGTGATCCAGAATTTCGACGGCTACAAGGATGTCGCGCTGGTGACCCCGGTCGAGTACAGCCAGCCCAAGGTGGACGCCGCCGGCCAGCCCGTGCTCGACGCCAAGGGCGCGCCGGTGCTTGACGCCATGAAGACAGACAAGCAGACGCTCGCCATGGGCCCGGTGGCTTCGCAGGAAGCCATCAAGATGCTCGGCACCAACGGCGGCGGCTTCTTCAATGCCAACTCGGCGCACCCGTACGAGAACCCGACCGAGCTCGCCAACCTGATCGAGATGCTGGCCATCTTCCTGATCCCGGCGGCGCTGTGTTTCACGTTCGGCGAGATGGTGATGGACCGCCGGCAGGGCGTGGCGGTGCTGGCGTCGATGGCGGTGATCTTCATCGTGATGGCGTGTGTGGCGGCGCTGTCCGAGCAGCAGGCCAATGCCGCGCTGGCGGGCTTGCCGATCGATCACGCGGCCAGYGCGCTGCAGGCCGGCGGCAATATGGAAGGCAAGGAGACCCGCTTCGGCATCGCCGCCAGCGCGCTGTTCGCCACCATCACCACGGCGGCCTCGTGCGGCGCGGTCAACGCCATGCACGACTCGTTTACCGCCATCGGCGGGCTGGTGCCCATGCTGCTGATGCAGCTCGGCGAAGTCGTGTTCGGCGGCGTCGGCTCGGGCCTGTACGGCATGCTGGTGTACGCGGTGCTGGCGGTGTTCATTGCCGGGTTGATGATCGGCCGCACGCCGGAATACCTGGGCAAGAAGATCGAAGCCTACGAGATGAAGATGACCGCCGTGGCGATCCTGGTCACGCCGCTGCTGGTGCTGCTCGGCACCGCGGTGGCGGTGATGGCCGATCCGGGCCGCGCGGGGGTGTTCAACCCCGGCACGCACGGCTTCTCGGAAATCCTCTACGCGCTCTCGTCGGCGGCCAATAACAACGGCAGCGCCTTCGCCGGGCTGTCGGCCAACACGCCGTTCTACAACGTGCTGCTGGCCGCGGCGATGTGGTTCGGCCGCTTCTGGATCATCGTGCCGATCCTCGCCATGGCGGGCTCGCTGGCGGCCAAGAAGCGCCTGCCCGTGACCGGCGGCACCATGCCCACGCACGGCCCGCTGTTCGTGGTGCTGCTGGTCGGCTCGGTGCTGATGGTGGGCGCGCTCACCTATATCCCGGCGCTGGCGCTGGGGCCGGTGGCGGAGCAGCTTCAGGGCGCCGTGGTCACGGCGGCAGGAAAGTAGCCAGGGGATGGCCGCCCGGCAGTGACCTTCACGCGGGCGGCATCTCGAAGCAGATCAGCGTATTGCGGAGAAACGCATGCAACAAGAATCGATGGTGACGCGCGGCAAGCASKCCGGCGCGGCACCTGCAAACACCACACCGGCGGCCCCCTTGGGTGCGCCGGCCCACGGCACGCACAAGGGTGGCGGTCACCAGCGCCCGCCGCGCGGCGGCATGTTCGCCCCCGAGCTGGTCAAGCCGGCCCTGCTCGACGCGCTGAAGAAGCTCGCGCCGCGCGACCAGCTGCGCAACCCGGTGATGTTCGTGGTCTACGTGGGCAGCATCCTGACCACCATCCTGTTCTTCCGGGCCCTGTTCTCGCCCGCCAGCGCGGGCGGCGAGAGCGCGGGCTTCATCCTCGCGGTCTCGGTCTGGCTGTGGTTCACCTTGCTGTTCGCCAACTTCGCGGAGGCGCTCGCCGAAGGGCGCAGCAAGCAGCAGGCCGAAGCACTGCGCGGGCTCAAGACCACCGTCACCGCCAAGCTGATCAAGGAAGGCCGGCGCGACTGGCGCGCCGCCGGCGCCACCGAGGCGCGCGCGGCCACCGCGCTGCGCCGCGGCGACGTGGTGCTGGTCGAGGCGGGCGACATGGTGCCCGGCGACGGTGACGTGATCGAAGGCGTGGCCTCGGTCGACGAGAGCGCCATCACCGGCGAGTCCGCGCCGGTGATCCGCGAATCGGGCGGCGATTTCTCGTCGGTGACCGGCGGCACGCGCGTGCTGTCCGACTGGATCGTGGTGCGCATCACCACCAATCCCGGCGAAAGCTTCATCGACCGCATGATCACCATGGTCGAAGGCGCCAAGCGCCAGAAGACCCCGAACGAGCTGGCGCTGACCATCCTGCTGGTGGGCCTGACCATCGTGCTGCTGCTGGCCACCGCCACGCTGCAGCCGTTCTCGGTGTACAGCGTGTTCGTGGCCAAGGCCGGCATGCCCGTGACCATCACCGTGCTGATCGCGTTGCTGGTGTGCCTGATCCCGACCACCATCGGGGGGCTGCTGTCGGCCATCGGCGTGGCGGGCATGAGCCGCATGATGGAGGCCAACGTGATCGCCACCTCCGGCCGCGCGGTGGAAGCCGCCGGCGACGTGGACGTGCTGCTGCTCGACAAGACCGGCACCATCACCCACGGCAACCGCCAGGCATCGCGCTTTATCGCCGCGCCGGGCGTGGGCGCGCAGCAGCTGGCCGAGGCCGCATGGCTGTCGTCGCTGGCCGACGAGACGCCCGAGGGCCGCAGCATCGTGACGCTGGCGCGCCAGCAGTCCGGCGCCGCCGCGCCCGATATCAGCGCGCTGCGCCCGATCTTCGTGCCGTTCACCGCGCAGACGCGCATGAGCGGCGTGGACGCGGGCGGCCGCAGCGTGCGCAAGGGCTCCGCCGACGCGCTGCGCAAATACGTGACCGAGCGTGCCGGCAAGTTCCCCGACGCCGTGATGCAGGCCGTGGACGACGTGGCCCGCGCCGGCAGCACGCCGCTGGTGGTGGCGGAATCGTTCGACGACGGCCGCGGCGAGACGGTGCGCGTGCTGGGCGTGGYCGAGCTCAAGGACATCGTCAAGTCCGGCATCCGCGAGCGCTTCGGCGAACTGCGCAAGATGGGCATCAAGACGGTGATGATCACCGGCGACAACCGCCTCACCGCCGCCTCGATCGCGGCCGAGGCCGGGGTCGACGACTTCCTCGCCGAAGCCACGCCCGAAGCCAAGCTCAAGCTGATCCGCGACTACCAGGCCGAAGGCCGCCTGGTGGCGATGACCGGCGACGGCACCAACGACGCGCCCGCGCTGGCGCAGGCCGACGTCGCGGTGGCCATGAACAGTGGCACGCAGGCGGCCAAGGAAGCCGGCAACATGGTCGACCTCGACAGCAACCCGACCAAGCTGATCGAGATCGTGGAGATCGGCAAGCAGATGCTGATGACGCGCGGCTCGCTGACCACCTTCAGCGTGGCCAACGACGTGGCCAAGTACTTCGCCATCATCCCGGCGGCGTTCGCCACCACGTATCCGCAGCTCGACCGGCTCAACGTGATGGGCCTGGCCACGCCGGCCTCGGCCATCCTGTCGGCGGTGATCTTCAATGCGCTGATCATCGTGGTGCTGATCCCGCTGGCGCTGCGCGGCGTGGTGTACCGCCCGCTCGGCGCGGCCGTGCTGCTGCGGCGCAACCTGCTGATCTACGGGCTGGGCGGCATCCTGGTGCCGTTCGTGGGCATCAAGATCATCGACATGATCCTGGTGCTGTTCGGCTGGGCGTGAGCCGCGCCGCCCGCACAAGGCCCGGCCAGGGCCCGACCCGGGCTCGATCCGAGCCCAGACAAAGACATTGAACGGAGTCATCATGCCTACCCCAGTCACCGCCGCGCCCCAGGGCCGCGGCACCAGCGGCCAGCCCGGCACACCCATCCAGGGCGGCCTGCTGCGCCCGATGCTGACGGTGTTCGTCGCACTGTCGGTCGTCACCGGCCTGCTCTATCCCGGCGTCATCACCGGGCTGTCGCGCGCCGTGTTCCCGCATCAGGCGGCCGGCTCGCTGATCGTCAAGGATGGCAAGGCGGTCGGCTCGGAGCTGATCGGCCAGCCTTTCTCGGACCCGAAGTATTTCTGGGGCCGCTTGTCGGCCACCGCGCCGATGCCCTATAACGGGGCCGCCTCGTCCGGCTCCAATCTCGGCCCGAGCAACCCCGCGCTGACCGACGCCGCCCGCGGCCGCATCGAAGCGCTGCGCGAAGCCGATCCCGCCAACCAGGCCCCGGTGCCGGTGGATCTGGTGACCGCCTCGGCCAGCGGGCTGGACCCGCATATCAGCCCGGCCGCCGCGCAATACCAGGCGGCGCGCGTGGCGCGCCTGCGCGGCCTGCCGCTCGAACGCGTGCAGGCCCTGGTGGCGGCCAACACGGAAGGCCCGCTGCTGCACGTGATGGGCGATCCGGTGGTCAATGTGCTGCAGCTGAACCTGGCGCTGGATGCAGAGAAGCCGTGAGCTGGCGGGCGCAAGCGCCTGCCCGGATGCCTGCCGGTTTGCTCGCCTCTCCCGCTTGCGGGAGAGGCGCCGGGGGAGAGCAGGCAACTACCCCCGGGCACCTCGCGCGGCCGTGGTGCATCCCCTGTCGACTCCGTCCGGGCCGCAATCGCACGGGCGCCCGCGCGTAGCCGTGGCACAATCCTCGACATCCATTCGCCCTCCGCGTGCTGAAGCCCCACATGCCTGATACCGCCACGCGCGACACTCCGCCGCGGCCCGATCCCGACGCCTTGCTGCAACGCATGCAGGCGGAGGGCGAGCGCGCCGCGCGCGGCAAGCTGCGGGTGTACTTTGGCGCGTCGGCGGGCGTGGGCAAGACCTTTGCCATGCTCACCACGGCGCGCGCGCTGCGCGAGCAGGGCAGCGACGTACTGGTCGGCGTGGTGGAGACGCATGGCCGCGCCGAGACCGAGGCGCTGCTCGATGGCCTCGAGCGGCTGCCGCTGAAGGCGATCCCGCATCCGCGCATGGATGGCCGCGTGCTGCAGGAATTCGATCTCGACGCTACGCTGGCGCGTCGTCCGGCGCTGGTCCTGGTTGACGAGCTGGCGCACTCCAACGCGCAGGGCAGCCRCCATCCCAAGCGCTGGCAGGATATCGAGGAGCTGCTGTCGGCCGGGATCGATGTCTGGACCACGGTCAACGTCCAGCACCTCGACAGCCTCAACGAGGCGGTCGGCGGCATCACCGGCATCCGCGTGTGGGAGACCGTGCCCGACACCGTGTTCGACGGTGCCGACGAGGTGATCCTGGTGGACCTGCCCGCCGACGAACTGCTGCGGCGCCTGCGCGACGGCAAGGTCTACATGCCGGAGCAGGCCCGCACGGCGGCCAGCAACTTCTTCCGCAAGGGCAACCTGATCGCGTTGCGCGAGCTGGCGCTGCGCCGCACCGCCGACCGCGTCGACGACGATGTGCGCGCCTACCGCCATGCCGAATCGATCCGTCCGGTGTGGCGCACGCGCGAAGCGGTGCTGGCCTGCATCGGCAGCGGCGACGATGCCGCGCAGGTGGTCAAGAGCGCGCGGCGGCTGGCCGGCCAGCTCGATTGCGACTGGCACGTGGTCACGGTCGCCACGCCGCGCCTGGCGCCGCTGGCGGCGCAGGAGCGCGCCAACCTGGAAGAGGCGATGCGGCTGGCCGAGGAACTCGGCGCGCGCACCGAGACCCTGGCCGGCAACGATATCGTGCAGGCGGTGGCCGGCTACGTGCGTCGCCACAACCTGACCAAGGTGGTGGTCGGGCGCGCGCCCGGCGCGTGGCACCGCCAGGGCGGTGGCGTGCTGGCGCGCGGACGCGCGCTGCTGGCGCTGTCGCTGTCGCCATTCCTGGGCGCGCGCGCCTGGCTGTTCGGCCGCCACAGCTTTGCCGACTCGCTGGCGCTGGGCTGCCCCGAGATCGACGTGATCCGGGTCGCCGCCGACGCCATGGCGGCCGATGCGCGCGGCCGCGTGCACGCGGCTGCCCGCAGCGATATGCGCGAAGACGTGCGCGAGGACCGCGAGGCCGTCGATGACGGCAGCGTGGCGGCGCGCCGCGTCGACTACCTGTGGGCGGTGGCATGGTGCGCGGGCGCGAGCCTGCTGTCGGCGCTGGCGCGACCGTGGTTCGAGCTGGTCAATATCGCCATGCTGTTCCTCGCCGCGGTGGTGGCGGTGGCGCTGCGCCACGGGCGCGGTCCGGCCGCGCTCGCCTCGGTGGTGTCGGTGGCCGCCTTCGATTTCTTCTTCGTGCCGCCGCGGCTGTCGTTCTCGGTCAGCGATGTGCAATACCTGGTGACCTTTGTCGTGATGCTCGCGGTCGGGCTGGTGATCGGCCAGCTCACCGCGGGGCTGCGCGAGCAGGCCAGGGTCTCGGTCCAGCGCGAGACCGAGGCGCGCACGCTCTACGAGCTGGCGCGCGAGCTGTCCGCCGCGCTGATGCCCGAGCAGATCATCGCCATCGGCAGCCGCTTCCTGCAGGCCGCGCTCGGCGCGCGCTCGGCCTTTTTCCTGGTCTCGCCGAAGGGGCGCCTGCTGCCGCCGGTGATCGACCCGGCGCAACGCGGCAGCGACGCCATCGACCCCGTGCTTGCGCAATGGGTGTTCGACCACGGCAAGCCCGCCGGCACCGGCACGCACACGCTGCCCGGCAGCACGGTGCTCTACCTGCCGCTCAAGGCGCCGATGCAGACGCGCGGCGTACTCGCGGTGGAGCCGCAGGTATGGCGCGCCTTCGCCCAGCCCGAGCTGCGCCGCCAGGTCGATGTGTTCGCCACGCTGATCGCCATCGCGATCGAACGCCTGCACTATGTGGAGGTCGCGCAGCAGGCGCTGCTGTCGATGGAATCCGAGCGCCTGCGCAGCTCGCTGCTGGCCGCCGTGTCGCACGACCTGCGCACGCCGCTGACCAGCCTGGTCGGCATGGCCGAGACCATGCAGCGCGCCGAGTTGTCGCCGGCGCTGGCCGAGACGGTGCGCGCGATGCGCGAGCAGGCCCTGCGCATGCGCACCATGGTGATCAACCTGCTCGACATGGCCCGCCTGCAAAGCCGCGACGTGCGCATGCAGAAGGAGTGGCAGTCGTGCGAGGAAATGGTGGGCGCGGCGCTGGCCGGCATGCGCGATGCGCTGTCGCGCCATCGCGTGTCGGTGGCGGACCTGTCCGCGCTGCCGCTGGTGGAATGCGACGCCGTGCTGATGGAGCGCGTGCTGTGCAACCTGCTGGAGAACGCCGCCAAGTACACGCCGGCGGGGACCGCCATCCGGGTGTCGGGCGAGGTGGCCGACACCGAGGTGCGGTTCGCGGTGGAAGACGAGGGGCCCGGCGTGCCGCGCGGGCAGGAACAAGCGATTTTCCAGAAGTTCACGCGCGGCGAGCGCGAATCGGCAACCGCCGGCGTGGGCCTGGGCCTGGCCGTGTGCGAGGCCATCGTGCAGGCGCACGGCGGGCGCATCTGGGTGGAGAATATGGAGCGCGGCGGCGCGCGCTTCGTGGTGGCGCTGCCGCGTGRCACGCCGCCGGCGATCGAGCCGGAACCGGACCCGGACCCCGTGCCCGGCATCGCCGCAAGGGCAGCAACAGACAAGGAACCAGACTGAGATGGCTTTCGATTTTTCGCCCACGGTACTGCTGGTCGAGGATGAGCCGCATATCCGGCGCTTCGTGCGCGAGGCACTGCAGGCCGAGGGCTGCACCATACACGAGGCCGAGACGCTCAAGCGCGGCCTGATCGACGCCGGCACCCGCCAGCCCGACGTGGTGATCCTCGACCTCGGCCTGCCCGACGGCGACGGCATGACGCTGATCCGCGAGATGCGCACCTGGACCGAGGTGCCGGTGCTGGTGCTGTCCGCGCGCTCCGGGGAAGACGACAAGATCGCCGCGCTCGACGCCGGCGCCGACGACTACCTCACCAAGCCCTTCGGCGTGGGCGAACTGATCGCCCGCGTGCGCGTGCTGCTGCGCCGGCACGCCCGGCTCAACCCGCAAGGCACGCCGCTGATCGCCTTCGGCGAAGTGCAGGTCGACCTGGCCAACCGCGTGGTCACGCGCGCGGGCGATGCCATCCACCTGACCCCGATCGAGTACCGCCTGCTGGCCGTGCTGATCGCGCACCGCGGCAAGGTGATGACGCACCGCGAACTGCTGCGCGAAGTGTGGGGGCCCGCGCATTCGGAGAGCAGCCACTACCTGCGCGTCTACATGGGGCACCTGCGGCAAAAGCTGGAGAAGGACTCCACGCAGCCGGTGCATCTGATGACCGAGCTGGGGGTGGGATACCGCTTCGTGGGATAAGGGGGGAGGGCGCCCCCCTCGCCCTCACCACACCCCGAAGAACACCCCCGCCTGCTTATACACATTGGTCTTCGCCGCCACCTCGTCATTGCTCACCGTCGTCCGCGGCTTGAGCGAAGAGAACCATTCGAGCAGGTGCATCCGCATGGCGGCACGCACGGATTCGAAACCGGCATCCTGGCCAAGATCGAAGAACTCGTCCGGGTCGTTCTCCAGGTCGAACAGCTGCGGCCTGAAGCCCTGCCAGTGCACGTATTTCCAGCGCGCGTCGCGCACCATCCAGGCGCGGCATTCGCCGGGATGGCGGCCGAGGACGACGCGGGCCCCGCGATAGGCGTAGTCGAGTTCGGAGACGACGAACCCGCGCCATTGCCCGCCATCGCGCGCCTGCGTGAGGTCGAGCAGCGAGCGGCCCTCCACGCGATGATCGGCCGCCGGCAGGCCAAGCGCGTCGAGCACCGTAGGCACCACGTCCACCGCGCTCACCATGCGCGCATCGGCGCTGCCGCGCGTGGCATCCGCGGCAGGCGACGGGTCGTAGACGATCAGCGGGATGTTCTGCACGGTGTCGTAGAACTGTTCCTTCTCGCCGAGCCAGTGGTCGCCGAGGAAGTCGCCGTGGTCGGCGGTGAAGACGATCAGGGTGTCCTCCCAGCGGCCCAGGCGTTCGAGCTGGTCCCATAGTTCGCCGAGACGGTCGTCGATCTGCTGCACGAGCCCCTGGTAGGTGGGGCGCACCGTGTCGGAGACTTCGCTGCGCATGAAGTTGGCGCATTCTTCCTGCGTGCGGTAGGCGTCGAGCACCGGATGCGGATCCTGCAGCTCCGCGTCATGGCGCTTGAGCGGCAGGCAGTCGTCCAGCGTATAGGCGGCGTGGTAAGGCGCCGGCGCCATGTATGGCCAGTGCGGCTTGACCAGCGACAGGTGCAGCACCCAGGGCTCGTCGCCGCGCGCGGCGATATATTGCATGGCCTGGCCCACGGTGTATGCGGTCTCGGAGTGCGGCTCGGCCACGCGCGCGGGCAGGCCCGCGTTGCGCATCTGCCAGCCGGAGACGATCTCGCCTTGCGCGTTCTCGGCGCTGATCACGTAGTCGGTCCACGGGTCGGCGCTGTCGTAGCCCTGCTGGCGCAACCATTCGGCATAGGCGCTGCGCGGCTCGGCATGGTGGCCGTCGTGCCGGTCCACTTCGACGAAGTGGCCGCTGCGCAGCAGCGTCTCCAGCTCGCCGGCGCCGTCGAGGTGCAGCCGTTTCATGTTCGCGTTGTCCGGCATGACGTGGGTCTTGCCGGCCAGCGCGAGCGTTCGCTGGCTGTCCTTGAGGTATTCGCCGAGGGTGACTTCGCCCACCGATAGCGGCACGCGGTTCCAGGTGGCGCCATGGCTGCTCGGGTAGCGTCCGGTATAGAAGCTCATGCGGCTCGGCCCGCACACGCCCGAGGTGACGAAGGCCTTGGTGAAGCGCACGCCACGCCTGGCGAGGGCGTCGATGTTCCTGGTGCGCAGCGTGGGGTGGCCATAGCAGCCCAGGTGGTCCTGGCGCAGCTGGTCGCACATGATGAAGAGGGTGTTGCGGGTGGGCATGGCGTGCTGGATCTGGTTGGGCGTCGATACGAATTCATCGATGCGACGAATAACAGGCGGCTGTATTTCGCCGGGTTTTTTCAGTCCCCCGTATAACCGGAGCTCTTTACCACCGGGCCCCAGCGGCCGGCATCGGCCGCCAGCACCTTGCCGAACTGCTCGGCGCTGCCGGTCTGCGGCTCCAGTCCCAGCTTGAGGAAGCGCTCGCGCAGGTCGGGCGATTGCAGCGCATGGACGATCGCCGTGTTGAGCCGATCGAGCGTGGCCCTGGGCGTGCCGGCCGGCGCCAGGAAGCCATAGCGGCCGACGCCTTCGATGTCCTTGTAGCCGAGCTCGGTGAAGGTCGGCACGTCGGGCAGGGCGACCGAGCGCTGCGTGCCGGAACTGGCCAGCACGCGGATCTTGCCGGCGCGGTGCATCTCGGTCATGTCGGCCAGCGTGTCGACCGACGCCGGCACCTGGCCGCCGACCAGGGCGTTCATCAGCGGCGCGGAGCCGTTGAACGGCACGTRCAGCATCTCCACGCCGACCTGCTTGCCGAACAGCAGGCCAAAGAAGTGCGGAATGCTGCCAAGCGCGGGCGAGGCGTAGGAGTTGTTCCTGGCCGGACTGGCCTTGAGCCAGTCGATGTACTCCTTGAGCGACCTGGCCGGCGTGCCGGGCCCGGCAGCCAGCGCCAGCTGGAAATTGGCGATCTGCGCCACCGGCACGAAGTCGTGCTGGATATCGTAGTTGAGCTTGCGGTAGACCTGCGGCGCGATGGTCATCACCGCCGAGTTGGCCACCACCAGGGTGTTGCCGTCGGCGGGCAGGGTGCGGGCATAGTCCATCACCAGCCGGCCGCCGGCACCGGGCTTGTTCTCGATCACCACCGTCTGCTTGAGCTCTTCGCGCAGCTTGTCGCCGACCAGGCGGGCCGCGAGATCGGCGGTGCCGCCGGCGGGATAGCCCACCAGGATGCGCAGTGGGCGCTCGCTCTGGGCGAGTGCCGGGGTGGCCGGCAGGATGGCGGACAGGGCAGACATGGCGGCCAGGGTGGGGACGAGTGCGCGCAGCAGTTTGGCGGGGTTCACGGTTTCTCCTTTTGGGTTCGGCGGCTTGTCGCGCCGCCAGCGGTGCTGGCGGCGGCGAGGCCGGCCAATTTATCGATACGGCCCGGGCGCGCCAACGACGGATTTCGCGCATCGATCTGCGCGCCGTGCGTCTTGCCTTGCGCTGCCTGGCCATACCCCGGCGAGTGCGGAATGCGCCGCGGCGAGCCGGTTTTATATAGACCCATGGACGCTAACACCCACCCATATAATTGACAAAATCAACCAATTTTGCGGGTGCGGCATGAACGAAGCCATCAGGGACGGCGAGGACCGGGACGCAGCCTGCGCCGCGCAGGGCGAGCCGGCGGCGGACGCCGGCCACACCCTGCAGCATCCGGCCCGGCTGGCCGATTTCCTGAACTACCGGCTCTACCACCTGACCCGCGTCGCGCTGAACGCCAGCGGACTGCACCTGCGCGCGGCGGCGGGCGTGAGCCGGCGCGAGTGGCGCATGCTGTCCTTTCTCGGCGAGCAGCCCGGCACGCGCCTGACCGAGCTGGCGCTGAGCGCCGGCCTGGACAAGGTGCTGGCCAGCCGCGCGGTGCATGCCCTGATGGCGCGCGGCCTGGTGCGGCGCGACACGCGCACCCAGGACCGCCGCGCCGCGGCCTTCGCGCTGACCGCCGAGGGCGAGGCGGTGTACCGGCTGGCCTTTGCCCAGGCGCAGGCGTTCAATGCCCGCCTGGCGAGCTGCCTGGCACCGGACGAAGCGCGCGTGCTGGCGGATTGCCTGGCGCGCCTGCATGCCGAGGCGCAAGCCCTGCTGGCGCAGGCCGAGGCCCTGCCCAGCACCGTACCCATCCCTGCGCCGGCAGCGCCGGACTGGTGGCGCCTGCCGTAAGTTCTCCGGCTGGATTGCGACTGCTACTGGCGACTTCCTAAGCCTACACTTGTAGACTTGGAGTGAGCGCGTGCCTTGCCTGGAGCCTGCCATGCCGCCTGTCCGTCTCTTTTCGCCGTCATGGTGCGCGGTCAACGCCGCCGCCGCCGCCCTGGGCCTTTCCCTCTGTCTTGCCGCGGCGCCGCCTGCCGCGGCGGCAACCCAGCCGCCGGTGCCGGCGCAGGCGCTGACGCAGCAGGCCGTGGCCGCCTACGATGCCGGCGCCTTCGATGCGGCCCTGCGCGACTTCGCCAAGGCGGCCCAGCAAGGCAACCGGCTGGCGCAGTTCAACTACGCCATGATGCTGCTGCGCGGCGAAGGCACGCCGGTGCGCCCGCAGGAGGCGCTGATCTGGCTGCGCCGRGCGGCCGACAACGACATGACCCACGCCCAGTTCACTTTCGGCGAGCTTTACGAGCACGGGGACCTGGTGCCGCGCTCGCTCGAATCCGCCAACGAGTGGTACCGGCGCGCGGCCGAAGGCGGCCATGTGCAGGCCCAGGTGGCGCTGGCCACCAACTATTTCACCGGGCGGGGCGTCTCGCGCGACTACGGCAAGGCCTTCCAGTGGTACAGCCGCGCCGCCACCGCCGGTGACAGCGGCGCCCAGTACATCGTCGCCAGCTATTACGAGCGCGGCGAGCCGGGCGTGGTGGAGAAGGATATCGAGCAGGCCAAGATCTGGTACGCGCGCTCGGCCTCGCACGGCGACCCGGGCGCGCTGGCCAAGCTGCGTTCGCTGCTCGAGCAGGGACTCAAGGCGAAGCGCGGCGGCGCCATGTAGGACGCCATTTAGGATGCCATGTAGGGGCGCAGGTCGGGCGCCATGGCCGGGCATCATGGTCAGGCGTCATGTCATGCTGCGGTAGCGTTGCCGTGCTGGCATGACGGGGCACCGCGCCGGAAGGGAGGTCCTCCGGCAGCGGCACCCGGGTCCCCGGGGCCTTGGCCATCGCGGGGCGGTACAACTCTTGCTTGCTAGAGACGGCACAAATTCTGCGCCAATGGGAGGCCTTTGTGGCAACGCACGTCGCACTGAATCACGTCACCCACTACCGGTATGACCGGCCTGTGAAGCTATCGCCGCAGGTGGTCAGGCTCCGGCCCGCCCCGCACTGCCGCACACCGATCCTTTCGTATTCGCTGCGCATCGAGCCCGAGCAGCATTTCATCAACTGGCAGCAGGACCCGTTCGCCAACTACCTCGCCCGGCTGGTGATCCTCGAGCCGACCCGCGAGTTCAAGATCACCGTCGACCTGGTGGTCGAGATGGCGGTCTACAACCCCTTCGACTTCTTCCTCGAGCCCTACGCCGAGCAGTTTCCGTTCAGCTACGACCCGGGCCTGGCGCACGAACTGGCGCCGTACCTGGTCACGGGCGAGCCGACCCCGCGCTTCGCCGCCTTCGTGGAAAGCATCCCGCGCACGCCGCAGCGGACCATCGACTTCCTGGTGGCGCTGAACCAGCGCCTGCAGGAAGACATCCGTTACCTGATCCGCATGGAGCCCGGCGTGCAGACGCCGGAGCAGACCCTGGAATCCGGCGCCGGCTCCTGCCGCGACTCCGGCTGGCTGCTGGTGCAGACGCTGCGGCATCTCGGCCTGGCGGCGCGCTTCGTCTCCGGCTACCTGTTGCAGCTGACGCCGGACGTGAAGGCGCTGGACGGCCCCAGGGGCGCCGAGGCGGACTTCACCGACCTGCATGCCTGGTGCGAGGTCTACCTGCCGGGCGCGGGCTGGGTCGGCCTGGACCCCACCTCCGGCTTGCTGGCCGGCGAGGGCCATATCCCGGTGGCCTGCACCCCCGAGCCTGGCAGCGCGGCGCCGGTCAGCGGCGCGGTGGACCAGAGCGAGGTCGCGTTCCACCACGAGATGTCCATCACGCGCATCTATGAATCGCCGCGCGTGACCAAGCCCTACACCGAGGCGCAATGGCAGGCGGTGGCGGCGGTCGGCGCCGAGGTCGACCGCCGGCTCGATGCGCAGGACGTGCGCCTGACCATGGGCGGCGAGCCGACCTTCGTGGCGGTCAAGGACCGCGACGGCGCGGAGTGGAACACCGATGCGCTCGGCCCCACCAAGCGCGGCTATGCCACCGAACTGGTGCACAAGCTGCGCGACCGCTACGGCAAGGGCGGCTTCCTGCACTACGGCCAGGGCAAGTGGTATCCGGGCGAGCAACTGCCGCGCTGGGCCTTGTCGATCTGCTGGCGCGCCGACGGCGAGCCCTGCTGGCAGGACCCGTCGCTGTTCGCCGACGAGCGCCATCCGGCCGACTACACCCACGCCGACGCACACCGCTTCCTCGACAGCCTGGCCACGCGCCTGGGCCTGGACCCCGCTTTCGTGCAGCCCGGCTATGAAGACACCTGGTACTACCTGTGGCGCGAGCGGCGCCTGCCGGTCAACGTCGACCCGCTCGAGTCGCGGCTGGACGACGAGATGGAGCGCATGCGCCTGCGCCGCGTGTTCGGCGCGGGCCTGGCGCAGGTGAGCGGCTACGTGCTGCCGCTGCGCCGCGCCGGTGCCGAGGAGGCACCGGCCCTGCACGGCCAGCGCTGGGTCAGCGGGCCCTGGTTCTTCCGCGACGACCGCATGTACCTGCTGCCGGGCGATTCGCCGATGGGCTACCGCCTGCCGCTCGATGCGCTGCCCTGGGTCAGCGAGGCCGACTACCCGTGGCAGTTCGACCAGGACCCGTTCGCGCAGCGCGGGCCGCTGCCCACGGGCGCGCAACTGCGCGCGCAGTGGCCGGGCCAGCCGGGCGCGGGCGGCGAGGGCGCCGGCGGCGCAGCGGGCG
>NZ_JBFTNF010000104.1:0-16582 GCF_056397345.1 Cupriavidus sp. 05N38
GCGCGCGCGCGCGCGGCTGGCCGCCGCCCGCCGGAGCCGGGGCACGGCCGCGGCCACCGCCGCCGCCATTGCCCTGGCCGCGTGCCTGCCGTCCCTTCTGGATCGGCTCGGGCGGGATCGAGGGGTCCACCTCGAAGCCCGGCAGCACGGTCTTCTCGATCTGGCGCTTGATCAGGCGCTCGATATCGCGCAGCAGCGCGGCCTCGTCCACGCACACCAGCGAGATCGCCTCGCCCTCTGCGCCGGCGCGGCCGGTACGGCCGATCCGGTGCACATAGTCTTCAGGCACGTTGGGCAGGTCGTAGTTGACCACGTGGGGCAGCTGGTCGATGTCGATCCCGCGCGCGGCGATATCGGTAGCCACCAGCAGGCGCAGCGTGCCGGCCTTGAACTCGGTCAGCGCGCGCGTGCGGGCGGACTGGCTCTTGTTGCCGTGGATCGCCAGCGCCGACAGGCCTTCCTTGTCGAGCTGCTCGGCCAGGCGGTTGGCGCCGTGCTTGGTCCGCGTAAACACCAGCACCTGGTGCCAGTCGTGCTCGCGCACCAGGTGGGCCAGCAGTTCGCGCTTGCGCTCGCGGTCCACCGGGTAGACGCGCTGGGCGACGGTTTCCGCGGTGGTATTGCGGCGTGCCACCTCGATCGAGGCGGGGTTGTCGAGCAGGCGGTCGGCCAGGCCACGGATCTCGTCCGAGAAGGTGGCCGAGAACAGCAGGTTCTGGCGCTTCGGCGGCAGGACGTTCAGGATCTTGCGGATGTCGTGGATGAAGCCCATGTCGAGCATGCGGTCGGCTTCGTCCAGCACCAGCATTTCCACGTGCGAGAGATCGATGGTGCGCTGGGACAAGTGATCCAGCAGGCGGCCCGGGGTGGCCACGACGATGTCGACGCCGCGCTTGAGCTGTTCGATCTGCGGGTTGATGCCCACGCCGCCGAACATCACCATCGAGCGCAGCTTGACGTACTTGCCGTAGTTGCGCACGCTTTCCTCGACCTGCGCCGCCAGTTCACGGGTGGGGGTCAGGACCAGTGCGCGCACCGGCGCGCGCTGACCGCGCACGGGCTCGCGGCTGGCCGGGGATTGGGACAGCAGTTGCAGCAGCGGCAGCGTGAAACCGGCCGTCTTGCCGGTGCCGGTCTGCGCGCCGGCGAGCAGGTCGCCTCCCTTGAGGATGGCGGGAATCGCCTGCGCTTGAATCGGGGTCGGCGTGGTATAGCCTTGTTCGGCCACGGCACGCACAAGCTTGTCGGACAAGCCAAGTTCGGAAAAAGACATGAATTGACGCTTCGGCCGCCCTTTGCGCACGTGGTGCGCCAATCGCGGGGGCGACGTGAGTGAGAAAACCGAAAACCGGGAAACACGACCGGCGAAGCGAGGCGACTGCCCCCGCTTCTTTGGAGGAAAGACCGCTAGTGTAACAGCCTGGCGTTTGCGCGCAGGTGCCGCACCTGTTTCAGAAAGTTCACCGCGTCATTGCGCGCGGCACGCCTCTTTGCAAGGCCCCCTGGAAAAAAGAGGCGTGCGCTGCGCTATGATGCTGCCAGCCAAGCCTTGCCCGGCCTGGCCCGTGGCCGCGCGGCGCACGGGCGCAGGCCGGCGCTTGGCCCCTCGCCCCCGGATGCAGACACGATGCGGTTCCGATTCATCGAAGACCAGGAAGTCACGCTTTTCACGGCCATCCCGGTCGGGATCGCCGCTGCCATCGTCACCACCCTGTTCAAGGAGGCGCTGGACGCCAGCGGCCTGGTCATGTTCGGCACGCGTGCCGATATCGTCACGGTGTTCGCGGGACTGGCGCTGGCCTGGCGCGTGGTCATCCCGACGCTCGGGGGCGTGGTCGCCGGCCTGCTGCTGACCGCCGCCGCGCGGCTCAACGCGGCCCAGCCGGGCGTCTCCGACTATATGGAGGCGGTTGCCAGCGGCACCGGACGCCTGCCGGTGCGCATCACCCTGCTGCGGGCGCTGTCTTCGTTCTGCTCCATCGTCACCGGGAGTTCGGTGGGCAAGGAAGGCGCCATGATCCAGCTGGCGGCGCTGTGCGGATCGCTCTTCCCGTCGGCGCGCACGCGCCCGGGCCCGGACGGCGACACCAACCTGCGGCGCATGCTCACTGCCTGCGCGGCCGCGGCCGGCCTGGCCTCGGTCTACCACACGCCGCTCTCGGCCGCGGTGTTCGTCGCCGAGGTGGTATTTGGCGCGGTGGCGGTGCAGCGGCTGATGCCGCTGTTCCTTGCCTCGGTGGCAGGCACCGTGGTCAGCCAGTTGCACGGTGGCCTGCAGCCGCTCTATCCCGGGCTCGTGGTGCCATCGGACATGCTGCACCCGCCGATGCTCGTGGCCGCCGCGCTGCTGGGCGTGCTGGCCGGGGTGGCCGGCGCCGGCTTCATGCGCGCCTCGGCGATGGCCAAGGGCGCCTTCTCGCGGCTGCCCGGCGGGCTGGTGCCGCGCCTCGCGCTGGGTGGCGCGATGGTGGGCGTGCTGGCGATCTGGGTGCCCGAGGTGGTCGGCAACGGCTACTACACCATCCAGTCGATCCTGCAGGCGCACCCGCTCAGCGTGCCGCTGGCCGGCGTGCTGCTGGCCAAGTTGCTGGCCACCGTGCTGAGCATGGGCTCGGGCGCGGTGGGCGGGGTGTTCACCCCGTCGCTGTTCGTGGGCGCGGCGCTCGGCCAGTTGCTGGCGCCCGCGGTGCCCGGCGGCAGCGGCGCGCCGCTGCTGCCCCTGGTGGGCATGTGCGCCTTCCTCGCGGCCACCAGCCAGGCGCCGCTGATGTCCGTGCTGATGGTGTTCGAGATGACGCTGGCGCCGGCGCTGCTGCTGCCCGGCATGATCGGCGCGGCGGCGGCTTACTACACGGCTTCGCGCTGCCAGACGCTGTCCCTCTATAGTGTGGTGGCCGAGCGTACGCAAGCCTCGGCCGCGGCCGAGCGCGCGCGGGCGCTGACGCTGGCCGGGCTGTGCGATCCCACCGACACCACCATCGGCCCCGACGCCACGCTCGGGCAGGCCAGCGACAAGTTCGCCGAGACCGGCACGCGCTATCTCTACCTGGTCTGCCCCGATGGCCGCCTGCTCGGGGCGCTGTCGATCCACGCCGTGCAGCGCGCGCTGCGCGAGCAGCCCGGGGCGGCGCTGCTGGGATTGTGCGAGCGCGACTTCCCCACGCTGACGCCCGAATCGCACCTGCCCGACGCCTTGCAACTGTTCACCCATCACGCGCTCAATCGGATCCCGCTGATCCGCGATGTGGCCGGGCGGGAACTGATGGGCACCGTGTCCAAGCAACGTGTGCTGCAAGAGGCATCCAGCCTTTTCTAGCCCGGCATGCGCGCAGCGCGGGAGGCCCCGCGAGCGCGGTAGAATGGTGGGTTACGCCGCGCTTTCCGAGGCGTCCCAGCGTTTTCCGAACCCAGTTCCCGAACCCCACGCCGGAGCCTCCATGCCAGCCAACCGTGCCGCGCGCCCTGCCCTGTTCGTCCGTGCCTGCCTGCTTGCCGCTTCGCTCGCCGCGGGCGCCGTCCTGCTGCCGGCAGGCGCGCAGGCGCAAGCGCCGCTGCGGGTGATTCCCGCGGACGCGGGCAAGGCCAGGCTGGTGATGGCCGCGCCGTCGCCGGCGGCGCCGCAGACGGCCACGCTCGACGGCAAGACCGTGGGCGTGGCGCCCGGGCTGCGGTTGTTCGGCACCGACAACCAGTTGCTGACGATCGGCTCCGTGGCCGGCCAGAAGCTGCCGGTACGCTTCAAGCTCGATCTCTATGGCCAGTTGCTGACGGCCTGGGTGCTGAGCGAGCTGGAACAGAAAGCGGCGCGATGATCGCTACCCGGGCCGCGGCGCGCAGCCGTGGCGCCGGGCGTATTTGTCCCCCCAAACCCTGATGCCCCCAGGTAAACCACTGAGACCGGCACCATGAAGAAAGTATTTGTCAAAACGTACGGCTGCCAGATGAACGAGTACGACTCGGACAAGATGGTGGACGTGCTCCATGCCACCGAAGGCCTGGAGAAGACCGACAACCCCGAGGACGCGGACGTGATCCTCTTCAACACCTGCTCGGTGCGCGAGAAGGCACAGGAGAAAGTGTTCTCCGAACTGGGCCGCATGAAGGCGCTCAAGGCGCTCAAGCCCGAGCTGGTGATCGGCGTGGGCGGCTGCGTGGCCAGCCAGGAAGGCGCTGCCATCGTGCAGCGCGCGCCCTACGTGGACGTGGTGTTCGGCCCGCAAACGCTGCACCGCCTGCCCGACATGATCAGCCGCCGCCGCCAGACCGGCCGCTCGCAGGTGGACATCTCCTTCCCCGAGATCGAGAAATTCGACTACCTGCCGCCGGCGCGCGTCGACGGCCCGAGCGCCTTCGTCTCGATCATGGAAGGCTGCTCCAAGTACTGCAGCTACTGCGTGGTGCCCTACACCCGAGGCGAGGAAGTCTCGCGCCCGTTCGAAGACGTGCTGGCGGAGATCGCCGGCCTGGCCGAACAAGGCGTGCGCGAGGTCACGCTGCTGGGCCAGAACGTCAACGCCTACCGCGGCGCCATGGGCGGCACCAGCGAGATCGCCGACTTCGCGCTGCTGATCGAGTACGTGGCCGAGATCCCCGGCATCGAGCGCATCCGCTACACCACCAGCCACCCGAAGGAATTCACTTCGCGCCTGATCGAGATGTACGAGCGCTGCCCGAAGCTGGTCAATCACCTGCACCTGCCGGTGCAGCATGCGTCGGACCGCATCCTGATGGCGATGAAGCGCGGCTACAGCGTGCTGGAATACAAGAGCATCATCCGCAAGTTGCGCGCGATCCGCCCCGACATGTCGCTGTCGTCGGACTTCATCGTCGGCTTCCCCGGCGAGACCGACGCGGACTTCGACAAGCTGATGGCGATGATCGAGGAGATCGGCTACGACACCTCGTTCTCCTTCATCTTCAGCCCGCGCCCCGGCACGCCGGCGGCCAACCTGTCGGACGACACGCCGCACGAGGTCAAGCTCAGGCGCCTGCAGCACCTGCAGGCCACCATCGAAGAAAACGTGCAGCGCATCAGCCGCGGCATGGTCGGCTCGGTGCAGCGCATCCTGGTCGAAGGCCCGGCGCGCAAGGACCCCACCGAGCTGCACGGCCGCACCGAGAACAACCGCGTGGTGAACTTCGCGCTGCCCGGCGTGCCGCAGGCCAGCCGCGACCGCCTGGTGGGCGAGATGGTGGAGGTGGCGATCACCGAGGCCTTCCCGCATTCGCTGCGCGGCGAGATCGTGGTGCGCCAGTAGGCCGAGACCGGCCGGCGCAGACCGGAACGACAACAAGAAACCCCGATCGGAAGCCCCGCTCCCAGATGAAGATCCCATCAGCAGAATTCGTCGCCCCCAAGGACGACAACACCCGCCTGCAGAACCTGTGCGGGCCGCTGGACGAAAACCTGCGCCAGATCGAGCAGGCAATGGACGTCACCATCCAGCGCCGCGGCCACCGCATGACGGTGCGTGGCACTTACGCGCGCGAAGCCGCGGCGGCGCTCGAGCGCTTCTATAACCAGGCCCGCAGCACGCTGTCGATCGACGACGTGCAGYTCGGCCTGGTGGAGGCGCGCCAGTCGGCCGCGCACGGCGCCTACGTGCCGGACGGCGGCGACGCCGCCGAAGCCGATCCCGGCGAGGACAACTCGCCGGTGCTGCACACGCGCCGCACCGGGCTGCAGGGCCGCACGCCGATGCAGCGCGACTACCTGCGCAATATCCTCGGCCACGACCTGACCCTGGGCATCGGCCCGGCCGGCACCGGCAAGACCTACCTGGCGGTGGCCTGCGCCGTGGACGCGCTCGAGCGCGACGCGGTCAAGCGCATCGTGCTGACCCGCCCCGCGGTGGAGGCCGGCGAGCGGCTGGGCTTCCTGCCGGGCGACCTGGCGCAGAAGGTCGACCCCTATCTGCGCCCCCTCTACGACGCGCTGTACGACCTGCTCGGCTACGACCGCACGCAGAAGATGTTCGAGCGGCAGATGATCGAGATCGCGCCGCTGGCCTATATGCGCGGGCGCACGCTCAACCACGCCTTCATCATCCTGGACGAAGCCCAGAACACCACGCCGGAGCAGATGAAGATGTTCCTGACGCGGATCGGCTTCGGCGCCAAGGCCGTGATCACCGGCGACACCACGCAGATCGACCTGCCGCGCGGCCAGAAGAGCGGCCTGGTGGAGGCGCAGCATGTGCTGCGCGACGTGCGCGGCGTCGCCATGACCCGCTTTACCAGCATCGACGTGGTGCGCCATCCGCTGGTGGCGCGCATCGTGGATGCCTATGACGAATACCATGCCCAGCACAGGGATGCCTGACCGAATGACCGCCAACACCAACACCAGCGCCAAGAGCGCCCCCGCCAGCCTGATCCTGTTCGACGCCGACGGGCGCGCGCGCAAGGCGCAGGCCCACGCCGTGCGCGTGCAGCTGCCCGACGGCCGCAGCATCACCGTGGACCTCTCGCAGGCCGCCGACGGCGTGCTCGCGCTGCTCGCCGAACACACCGACGACCGCCAGCAGGCCGGCCTGCTGGTGCGCCCGGACAACCATGACGCGCTGTCGGTGGCTGTCACCGCCACGCCCGTGGTCACCACCACCGGCACGCCCGCCACGCCGCCCGGGCTGGAACTGGCGCTGCAGTACGGCGACGGCATCAAGGGCCGCCGCGGCCTGCCCACGCAGCGCAAGGTGCAGACCTGGGTGAAATCGGCGCTCTATGCCGACGCCGCCCTGACCATCCGCTTCGTCGGCGAAGAAGAAGGCCGCGGCCTGAACCGCAGCTACCGCGGCAAGGACTACGCCACCAATGTGCTGACCTTCGCCTACGCCGAGCACGAGTCCGACCCGGTCAGCGGCGATATCGTGCTGTGCTGCCCGGTGGTGGAGCAGGAAGCACGCGAGCAGAAGAAGTCGCTCGAAGCGCACTATGCCCATCTCATCGTCCATGGCGTGCTGCACGCCCAGGGCTACGAGCACGAGGACGACGCCGAGGCCGAGGAGATGGAAGCGATCGAGACCGAGACGCTTCAGGCGCTCGGTTTCGCCGACCCCTACCTGGCACACGGCAAGGGCGCCTGAGCCCCTCCCGCCCATGGCCGCGCGGTGCGATGCCTGCGTCGCGCGGCCTTGCGCTGTCACGGAACGCAAACTCTTTTGGTGTATCCTTTGAGCGATCTCCACCACGCGCTAGCCGCGCCATGAACGACCCTTATCCCAGTTCGAAGCCAGCCGACCGACCCCGATCCCTGCTCGAACGGCTTTCGGATTTCATTTCGCCCGAGCCCGATTCCCGTGTTGAACTGCTGGCGGTGCTGCAGGACGCACACGCCCGCAACCTGATCGACGCCGACTCGCTCTCCATGATCGAGGGCGTATTCCAGGTCTCCGAGCTGACCGCGCGCGACATCATGGTGCCGCGCGGCCAGATGGACATGGTCAATATCGCCGATGCGCCGGAGAGCTTCATCCCCTTCATGCGGCAGACAGCGCACTCGCGCTTCCCCGTCTACGAAGGCAGCCGCGACAACGTCATCGGCATCCTGCTGGCCAAGGATCTGCTGCGCTATTACACGGACGACGAATTCGACCTGCGCGAGACCCTGCGCCCGGCGGTCTTCATTCCCGAATCGAAGCGCCTCAATATCCTGCTGCGCGAGTTCCGCATCAACCGCAACCACATCGCCATGGTGGTGGACGAATACGGCGGTGTCGCCGGCCTGGTCACCATCGAGGACGTGCTGGAGCAGATCGTGGGCGACATCGAGGACGAATTCGACCTCGACGAGGACCACGACAACATCGTGCAGCTGCCCGACGGCGGCTGGCGCGTGCACGGCCTGACCGAGATCGAGCAGTTCAACGAGACCTTCGGCACCCATTTCTCCGACCAGGACGTGGACACCGTGGGCGGCCTGCTGAGCAATCACCTCGGCCATGTGCCGCATCGCGGCGAGGTGGTGGTGTTGCCGCCGATCCGCTTCGAGGTGCTGCGCGCCGACGCCCGCCAGGCGCACCTGCTGCTGGTACGCCGCGAAGCGGCCCTCGCCCCGCCTGAAGTGGACGGCGCATGAGGCGCCTGTTCGCAACCGATGCCGGCGCGGCAAGCGCCGGCCGCGACGACGCGCGCGGCGCCAGCCTGCCGCGCCTGCTGCTTGCCGCCATGCTCGGCGTGGCCCATACCCAGGCCTACGCGCCGCACACCTGGTGGTGGCTTCAATTGCTGTCGCTGGCCGGGCTGGTAGCGCTGGTCGCCGACGCGCCGCGCGCGCGCAGCGCCGCCGCCACCGCCTACGCCTTCGGCCTGGGCTGGTTCCTGTCCGGCGTGTGGTGGCTCTATATCAGCATGCACGTCTATGGCGAGATGCCGGCCTGGATGGCGATCCTGGCCGTCCTGCTGTTCGCCGCCTTTCTATCGCTCTACCCGGCACTGGCTGCCGCTGCCTGGCACTGGCTGGGCGCACGCCGGCGCTCGTCGTCCACGCCGGGGCTCGCGCTGGCTTTCGGCGCGGCGTGGGGCTTGTCGGAATGGCTGCGCGGCGTGATCTTTACCGGCTTCCCGTGGCTGTCGAGCGGCTACGCCCACAGCGATGGCCCGCTGGCCGGCTTTGCGCCGCTGGTGGGCGTGTACGGCATCGGTGCGCTGGCCGCGGCCGTGGCCGCCCTGCTGGTGGCGGCGGTGCGCGGCTTCGGCCGCGGGGCGGGCCGCGGAAGCCGGCGCAACGGCCTGATCGCCCTGGCGATCGCATTTGCCCTGCCCCTGGCTGGCGCGGCGCTGGCGCCGGTGGCCTGGACCACGCCCGCCGGCAAGCCCGTCTCGGTGCGGCTGCTGCAAGGCAATGTGGCGCAGGACATCAAGTTCGAAGCGGTCGGCGTGCAGCGCTCGATCGAGCTATACCGCGACCTCATCACGGCGGCTCCGGCCGACCTGGTGGTCACGCCGGAGACAGCCTTCCCGGTGATCCTGCAGGACCTGCCGGTAGACATTGCCATCGCGCTGCGCGATTTCAGCGCCGCCAGCGGCACCACCGTGCTGTTCGGCGCGGCAGGCGCGGATTCGCCGATCGACTTCACCAACAGTGTGTTCGGCCTGGGCCCGCTGACCAAGCAGCTCTACCGCTACAACAAGCACCACCTGGTGCCGTTCGGCGAGTTCATCCCGTTCGGCTTCCACTGGTTCGTCAACATGATGAAGATGCCGCTGGGGGATTTCCGCCGCGGCGGACTGGACCAGGCGCCGCTGCCGGTGCGCGGCATCATGGTGGCACCCAATATCTGCTACGAGGATCTGTTCGGCGAGGAAATCGCCGAAACCCTGCGCAGCCAGCCGGTGCCGGCCAATATCCTGGCCAACGTCACCAACCTGGCCTGGTTCGGCGACACCGTCGCGCTGGACCAGCATCTGCAGATCTCGCGCATGCGCGCACTTGAAACGCGCCGGCCGATGCTGCGCGCGACCAATACCGGCATGACCGCCGTGGTGAGGCCGGATGGCACGGTGAGCGAACGCCTGCCCACCTTCACGGTCGGCACGCTGGCGGCCACGGTGCAGGGCACGCAGGGACTCACCCCCTTCGTGCGCTGGGGCAACGTGCCCGCTCTGGCCTGCTGCCTGCTGGTGCTGGTGGCCGCCGCCTGGCGGCGGCGCGCGCGCGGCTAGGCCGCTACGCCAGCCACCGCAGACAGCAGCGCGGCGGCGATCATCACGGCGATGGCGACGATATAGGGCTTGCGAGAAAGAAGCGACATGACCGGTGTCCCCCGTATAGATTGATTCGGACGGTTCGGCTGTTATGCACAGCTCTACCTAATACTGTATACAAAAACGCTAACGACAAGTATCGGCCAGGCCTTTAGGAGGCTTCGGTGTTTACCCGATTCGTTGCGAAACACCGACACCCGCTCGCGGCCTCGCAGCGCTGCGCCGGTGCCGCGAGACATGCAAGGGCCGTGCCGATGGCGGGCGGGGCAAAAAAAACCGATAGAATTCAGGGTTTGGCACGATTCCCGTGAGTCGCCATGGCGGCTTTGCCGCCGGGCCTCCGCCCTTGCCTGCCGGCCCTGCGTGATCGAGCACCACATGCGGGCCCTTACTCGTCTTCGTCGTCTTCGCCTATGCTGACCTTCCAACAAATGATCCTCACCCTGCAGGCCTACTGGGACCGGCAGGGCTGCGCACTCCTGCAACCCATCGATCTGGAGGTCGGCGCCGGCACGTCGCACGTGCACACCTTCCTGCGCGCAATCGGCCCCGAGCCCTGGCGCGCGGCCTATGTGCAGCCGTCGCGCCGCCCCAAGGACGGGCGCTACGGCGAGAATCCCAACCGCCTGCAGCACTACTACCAGTACCAGGTGGTGCTCAAGCCCGCGCCCGAGAACATCCTGGAGCTGTACCTGGGCTCGCTGGAAGCGCTGGGCCTGGATCTCAAGCAGAACGACATCCGCTTTGTCGAGGACGACTGGGAAAACCCCACGCTCGGCGCCTGGGGCCTGGGCTGGGAAGTCTGGCTSAAYGGCATGGAAGTGACGCAGTTCACCTACTTCCAGCAGGTCGGCGGCATCGACTGCAAGCCCATCACCGGCGAGATCACCTACGGTATCGAGCGCCTGGCGATGTACCTGCAGAAGGTCGAGAACGTCTATGACCTGGTCTGGACCGAGTGGGAAGAGAACGGCAAGACGCGCCGCCTGACCTACGGCGACGTGTACCACCAGAACGAAGTGGAGCAGTCCACCTACAACTTCGAGCAGAGCAACGCGGAAATCCTGTTCCGTCACTTCTCGGAGCACGAGGCGGAAGCCAAGCGCCTGATGGGTACCGTCGAGGGGCAGCAGGAGGCATCGGAAGACGCCGCCGCGCAGGCCGCCAAGCGCCTGCCGCTGCCGGCCTACGAGCAGCTGCTCAAGGCCGCGCATACCTTCAACCTGCTGGACGCGCGCGGCGCGATCTCGGTCACCGAGCGCGCCGCCTACATCGGTCGCATCCGCAACCTGTCGCGCTCGGTCGCACAGGCCTATTACGAATCGCGCGAGGCGCTCGGCTTCCCGATGTGCGAGCGCGAGGCTGCCGCATGACGCGCGCCGCGCGCGGCGCCTTGCGCCGGGGCGCTGCCCTGGCGGTGCTGGCCCTGGCCGCGCATGGCGCCGCCAGGGCCGCCGTGCCCGTGCCCAGCCCGCAGGTGCTGTACCTGCCGGCCGACCTGTCCAATGTGTGCGAGGCCAATCCGCAGGCGCTGCAACAGGCCATCGACCGGCACTGGCATGGTGCGTTCGGCCCCAACAACTCGCTGGACCAGTGGACCCAGCTGGTGCGCACGTTCTCGTGCGACCTGTCGGGCTCCAAGGACCTGGGCTGGCACCGCGTGCCGTTGCGCGCCTACGAGAGCGCAATCCGCTACCCGCTGACCTGGACCGAGACCGAAACCGTCAACGGCCGGGTGCGGCGCCAGATCAAGACCTACTACTCGGCGGCGCAGCTGCCGCCCAGGATCGATTTCTGGGTCAGCGGCCGCATCGACGAGATCCGCTACGACAAGCGCCTGCGCCGGCTCGATGCGCGCTTCTTCGCGCCGCGTCCCGCTCCCGGCGCGCCTGGCGCACGCGGCAGCAGCGCCGCCGGCGCAGACACTGAGTGCGTGGCGACCACGCTGCAATTCCGCCAGCAGAACGGCCTGTGGCTGCTGTCCGGCGTAGAACCCACTACCGCACCGCGCTGCTGACGCGCAGCGCGTGCCCCAACTTGCTGGAAACGATTCATGTCGCAACTCCTGACCGATTCGAACGATACGCTGCTGATCGAGCTGTTCACCGAAGAGCTGCCGCCCAAGGCGCTGGCGCGACTGGGCGACGCCTTCGCGCAGGGCCTGTTCGCGGGCCTTTCGGGCCAAGGCCTGCTCGATGACGGCGCCGCCGTCACCGCGTTCGCCACGCCGCGCCGCCTGGCCGCGCAGGTGACCCGCGTGCGCCGCAACGCGCCCGACCGCGAGCAGCGCGAGAAGGTGCTGCCGCTGTCCGTGGCGCTCGACGCCAATGGCGAGCCGACCGCCCCGCTGGCCAAGAAGCTGGCCGCGCTGGCCAAGTCGGTGGGCGTCGAGTCGATCGACTGGCAGGGCCTGGAGCGCGCCTCCGACGGCAAGGCGGACGCCTTGTTCTACCGCTACACCGCGCGCGGCGCGGAACTGGTGGCAGGCCTGCAGGCCGCGCTCGACGACACCATCGCCCGCCTGCCCATCCCCAAGGTGATGAGCTACCAGCGCCCGGACGGCAGCACCGTGAACTTCGTGCGCCCCGCGCACCGCCTGATCGCCCTGCTCGGCGCCGAAGTGGTGCCGGTGAGCGCGCTGGGGCTGCAGGCAGGCCGGACCACGCTGGGCCACCGCTTCCTGTCGGACGGCGAGATCGAGATCGCCCATGCCGGCGAATACGCCGCCGTGCTGGAATCGAAGGGCCGCGTGCTGGCCAGCTACGCCGGGCGCCGCGAGCGCATCCGCACCACGCTGCTGGAGCAGGCCGGCGCCGACCAGGTCATCATGCCCGACGCCCTGCTCGACGAGGTCAACTCGCTGGTCGAATGGCCCGTGGTCTATCCCTGCCACTTCGAGGAGGCCTTCCTCGAAGTCCCGCAGGAATGCCTGATCCTGACCATGCAGACCAACCAGAAGTACTTCGCCCTGACCGACGCCGCCGGCCACCTGCGCAATCGCTTCCTGATCGTCTCCAACCTGGCCACCGACACGCCGCAGTCCATCATCACCGGCAACGAGCGCGTGGTGCGCCCGCGCCTGGCGGACGCCAAGTTCTTCTTCGACCAGGACCGCAAGAAGACCCTGGCCTCGCGCGTGCCGCAACTGGGCAGCGTGGTCTACCACAACAAGATCGGCACGCAGCTCGACCGCGTGCAGCGCCTGCAGCAGATTGCCGGCCATATCGCCGATGCCATGGCCGCGGCGGGCCTCGCCGTCGACAAGGCGGCCGCCATGCGCGGCGCCGAGCTGGCCAAGGCCGACCTGCTGACCGACATGGTGGGCGAATTCCCCGAGCTGCAGGGCACCATGGGCACCTACTACGCGCGCCACGACAGCGAGGCTGAAGAAGTGGCGCTGGCCTGCTCCGAGCACTATCGCCCGCGCTTTGCCGGCGATGCGCTGCCCGCGGGCGCGGTGAGCCTGGCCGTGGCACTGGCCGACAAGCTCGAGACGCTGGTCGGCATCTGGGGCATCGGCCTGTCGCCCACCGGCGAGAAGGACCCGTTCGCGCTGCGCCGCCATGCGCTGGGCATCCTGCGCATGCTGGTGGAGACGCCGCTGCCGCTGTCGGTGGACGCGCTGCTGCAGATCGCACAGCAGTCCTTCGCCGGCATCGCCGCGGTCAAGCCGGCGCAGGACGCCATCGCCGACTTCCTCTACGACCGCCTGCGCGGCTACCTGAAGGACAAGGGCTACACCAGCAATGAAGTCGAAGCGGTGGTAAGCCAGCGCCCGCAGCGCCTGGACGACATCCTGGCGCGCCTGGAAGCCGTGCGCACCTTCGCCGCCCTGCCCGAGGCCGAAGCCCTGGCCGCGGCCAACAAGCGCATCACCAACATCCTGCGCAAGAACACCGATCCCGTGGGCCAGGTGCAGCCGGCGCTGCTGCAGGAAGCCGCCGAAAGCGCGCTGCACGGCGCCGTGGAAAGCGTGCGCCCGCAGGTGGAAGCCGCCTTCGCCAGCGGCGACTTCGCCGCCGCGCTGCGCGACCTGGCGCAGCTGCGCGACGCAGTGGACCGCTTCTTCAACGACGTCATGGTGATGGCCGAGGATGCGCAGCTGCGCGCCAACCGGCTGGCATTGCTGGCCTCGCTGCACGTGCTGGCCAACCGCGTGGCCGACATCTCCAAGCTCGCCGCGTAAGCGGCGGCACCATACCCGGAGGCCATCATGCCGCAGACACCGCCCAAGCTTGTCATCCTGGACCGCGACGGGGTGGTCAACCTCGACAGCGACCAGTTCATCAAGACACCGGACGAATGGATCGCCATCGACGGCAGCCTGGAAGCGATCGCCTCGCTCAACCAGGCCGGCCATCGCGTGGTGATCGTCAGCAACCAGTCCGGCATCGGCCGCGGCCTGTTCGAGATGAGCGCGCTCAACGCCATGCACGAGAAGATGCACAAGGCGCTGGCCAATCTCGGCGGGCGCGTCGATGCGGTCTTCTTCTGCCCGCATACCGCGGCGGACGGCTGCGACTGCCGCAAGCCCAAGCCCGGCATGCTCGAAGAGCTGTCGGACCGCTTCGGCATCGAGCTCAAGGGCGTGCCGCTGGTGGGCGATTCGCTGCGCGACCTCCAAGCCGGCGTGGCGATGGCCTGCGCTCCGCACCTGGTGCTGACCGGCAAGGGCGCCAAGACCTTCGAGAAGGGCGGCCTGCCGGCGGGCACGCTGGTCCACGATGACCTGCGCGCCTTCGCGCGCTGGCTGCTCACCGGTGACGGCGCTCCGCGCCTGGCCGCCTCCTGACCCCCCTTACTGCGCCAATGATCTTTCTTCGTTCCCTGCTGTTCGCGCTGTACCTGCTGGTATTGACGCCGCCTTACGCCTGCGCGTGCTTCATCGCCTTCCCGTTCATGAGCGCCAACCGCCGCTACGCCTTCGTACGCGGCTGGCCGCGGCTGGTGATCGGCGCGGCGGCGCTGATCTGCGGCATCCGCTACCGCTTCGAAGGCTACGAGAACTTCGACAGCGTGCTCGACAAGCCGGTGGTAGTGCTGTCCAAGCACCAGTCGGCCTGGGAAACCGTGGCCTACGTGGCCACCATGCCCAAGCCGATGTGCTTCGTGTTCAAGCGCGAACTGCTGATGGTGCCCTTCTTCGGCTGGGCCCTCGGCATGCTCAAGATGGTGCATATCAACCGCAAGGAAGGCACCCGCGCGTTTGCCTCGGCCGTGCGCCAGGGCCGCGAACGGTTGGCCGAAGGCGCCTGGATCATCATGTTCCCGGAAGGCACGCGCACGCCCTCGGGCCTGGAAAAGACCCGCTACAAGAGCGGTGGCGCACGGCTCGCGGTGGAGACCGGCGCCTGGGTGGTGCCGCTCGCGGTCAACTCCGGCCGCCTCTGGCCGCGCAATACGTTCCTGAAATATCCGGGCACCATCACGGTTTCGGTCGGCCCGCCGATCCCCTCGGCCAACAAGACCGCCGATCAACTCAATCAAGAGGTTGAAGCGTGGATCGAGCAAGATATGCGTAGAATCGACGCCGAGAGCTACCGGAGCCGCGAGCCCGCATGAAATTGCTGCGCCAATCCCCCGACGCCCCAGGTTCCCAGATGGAGCTGCCGTTGTCCGACGCCCTTGCCGGCGAGGACAAGGCGCCCGGCACGGTGCCAGGGGGATTCGCGCCGGCGCAGCCCCTCTTGCCCGTCGCGCAGCCCTGGCCGCTGCCGCAACCCAACGCTCGCCGCCTGCAGGTCGGCGAACGCAGCGTGCACTACACGCTCAAGCGCTCTTCGCGCCGGACCATCGGCTTCACCGTGGACGACCGCGGCCTGTCCATCACCGCGCCACGCTGGGTAACCCTGGCCGACATCGAATCCGCCATCTTCGAAAAGCAGCGCTGGATCTTCAACAAGCTGGGCGAATGGCAGCACCGCGAAGCCCGCCGCGTGCTGCCTACCGTGCAATGGCGCGAAGGCGCCAGCCTGCCCTTCCTGGGCCAGCCCATCACGCTGAAGCTCGAATCGCCCGCCGGCGTCCTGGTGTTCGACGCCGACACCCGCACGCTGCACCTGGCGCTGCCGGCCAACGCCGACGAGCAGCAGATCAAGGATCGCGTGCAGGGCTGGCTGCAAGGCCAGGCCAGGCGCCTGCTGGCACAGCGCCTGGATATCTACGCCAACAAGCTCGGCGTGCGCCACAACGCCTTCGCCCTGACCTCCGCCGCCACGCGCTGGGGCAGCTGCACCGCCGACGGCAAGATCCGCCTGAACTGGCGGCTGATGCATTTCCCGCTGTCGATGATCGACTACGTGGCTGCGCATGAGCTGGCGCATCTCAAGGAGATGAACCACAGTCCAAGGTTCTGGGATACGGTGGCATCGATCTTTCCTGAGTTCCGGGATGCCAGGGCACAGCTGCGGGCGCATCCGCCGGAGTTGTTGCCGACTTTTTGAGATGGGGTTGTTGATGGCTGGTGTTGTTTGATGCGCTGGTGTCTTGTGGTTGGCGCTTGTGCTTCAACGTCAACGTCAACCTCACAGTCAAAGTCAAAGTCAACGGCTTTCGCTCCCCCGGAGCGACCTACTTTCTTTTCCCCGAAAAGAAAGTAGGCAAAGAAAGCGGGCTGCCTGGCCGGCAGGGGCAGAGACGTTGGAGTTTCTCGTGTTGCTGGTTTCGTCGTGGGGCTCGTGGTTCTGCTTGCATCCTGCCGTTACCGGCGCGGGCGGCTGCGATCTTGCTGGCGGCAGTGGTTTCGCGGTCAGACCTATGATGGCGAACACACTGCTTGTCCGCCCATCTGCCGTTACCGGCTTAAGCGGCCACGACATAGCATCCTCGTGGTTTCGTGGTGGGCGCGGTGGACCGGGGCGCGGGTGTCAGCGGGTAC
>NZ_JBFTNF010000105.1:0-16361 GCF_056397345.1 Cupriavidus sp. 05N38
ATCTCGCTTCCCATCTTCGAGGGCGGCAAGCTCAAGGGGATGCTGCATCTGCGCGAGGCGCAGCAACAGGAAGCCGCGATCGTCTACAAACGCACCCTGCTCGAAGCCTGGCGCGAGGTTGACGACGCGCTGCTCGCCTACGATGCCGAACAGCGGCGGCGCGACCGGCTGACCGAGGTCGTGAGCCTGAACCAGCGCGCGCTCTCGATCGCGCAGCAACGGTACAAGGCCGGCGCTATCGACTACCTCAACGTCCTGAACGTGCAGAAGCAATTGATCGAAGCGCAGCGCAATCTTGAACAGAGCAGGTCAACCGCCGCCACGAACCTTATTACGCTATGCAAGGTACTCGGTGGCGGCTGGGAGTCGACCTACGGCGAGCAGCACGTTGTTCGCTGAGGAGGTGTTTGGGCGAGCGGGTGCGGGTTTCATCGCTTCCAGGCTTTGCTACCGTCGCACACACACCAATATCAGCCTGGCACTTCCCCGCCTTACAAGTACTTGAACAGATTCATCCCCTGGATCTGCATGAACGACTGCTGGGCGGCCTGCAGCGCAGTCTGGCGCTGGTAATACTCGGGGATTGCGGAGTAGTAGTCCAGGTCCTGCAGGCCGGACAGGGTCTGCGTGTAGTTCAGCGAGCGGTTGGAGCCGATGGTGTTGAGCGCATCGAGTTCCTGCAGGCGGGAGCCTGCCGAGGACTGTACCGTGCTGACGTTGTCGAGCGAGTTGGCCATCTTGCGGTTGGCGGTCGCCAGCGCGTTGGTCAGCGAGGCGCGGTCCGCATCGGTGACCATGGGCTTTTTCAGCGCGGCGATGACGCTCTGCAGGTTGGCGAAGATATCGGTGCCGGCCTGCTGCGCGGGCTGCAGGTTGACGATGTCGCCGCTGTTGGGCGTGCCCTTGATCGACAGCGAAAGACCGCCGATCTGGATGCCGGCATCGTCGGTGTAGGCGACAGGAGTGCCGACCGCGGCCGGCGGGGTGGCGCTGTTGTCGACCACCTGGTATTGCATCGCGCCGGTGGTGGGATCGGCGGCGAAATTGATCGACAGGGCATGGCCGTACAGCGCATTGGTCGGGTCGGCGACCGTGACCGCGCTGAAGGTGGCCGTGCCGGTGTTGCCCGCGCCCGCGGAGGCCACATAGCTTGCGGTGTTCTGCACGCTCATGAAAATGGCGTAGCCGTTGTCGTTGGTCGGCATCTGGCGCGACACGTCGACCTGCAGCAATTGCTGGCCCGTGTCGCCCGTGTATTGCACCGCGCCGAGGCTGTTCTTGGAGAACGGCGGCGTCGACGACTGGTAGCCCGCGAACATGAACTGGCCGTTGCCGTCGTCGGCGTTGGCCGTGCCCAGCAACTGGTTGTAGGCGTCTTGCAGCGACGATGCCACGGAGGCGCGGTCGGCGTCGCTCATGGTGCCGTTGCCGCCCTGCACCACCAGCGTCTGGATATTCTGGATCGTGGTGACGACGCTGTTGAGGGAGTTCAGCTCCATCGACAGGTTGTTGGTGGCCTGCTTGCGCGACGTGGTGTACTGGTCGTTGACCGCGCTCGACTGTGCGACGGTCAGGGCGCGGGTGGCGCCGACGGGATCGTCCGACGGCGTGAGGATGCGGCGGCCGGTGCCGAGTTGCTGCTGCACATGCAGCAGGGAGCCTTGCTGGCTGTTCATCGAGGCCAGGCCGAGCTGGTAAAGCGTTGAGCTTGCGACGCGCATGTCTGTTCCTTTCCTGGGATCCGGGTCTGCTGGACGATCAGTTGCCGATGCCGATGATGGTATCGAACAGGTTGGTGGCGGTCTGGATCACCTTGGCGTTGGCCTGGTAGAGCTGCTGGAAGCGCAGCATCGACACGGTTTCCTCATCCATGTTCACGCCCGACACGCTCTGCTGTGCGGTGGTGACCTGCGTGGTGACGCTGTCTTGCGACGTCGATGCGATCTGCACCGACTTGGCACGGCTGCCGACGTCGTTGACCAGCTGGGCAAAGGCATCGTTGTAGCTGGAGACACCGCCGATGGTCTTGACGTTCTGCAGCTTGGCCAGCGTCAAGGCGTTGCCATTGTCGGACACGCCGCCGAGGTTGGGCGCCAGGGTGAAGGTGTCGTTCACGGCAGGCGTGCCGGCGAAGCTCACGGTGATGCCGTTGAACGAGAAATCCGTTGCGGCGCCGTTGGGGGTCGGGCCGGTGGTCGGCACGACCGCGGCACCGGCGGCGTCGGTGAAGACGTAGCCGGCGGCGGTGTACTTCGCGGTGATGGTGGTGGCGGGCAGGCTGAAGCCCGCCGCGACGTTGCTGACCTTGACGGTGCCGGTGCCGGTGTTGGTGGCGCCGGTGCTGGCGCGCAGCGGACCCGCGGCAGCAATCTTGGCCGGATCGGTGATCGCCATGTCCATTGCCGCGGCCACGTTGCGGGTCGGCTGGATCTGGAACGAATCGTTGGTCGACATCGCGGTCGGGATATTGACGTCCACGCCATCCGCCGACAGCGTCAGCGGGTAGATAGCGGTGGCGCCGGCCTGGCTGGCCACGACCTTGCTGTCGGACGCGCGCACCAGGTTGTAGTTGGTGCCGTCGAACGACAGGGTGTAGTCGCTGGTGGTGAGCTGGGACGTATTGCTGATGGTCGCCGAGACCGCGGAGGCGCCTGTGTTGGTGGTCTTGGCGATCACCGCGGGCGTGCCCAGCGTGAACAGGTTGCCGCCGATCTGCCCGGTCAGGTCCACGCCAAGCTTGTGCTGGTCGTTGAAGGTCTGCGCCAGCGTCACCGACAGGCGGCCGATGGCGTTCTGCGCCGAGTCCAGGGTCTCGCTGCGGAACTTCAGCAGGCCACCGACGGAGCCGCCCGTGAGCGAGCTCTCATCCATCTCATACGCATTGCCGTTGGCTTGCGTGTAAGCGATGGTGGTACGCGAAGGGTCGTCGGCCGAGGCGACTGCCTTCAGGTCGTACGAGCTGGAGCCCATCACCAGCGCCTGGCCGTTGCCGGCGAAGACATTGTAGGTGCCGTCCTGCGGCACCACCTTGACGCCAACGATCTGGGTCAGTTGCGAGACCAGCTGGTCACGCTGGTCGAGCAGGTCGTTGGGAGGCTGGCCGGCACCGGCCGCGGTCGCCTGCGTGATCTGGGTGTTGAGCTTGGCGATCTGCTGGGAGAACGCGTTGATCTGCGTCACCGAGCTTTGCAGCTGGCTGTTGACACCGTCGCGCAACTGCTGGAAATATGCGTTGGCGGCCCGCATCTGGCCCGTCAGCGACTGGCCGGCGTTGAGCAGGTTCTGGCGCGCGGCGGGGTCGGCCGGCGTATCGGACACGCCCTGCACGGCGGCGAAGAACTTCTGCATCAGCGGCGCCAGGCCACCCTTCTGGTCGGCCAGCAGGTTGTCGATCTGGCCGATCTGGTCGGAGTAGGTGGAGAGCTGCGCGCTGGCGGTCTGGGCACCGCGCAGCTGGTTGGTCAGGAATTCGTCATAGACGCGGACCACCGAGGTGGCATTCGAGCCCTGGCCGTAGAAGCCGGCGCTGGTGTACTGGCCGCCGGCCGAAGCGATGATGGTGTTCTGGCGGGTGTAGCCAGTGGTGGCCGCATTGCTGAGATTGTGGCCAACCGTGGTCAGCGCGTTCTGCGCCGTGTTCAGGCCGGAAAGTCCGATATTGAAGAGAGACATGCTCTAGCTCCGCGTCTGGTGGCTGCCGTGCGCCTGGCCGGGCGATCCGCGCACCGGAGCCGGTGCCAGTTCGCCGCTGCGAGGACCGACGGCGGTGAATGGTGTAAGTAACGGCAAAAAGACAAACAGACTTTAGAGCGCGGCGGCCGAATATTTGCCCGCCGCGGCCGGCCCGAGGGCTCAGACCGGGACCTTGCGCATGATCCGCACGAGCTTCTCGCCGTAAGCCGGATCGGTGGCGTAGCCGGCCCGCTGCAAGCCGCGCGCGGCGTCGTCCGGGTTGCCCGCGGCCAGCACCTCGGCATAGCGCGGGTTGTTGCTCAGCAGGCGTCCGTAGTCGGCAAACGCTTCGTCGTACGAACCATAGGCGCGAAAGCGCGCGCGCACCTTCTGCGGCTGGCCGTCGACGTATTCGGTGGTGGTGATTTCCGCGACGGCGCCCTTCCAGTTCGCCCCGGCCTTGACGCCGAACACGTTGAAGGTGGTGCTGCCGTCCGGATGCGCGATCTCGCGCCGGCCCCAGCCGGATTCGAGCGCGGCCTGGCCGAGGATCAGCTTGGCCGGCACGCCGGTGGCGCGCGAGGCGGACATGGCGGGCCCCGCCATGCGCGAGACGAAGGCGCTGATATGGGCCGGCGTGTCTTCCGGCAGCGCCGGGCCGTTGCCCTGCCAGGCGCCGGTGTCCTGGGCCTGGCCCTGGTATTGGCGCAGCCCGGCGGTCGGGTTCCAGCTGGGGCCGGCCACCACGCTGCCGGCGCGCGGCGTGTCGCCGTCGCCGTTGCGCATGTCGAGCGCGCCGGCCAGGCCGGGAGCGGCGTCGTCCATGCCGGCCTGCAGCGACGCCTGCCTTGCCGCCGCGACCCCGGCGCTGCCGGCAAGCTCGGGCGGCACCGCCGCGCCGCTGGCCCGCGCCAGCTGGCGCACCATCACGTCCGCCAGGCCGATGCCGCGGCTGGACATCTGCTGCGAGAGCTGCTGGTCCATCATCGACATGTAGAGCTTGGTCTGCTCATTGTCGAACAGGCCCTCCTGCGGCGTGGCATCGCGCATGCTCTTGAGCACCATCTGCGTGAACACAGCCTCGAACTGGCGGGCCGCGGTGCGCAGCGTCTCGGGTCCGGCCCCGGTGCGGGCGCTCTGCTTGAGTCCCTCGAAACCCTGGGTGTCCAGGGCAAAGCGTTGCGAGAGTTCGGCCTGCGCGGCCAGTCGGCTGGCGGACATGGTCAGATGATCTCGAGGTCCGCGCGCAGCGCGCCGGCCGCGCGCATGGCTTCCAGGATGGTCTGCAGGTCGGCCGGGGTCGCGCCCAGCGAATTGAGGCCCTTGACCACCGCCGCCAGCGAGGCGCCCGCCTTCACGATCTGCAGCGAACCGGCCTGCTGCTTCAGGTCGATCTGCGACACCGGCGCCACCACGGTCTGGCCGCCGCTGAACGGCGCCGGCTGGCTGATCACCGGCTGGGTGTTGATGACCACGGAGAGATTGCCGTGCGCGACGGCGCAGTCTTCCACGGTGACGGCCTGGTTCATGACGATCGAGCCGGTGCGTGCGTTGAGAATGACCTTGGCCGCGGCCTTGGCGCGCGTGACCTCGATGTTCTCGATGCGCGCCATGAAACCCACTCGCGCGGAGGAACCCTGCGGCGTGCGCACCTGCACTACGCGCCCGTCCAGCGCGGTGGCCACGCCGCCGCCCATGTTGCGGTTGATGGCATCGACCACGCGTTCCGCGGTGCCGTAGTCGGTTTCACGCAGTTCGATGTTCAGCAGGCCGCCTTCGGGCTGGAAGGCCGGCACGGCGCGTTCGACGATACCGCCGTTGGCGATGCGGCCCACCGCCAGCTGGTTGACCTGCACCTTGCTGCCGTTGGCCGACGCACCCGCGCCGCCCACCAGCATGTTGCCCTGCGCGATGGCATAGACCTGGCCATCGGCCCCCTTGAGCGGCGTCATCAGCAAGGTGCCGCCGCGCAGGCTCTTGGCGTTACCCATCGACGACACCACCACGTCGAGCTGGGTGCCGGGCTGCGCGAACGGCGGCAGCGTCGCCGTCACCATCACCGCCGCCACGTTCTTGAGCTGCATGTTCTTGCCGGCCGGCAGCGTGATGCCGAGCTGCGAGAGCATATTGGTCAGGCTCTGCGTGGTAAACGGCGTCTGCATGGTCTGGTCGCCGGTGCTGTCCAGCCCGACCACCAGGCCGTAGCCGACCAGCGGATTGTCCCGCACGCCCTGGAAGGTAGCCAGGTTCTTCAGCCGTTCCGCATGCGCCGCGCCTGACAGCAGGCCCAGCGTCAGCGCGAGGAAGAGAGCGCGGACGAAGCGGCGGCGCAAGACAGGGAGCGAAGACGGGAACATGATGCAATCTGCCATCAGTACGGTGAAACGTTGAGGAAGAAACGCTGCAGCCAGCCCATGTTCTGCGTTTCGTCGATATAGCCCTTGGCGGTGTATTCGATGCGCGCGTCCGCCACCTGGGTGGACGGGACCGCGTTGTCGCCTGTGATCGTGCGCGGATTGACCACGCCCGAGAAGCGGATGAACTCCGCGCCCTGGTTGATGGCCATCTGCTTTTCGCCGGACACCACCAGGTTGCCGTTGGGCAGCACTTCCAGCACGGTCACGGTGATGGTGCCGCTGAAGGTGTTGGCGGCGGTGGCGCCGCCGCTGGCCTTGAGGGCGTTGGCACCGCTCATGGTGGCGTTCTGGCTGCTGCTGAACAAGCCACCGAGCGCCTTGGGCACGGCATCGAATGCCAGCGCGCTGTTGGACGTGCGGCTGGCGTTGGTGCCGGAATTCTTGCTGGCGTTGACGTTTTCGCTGATCACGATGGTGAGGATGTCGCCCACGTTGCGCGGACGGCGATCCTCGAACAGCGGATTGCCTGCGTACGACCCCTGGAAAATCGATCCGCTCGCCGGTCCCAATGCGCGGGGTTCCGCCCGCGCGGTGGTGGGAAGCTGGACCAGCGGCTCGCGCGGCATCATCGCGCAACCGGTCGCGAGGCAGCACAGGGCGAGCGCGCCCAGGCGGGTCAACGAGGCAATCATGATCATCCGAGCTGGGTGAGGCGCTGCAGCATCTGGTCGGACGTCTGCACTGCCTTGCTGTTGATCTCGTAGGCGCGCTGGGTCTGGATCATGCTGACCAGCTCTTCGACCACGTTCACGTTGGAGGCTTCCACGTAGTTCTGCTGCAGCGTGCCGGCGCCGTTCAGGCCGGGCACGGTGGTGTTGGGCGCGCCCGATGCGTCGGTCTGCACGTACAGGTTCTCGCCCAGGCTTTCCAGTCCGGCCGGATTGGCAAAGGTAGCCAGTTGCAGCTGGCCGACCTGCACGTTGTTGCTCGAGCCCGGCTGCGTGACCGAGACCGTGCCGTCGCGCCCCACGGTGAGCGTGGTGTAGTTGGCCGGCAGCGTGATGGCGGGCTGGACCACGAAGCCGCTGGAGGTCACCAGCTGGCCGTTCGGGTCGGTCTGGAACGAGCCGTCGCGCGTGTAGGCGGTGGTGCCGTCGGGCAGCGTGACCTGGAAGAAGCCCTGGCCGATCACGGCCACGTCCTTGCTGTTGCCGGTCTGCTGCGGATTGCCCTGGGTGTGGATGCGCTCGGTGGCCACGGGGCGCACGCCGGTGCCCAGCTGCAGGCCCGAGGGCAGCGTGGTCTGGTCCGACGACAGCGCGCCCGGCTGGCGCACGGTCTGGTACATCAGTTCCTCGAACACGGCGCGGCCGCGCTTGAAGCCGTTGGTCGACACGTTGGCCAGGTTGTTCGAGATCACGTCCATCTGCGTCTGCTGCGCATCGAGGCCGGTCTTGGCAATCCAGAGAGAGCGGATCATGTTTGTCCTCACAGGCCGCCGCATGGTGCGACGGCGCATCAATTCAAGAAATTCAGTTGTTCGAGAGCAGCTGGTTGGCGCGCTGGTCGTTGGTGTCCGCGCCCTGGATCATCTTCATCTGCATCTCGAAGCGGCGCGCGTTGGCGATCATGTCGACCATGGCTTCCACCGGATTCACGTTGCTGCCTTCAAGCGCGCCGGAAACCACGCGTACGTTGGCGTCCTGCTGCAGCGGCTGCGCGCCGGGGCGCAGGCGGAACAGGCCGTCGTCGCCGCGGGCGATCGACTCCGGCGGCGGGTTCACCAGGCGCAGCTTGCCAACCTGCGCAAGGCCTTGCGCGGCATCGCCGGGGCCGCGCGCGGTGATGGCGCCATCGCTGCCGATGCTGACCGTCGACCCGGGCGGCACCGCGATCGGGCCGCCGTCGCCCATCACCGGCAAGCCGGTGCTGGTCAGCAGCTGGCCGTCGGCCGACACCTGCAGCGAACCTGCGCGAGTGTAGGCCTCGCTGCCGTCGGGCGCCTGCACGGTCAGCCAGCCATTGCCCTGCAGCGCCACGTCCAGCGGACGCTCGGTGTAGGTCAGCGGCCCGGCCTTCATGTCAGCGCCCGGCGTGGAAGCCAGCGTGAAGGCGCGGGTCGGCGAGGCATTGCCCACCACCGGCACCGCGCGGAACATGTTGACCTGCGCGCGGAAGGCCGGCGTGGAGGCATTGGCCAGGTTGTTGGATACCGCAGCCTGCTGGTCAAGCGTCTGCTTGGCCCCCGACAGGGCGGTATAGATCAAGCGGTCCATTGCGTTTCCTCAGTTCCGGCCTTGCTTGCCGACGACGTGCATTACAGGTTGACCAGGGTCTGCATGACCGTGTCCTGTGCCTTGATGGTCTGCGCGTTGGCCTGGTAGTTGCGCTGCGCCACGATCAGGCTCACGAGCTGGCCGGAGAGGTCCACGTTGGAGGCTTCGACCGCATTGGACTTGAGCGTGCCCAGGCTGCCGCCGGGCGCGCCGACCACCGGCTGGCCCGACGCGCCGGTCGCCGACCACACATTGTTGCCTTCGGGCCTGAGGCCTTCGGGGTTGCCAAAGCCCGCCATCACGACCTGGCCCAGTGCCTGGGTCTTCTGATTGGAGTAGCTGCCCAGGATGGTGCCGTCCGGCTGGATGGCGAAGCCCAGCAGGCTGCCCGCCGCATAGCCATCCTGCACCGGCGGCTTGGTGTCGCTGGCGCCGGCGAACTGCGTGGTGCCGGTCAGGTCCATGGCGATGGCCATCGCGGCGGCGCCGTTGGAGGCGGGCATGGCGATGTTGGTGGTGGCGCCAGGCGCCGGCGACACCAGGTTGCCGTTCGAGCTGAACTGCATCGTGGTGGTGTTGACGACGTTGCCCGCCGCATCGGTCAGGTGCATGGTCCAGTCGGTGCCGCCCGGCTGCGTGCCGGCGCCCGGCGTACCCGTCGAGAAGTACGCGGTCAGCTGGCGGGCATTGCCCAGCGAGTCATACACCGTCACGCCGGTGCCGTAGTTGTACATGCTCAAGGTCGGCAACGAAGCCGGCACCGGGGGCGGTCCGGGGAGCGGGCCGGTGCTGACGAACGGCGTGGCCGGAACCTTGCTGCCGGAATCCAGGTTGAACGACGAGGCCAGCGTGGTGGTGGCCTTGGCCGCCATGGTGGTGCTGGGCACCACCAGCGGCTGCGGCTGCACCGCGCCGCCGCCGGTCGTGCCGGCCGGGTAGCCGGTCAGCGCCAGGCCCTGCGCATTGGTGATGCTGCCGTCGGGCTGGCGCGAGAACTGGCCATTGCGCGAGTAGAAGACCGAACCTGTGGCGTCGGTCAGGCGGTAGAAGCCGTTGCCGTTGGTGATCGCCACGTCGAGCGAGCTGCCGCTCGCCTCGATATTGCCCTGGCTGAACGACTGCACCACCGAATTCACCGTCACGCCCAGGCCAATCTTGGTGCCCGCATACACGTCGGCGAACTGCGCCGTCGATTGCTTGTAGCCGACGGTATTGGCGTTGGCGATGTTGTTGCCGATGACGTCCAGGTTGGATGCCGCGGCGTTGATGCCGCTTACCCCTTGACCGAAACCCATGATGTTCCCCTAGTAGACTGGTTAGCTGATGAATCGCAGTTGAATCAAAGAATGCGGCGCACGTCGTCGACGGACGCCGTGCGGCCGTTGCCGATATCCACCAGCACGCCGCTGGAGTCACCGCTGATGCTGCCCACCTTGCCGTAGACCAGCGCGACCGGCGTGACATCCTTGCCGCTGGCCGTGGCCGTGACCTTGAAGCTGTAGTCGCCGTCGGGCAAAGCCGCGCCGGCATCGTTCTTGCCGTCCCACGGAATGTCGTGCACGCCCGCGACCTGGCCCTTCATGTCGATGGTGCGCACGACGTTGCCGTCCTTGTCGAGCACGTTCACCGTGACCGCGTCGGCCGTCGAAGGCAGGTCCACGCCGATCTTGTCCGGCACGCCGCCCGTCACCGAGGTGCTGGAGCCCGGCACCATCACCGTATGGCCGATCAGCGACGCCGAATCCATGGCCCGGCTGGCGGAGACTTGCGACAGCAGCGCCTGCAGCGTGCTGTTCATGGTCTGCATGCCGCTCACCTGGCTGATCTGCGCGAGCTGCGAGGTGAGCTGCGAGTTGTCCATCGGGTTGAGCGGGTCCTGGTTGTTCATCTGCGTGACCAGCATGGTCAGGAAGTTGTTCTGCAGGTCGGCGGCGCTAGCGCTGCCACTCTGCAAGGCGTTGTTGATGCCCTGGCTGCTGGTATCGACGGAAGAAGTGCTAGTCATTGCGTATCCCGGTTAAGACGATTACTGCCCGATGGTCAGTGTCTTGAGCATCATGTTCTTGGCGGTGTTGAGGACTTCCACGTTGGCCTGGTAGGACCGCGAGGCCGAGATCATGTTGACCATCTCTTCCACCGGGTTGACGTTCGGCATGGTGACGTAGCCGTCGGCGTTGGCCAGCGGATGTGTCGGGTTGTGGATCATGCGCGGCGGCGACGGGTCTTCCAGCACGCCTTCCACCTGCACGCCGCCCACGTCGCTCTGGCCTGGCGTGGGTGCCAGGCCGAACACCACCTGCTTGGCGCGGTAGGGCTGGCCGTTGGGGCTGACCGCGCTGTCCGCGTTGGCCAGGTTGGAGGCGGTCACGTTCATGCGCTGCGACTGCGCGGCCATGGCCGAGCCGGCCACCTCGAAGATATTCATTGCTGGCATGGCGCGCTCACTGCTGGATGGCCGACAGCATGGTCTTGATCTTGGCGCTCATCACCGTGAGGCCAGACTCGAAGTGCACCGCGTTGTCGGCGAAGGCCACGCGCTCGGTGTCCATCTCGACGGTATTGCCGTCGATGCTCGACTGCATGGGGATGCGGTACTCGAGGTCCATGTTGTCGGACGCCGACGCCTGGCCCGGCAGGTGCCGCGCCGAGGTCGTGGAGAGAGATACGCCTTCGGCGCGCCTGCCGCGCTCGACCGTCTGCGCCAGCGTGCTGGAGAAATCGAAGTCGCGCGCCTTGTAGCCGGGCGTGTCGGCGTGCGCGATATTGGAGGCAATCACCGACTGCCGCTGGGTCCGCAAGCTCAGCGCATCCTGCTGGAAGCGCAGTGCCGCATCGAGTCTGTCAATCATGTCTGTGTCTCGCTGGAGGGAGAGAGCGATGAAGGTCGACCTTCTTCAGGTGTGCCATCTTAGGTTCGGCCCTGTCATCCCAATCGTGCGAATAGGGCAAAGAAAACTGCGTATTTCGGAACGAGAGAGAAAGCGCGGCTGCCTACAATGGGTCCTGTTCTCGCGGCCCGGCCCGCGCGCCGGTGGCGCGCCAGCGCACCGCTCCTTGCCTGGATGCACCCATGATTCCTCGTTTCCGGTCCGCCGTTGCGCGTGCCCTGCTCTGTGTGCTCGCCGCCGGCGGCGCCCTGTCCGGCAGCGTCCGCGCAGCGCCGCCCTCGCCCTTTGCCGAAGACCCGGTGCGCGTCGCGGTGGAGCGGTTCCTCGAACGCCAGACCGCCGGGCTGCCCGGCAAGGCCAGCATCCAGGTCGTGCCGCCGTCGGGCGGCCGCGCACCGGAATGCACCCTGCCCGAACCCTTCCTGCCGCCGGGCGCGTCGCCCTGGGGCCGCGTCTCCGTCGGCGTGCGCTGCGGCGGCGAGCGCCCGTGGACGCGCTACGTGCAGGCGCGCGTCGCGGTGGTGGCCGATTACTACGTGGCCGGCCGCAATTTCACCCCCGGCGAGCCAGTAGACCCTTCTGACCTGGAAGTGCGCCAGGGCGACCTTTCCAACCTGCCGCGCGCGGTGGTGACCGACCCCGCGCAGATCGCGGGCGCCGTGGCCGCCAGCCGCATCGCAGCGGGTTCGCCGATGCGCACGGATCTCCTGAAGAAGGCCATTGCCGTGCGGCAGGGACAGAACGTGACGGTGGTGGTCGAGGGGGATTCCTTCCAGCTCAGCAGCGAGGGCAAGGTGATGGCCGAAGCCGCGGTCGGCAGCAATGTGCAGGTGCGGCTCAAGAGCGGCCAGGTGGTCAGCGCGCTGGTGCGCAATGGCGACACGGTGGTGCTGCAGCAATAGGCTGGCGTGCCTGGGTAGCGCAACGGTCTCATGAGACAATGGCGCGCAGCGCTGCAGGATGTGCAGCCGGCATCCCAAGACCGGCGTCCGGCGGGCAGCGTGGCCGGACGGGTCCGTGAGCCGGGCCGGATGGACCCGGGGCGGCCCTAAAGTTCTGCCGCCACCGTCCGATAAGCCAGAGGTACCCAGCAAGGAATCACCGTGAAGATCAATCAGACCACCTCCTCGAGGCCGGGCGACGCCGGCGACGGTGCAACGCGCAGCGTGGCAGGCACCCCCGCCGGCCCGGCCGCCGCCCCGGAAACCCCCGGCGTGCGCGTCAGCCCGCTGGGCGCCCAGGTGCGCGAAATCGGCGCGCGCCTGGTGGAAGACCAAGACGACGACATCGATACCGCCAAGGTGGACGAAATCCGCCAGGCCATCGCCGAAGGACGCATCAAGATCGACCCCAGCAAGATCGCAGACGGTCTGCTGGCGTCGCTGCGCGAACTCAACGGCGGCGCCTGACGCTCGACACCGGCGGCAAAGCCAACCCACGACACTTAGGCAAGCCATGAGCCAGTCCCTGATCCAGAACCTCGCCCGGGAAACCGAGCTCTCCAAGGAATTCGCCGCCGTGCTGGGCGAAGAGCGCGCCATGATCAAGGCGGGCGACTACCAGGCGCTGGTCGGCCTGCTGGATCGCAAGGTCGAACTGGCCGGCTCGCTGCAGACGCTGACGCGCACGCGCGAGGCGCAGATGGGTGCCATGGGGATTCGCCTCGGTGCGGGCGGCCAGCTGTTCGGGCGCGAGATCGTGCCTGCCGTCGAGACCGCATGGCGCGACCTGCTGTTCGCCGCGCGCATGGCGCGCGATGCCAACGCCGTCAATGCGGCCGTGGTGGATGCGCATCTGGAGTTCACGCAGGAAGCCATCCTGGCGCTGCGCCACCGGGGCGAGACGGGCACGTTGTACGGCAAGGACGGGCGAACCCAGCAAGGTCCGCAAGGCGTCAGCCTGGCGGCGGGCTGAACCGGTGTCTTGTCGCCACGGGCTTTCGCAAGCCCGCGGCGAAATGCAGGAAAGACCGAACGAACAAAAAAAGCGGCTTCGCTCCCGGCAGGGAAGGCGAAGCCGCTTTTTTTTGTTCGGGCGCGGTGGCGGAGCCGGTGGCTTGAGGGTTGGAGCCTGAGGCTTGAGACTTGAGGCTTGAGCGGCTGCGGGGGCTTGGGAAGCGGCGCCCGGGCGGAAAGGCCCGGGCCGCCGAATCCATGCACCTGCGGTCTTACCTGTACCCCACCACCACTTGTCCCGACTGTCCCTGCAGGACGGGCGTCAGCGCGCCCTTCCCCGGTACCTGGAACGCGAACACGAATCCCCTGCCTGCGTCATCCCCGCTGAAGGCATCGGTGAGTCCCTCCGCCCCCGGCAGCAACACGCAGCGCTGCGCATTGCAGAGATAGGCCTGCAGATCGAGCGGCGGCGTGCGGGTAAAGCTGTAGCGCCACCGCACGGTGGTGATGGCGCCCTCGGCCTGCGGCAGATACCCGGTCGGGGTGATGGGCGCGGACATGGTGCGCAGGCCCTTGCCATACAAGGCGGGGCCACTCACGGAAGCCGACCACGAATGCAGGGTAGGTCCTGCCGGCGCGGCCCAGCCGTGGCTGCAGCATGCGGCAATGGCCGCCACGGCGATATGGCGGGACCTGGCTTTCATAGCAGCCCGCGCAGCTGCGAACGCAGGCGCGTGATGGCCTGGCTGCGGATCTGGCAGACGCGCGACTCCGTCACCTCGAGCACGGCGCCGATCTCACGCAGGTTCAGCTCCTGGTCGTAGCACAGCGACAGCACCAGCTTTTCCCGCTCGGGCAGTCGCTCGATGGCGCGTATCAGCGCTTCGCGCATGCCGCTCTCCATCAGCACGGTGAGCGGATTGCCGTCGTCGCTGACGCTCAGGTGGCGATCCAGGAAGTCTTCTTCGCCGGAGCGTTCGAAGTCTTCGTAGTGCAGCAGCTGGCAGCCATAGACCTCGTTGAGCAAGGTCTGGTATTCGTCGAGTGGCAACTCGAGCTCCTGCGCCACCTCGGAGTCCAGCGGCGCCCGGCCGAGCGTCTGCTCGAGGCCGCGCACGGTACGCTCGATGCGCCGGGTGAACTGGCGCAGGCTGCGCGATTGCCAGTCGTTGGCGCGCACCTCGTCGAGCATGGCGCCGCGGATGCGCTGGCTGGCATAGGTCTCGAAACGCGCACCGTGCGTATCCTCGTAACGCTTGGCGGCGTCGAGCAGGCCGATCATGCCAGCCTGGATGAGGTCATCGAGCTGCACGCTGGCCGGCAGCTTGGCCGCGAGTTGCAAGGCGATGCGACGCACCAGCGACGCATGCGCGGTCACGGTGTCAGTCTGTTCGAGCTTTCCCTGAATCGTATACATGGTGGAATTCTCGTGAGTCCTAGCTGGCAGGCCCGGCGCTCAGGCCAGGGCCGTGGCCGGCGGCGCCAGCGGCGCGGCCGGAGGGGTTGAACGGGCTACGGCTGGTGAAGGCATGGGAAGCGGCCAGCCGGCGATGCCGACGGCAAGACGGCGCAGGGCGGCAGTGGCCGGCGCCGCCGGATACGCTTCGACCACGCAGCGGCCAAGCGCCGTGCTGCGCTCGACCAGCGGATCGTGCGGCAGGCTGCCGGCAGGACTCGCGTCCACGCCGAGATACTGGCTGGCGGTGCGCGCAAGATTGCCGAGCACGGCGCTGGCGGCGGCGTCGCTGGCGGCGGCATTGACGACCAGGTGGAAACGGCGGCAGGCGTAGAGGTGGTTCAGCTGCTTGATGCAGGCATAGGCGGCCTTGATCGATGCCGGCTCGGCACGCAGCACCACCACCACGTTGTGCGCCATGCCGGCCACCTGCGACAGGGCGCCCTCGGCATCGCTGCGGGCATCGCTGAGCACGGTGCGGTAGCCATTGAACAGGCCCAGGTCGCCCGTGGCCTGCGGGCTGCCGGGCAGCACGCCGATGGTGCCCGCGGGACGTTGCCCCAGCGCGGCCTCCAGCGTGAGCGCACCGCCCAGCACGGCGGCCAGCGTGCCCTCGGGCGCCGCGCCGGCCAAGCGGGTGGCGCGCGCGCCAATGCGGTCTTCGTCGATCAGCAGCACGCGTTCACCCTGCATGGCGAGCGCATTGGCCAGCCCGAGCGCCACCGTGGTGGCACCGGCGCCCGCATCGCTCGCGACCACCGCGATGCGGCGCGTGGCACGCGGCGCCAGCATGCGCCGCAGGCTTTCGGCCTGGTCCAGGGCAAGTGAATTCACGTTTTACTCTCCCTGCACCTGCGCCAGCGCCTTGAACATCCGGCCACCATCGACGAAGCCGTCGGGCTCGGTGGCGGGCGCGGCCGGTACGGTCGGCACGGCAGGTGCGGCACGGCCATTGCGCGCGGGGTAGTTCTCCAGCACGTCCAGCAGCGCCAGCAGGCGGCCCATGCCTTCGACCAGCACGGCAGCATTCGGGGTCTGGCGCGCCGGCGCGCGCGCGGACAGGCGCGCCAGGAAGGCCGCGGCTTCCGTGTCGCCGGCCTGCTCCAGGCGCAGCGCGGCCACGGCCATCTGCAGTGCCAGCAGGCGCGCGCATGCCTGGTTTTCCGCCTGCGCGGCATCGTTGGCGCCGTCCTGGCGTTCGCCCTGGCCGAGATGGTCGAGCGCATGGCGCAGTGTGCGCAGGTGCGCCTCGCCGGCTTCGGCCCAGCGTGCCCAGCGCGCCAGTTGCGCGCCCTCGGCCAGCAGTGCGGGCTCGCACAGCAGGTATTGCACGGCCAGTGTCTGGCCGTTTTCACGGTCGACCAGGCGCGATACCAGCAGGCCGGCCTCGGTGCCGCCCTCGCTGCCGCGCGTGCCGCGCACCTGGCTTTCGAGCACGCGCACCGGCGCTTGCGCGATCCACTGCACGGCATCGCGGCCGCGGTACTCGATCTCTTCGAAGGCATGGAACGTCAGCGTCTCGGCCAGCGCATCGACCTTCAGCGCAACGCCGTTGCTGGCGACGCGCGTGGTCTTGCGGGTGGTGGTCAGCCAGCGCTCACCTGCCTGCTGCCAGCGCGCCAGCGTGGCCGCGGCCGGCATGGTGTCCAGCACATTGACCACGGTACGCGCGGCGGCGATGGCGGCGCCCAGGTTGGCGGCGTCGGTTTCCCAGCCGCCCTGGCTTGCCTGCAGCGCTGGGGCGGTACGCCCGCCCGGCGCCGCGGCGGCAGCCAGCGGCAGGCCGTCGCGGTCGGCCAGCCACAGCGTATGCTGCC
>NZ_JBFTNF010000106.1:0-21125 GCF_056397345.1 Cupriavidus sp. 05N38
GACTGGCTCCCGAAACCTCGAATCCTTCATCCATGGCCAGGCGACAGATTCGCCGTCAAACACCCAAGGTGGGAGCCCGGTGCCTGAATTGGGCACGCCGGGATCTGTGCGGGGGGTGTCCAGCAATGGGCATTCCTACCGCGATATTCACCTCGGGGACCAACGGCGCCTCTCATGAGATATGAGGATGGGCGCAGAGGCACGCGTTGCCTCCCAATGTTTCCCCCCAGCATGCCCGCATTTCGCCGGCAGCTAACGCGGAGTTCGGGGTTGGATGGGCCTATGATTCCAGCCCGGGGGAGCAGGCAGAACTCATGGCTTCGCCCGTTACCCTCTACACCTCAAAGCCCATCCATTACCGATTGCGCCTCGCCGCCGGAAAGATCGTCGCTATACGAGTCAAACCTACGGCAACCGTCGGCGAATGGCTGCCAATGCAAACTCGGCGGGGAAATTCGGTTTGTTCAGGATGAGGGCGTAAAGCGCCCGCCCTCGCTCGCCGCCTTTGGGCTAGCCCTGGGCTAAACTGGGTCATCGGCGACTTGGCACCTTGCGACGGCAGAGCACCCAAGTCATTGAATTTCAAGAGATATTGCCGACTACCATTATCAACCAGTCGAAACCGACGAGAAGAAGTTAATGCCGATAATTATTCTCGTAACTAGAGCCTCCTCGTACGCGGTAGGGGCCGAGATGCGCAATATAGCCGCCATGCAGGTCCGGCCCAACTACTGCGGTGGTGATCCTCGTTGCTGCTTGGCTGCCAAGATCGCGAGCTGATTGCTAGCGAGCACAGCATGCGGGCTGACGGGGGCTACAGGGCACGTTGGGGCTTGAGGCCTCGCTGTGCCTCGTCCCAGAATCAATCGCATCATCTCGTGACGTTGTCCGCGATCTGTCGAGCGAGCCCGACATGAACGATTGTCAGCTTTCAGCTGTGCGGAACCGCAACGTCCATGGTTGCGACCCACGTTTTCGCCGTCCGCTTGTAGCGCTGCACGAATGCGTTCCGCCTGCACTTCGGTACCCACATTCACGATGCCAGCCCCCGCGTCCGCGCGGATCTGCCGCCGCGGCAGCGCAAGCGTTCGTAATCGCGGCACTCGAGGGGGATGGGCAGGGGACTCGGACGACTGTCGAGCCAGACATTCACCTTTGCTGAGCAGGTGGCGCGATAGCGCGATGCGCCCACACGCATGGATAGCCCGAGATGCGAAACCGGCATGCTAATCGCATGCGGGGCTCGGAACGCCTCGGTCGCCGGGGTGGCGGTAGCCGGCTTGTGCCGCGGTGCACCGAATGGTTGGGGCGGCAGCGTGGTACCCAGTGTGCTAGTCCACAGCAGAGCGGGAAATGCAGGAGCATTCGCCCAACCGCTGCAGCGACACCGTAGCCTGGCCGAGCAACTGCGACGAGATAGAAGCCGGAAAGGTCGTCCTGCAGGAGCTATGAGATCGAGGGTGCCTGGCTTCTGGCTGTTATCGACGTGGCCGCCCGTTCTGCCAGCGACAGATCCGGCTAGACAATGCTCGAGCGCATTTGGCTGCCATCAGCCTCGATGTCGTGTGCGAGGCGTTGGGCTGCGCGGCGGATTTCGGTCCAGCGTACCTGCCCGATGATCGACCGTTTATCGAGCGCTTCTTCGGTACGGTCACCGCAATACTCTCGCGACGGCTCCCCGGGGTGATACGAGGAAAGGATGCGGCGCAGGTCATGCTGAAACGTCTGCGCGATCCGGCCGACTCGTTCAAGCGGCTTGCAGTGGATTACTCGGAAATCGAGAAGGCCGGCCTGTTCGCGGAAACGGCGATTCGCGCATATCGGCTGTCGCCGGACCTGGGGGGGGGGCCTTCAAGTATTCGTCATGCCCGATTGCGGATTGCCAGCCAGCCTGGGACGGAACGCTGCTGCGCTCGTCGAGGATCACCTGTCTTTAGGCTACGACAGTGCACTGTACGGTCATGGCCGCCCTCGAGTCCCTAATGCCGGTAGCGGATGGCGTCGATTACCAAAGTGAGGGCCCTCGAGGATTGCCTGCGGCTTGGATAGTAGGCATGCAGCCCCGGGAATGCCGGACACCAGTTCTCCATGACACTGAGCAAACGGCCTTCACGCACGTGCGGGCCTGCGAGATCCGCGGGAACGAAAGCCAGACCGCAGCCGCTCAGCGCTGCATGAAGCATTTGATATGCGCTATTGAACGTGACTTGCCCGCTGACTCGCGCTTCTATCTCGTCCTCGCCATTGCGGAGTTCCCATGCGTAGATGCCTCCCCCGGCCAACCGGAGCGTGATGCAATTGTGCTTCAGCAGGTCCTGTGGCGAGGATGGAACCGGCCGTTTGTCAAAATAGGCCGGAGCGCCGACGATCATCATGGGTACGTCCGGCGTCAGCCTGACGGCAATCATATCCTTCGCGACCTGGTCGCCAAAGCGCACGCCGATGTCGAAGCGCTCCGCGACGATGTCCAGCATGCGGTATTCGGAATTCATTTCCACGCGCAAGTCCGGGTACTTCGGCAAGATCTCCGCCACGCGCGGCCACAGAACGGTATCGATGACGTGGTCGATGGCGGTGATCCGGATAGTGCCGCTCGGCTTATCGCTAAGCTCGCTCACCGCCTGGATCTCGGCTTCGATTTCCGCCAGGCGGGGTCCCACGTTCTCGATCAGACGATCGCCTGCTTCGGTGGGGGAAACACTCCTCGTGGTCCGGGTCAGAAGCCGGACGCCCAGCCGGGTCTCGAGTCCGCGAACGGCGTGGCTCAGCGCCGACTGAGACATTCCTAGCTTAGCGGCGGCCCGGGTGAAGCTGCGCTCTCTTGCTACTGCCAGAAAAACCAGAATGTCACTAATGTTTTCTCGCGCCATGACTGGTTGCAGATTGGTCTTGAAGATTGCGAACGTTGATCTTAACGGATTTCTTCGGCCCATCAGGCTTGACCGGCAGACAACGACGCTTGATTGATCAATCGCGTTCATAGGGGCATGCGGATCTATCGAGCCCAGGAAGCCACGTTTGCTCCTATGATGAGCACTGCTGCGGAGCGCGGCGAGGCCGCGTCTCTGTCTTCTCTGGTATCCGGGCGATTGCAGGCGGATACGACTCCCATAAGAATATCCCTTGATGGCGCATCGGCCACATTCCATGTGGAGCGACGACGCTCGTCTTGGTTTTGTGATCAAGAAAATGACAACTTCCACCATGCCGCAGGCATCCGGCAAGCGCCAGATTCAAAGCGCGGTAGGATCCATGGCGCTTTGCGTGGCCATGCTGATTGCGTCGGAGTTCATGCCCGTCAGTCTCCTTACGCCGATTGCGCATGACTTGCATGCGACCCAGGGTATGGCGGGCCAGGCGATCTCGGTGTCCGGACTGTTCGCCGTTGTGGCCAGTCTGGGGATCGTACCCGTTTCGGGGCGCTTCGATCGGCGCTATCTGTTGATGGGGACGACGACCCTCATGTTGCTGTCACTGGCAATGATCTCCGTGGCACCAAGCTTTCCGATGCTGATGACAGCGCGCGCCCTGTTGGGGGTCGCGATCGGCGGCTTCTGGGCCTTGTCCACGGCCACGGTAACTCGGCTGGTTCCGGCAGACACGGTCCCCAAAGCGCTCGGCCTGATCTATATGGGTAATGCGGTGGCGACGGCCTTCGCTGCGCCAATTGGCGCCTACGTCGGCGGCATGCTGGGATGGCGCGCCGTTTTTGCCGGTCTCGTGCCGCTGGTGCTGGCAAATCTGGTTTGGCAGGCGAAGAGCCTGCCCGCCATGCCGCCGCGGGCGCCGATCCCGCTTGGCAGGCTCTTTGGACTCCTCAAGCGCCCCCATGTAGCAGTTGGCATGATCGCGGTAATGCTGACTTTTGCTGGCGCGTTTTCCACATTCACCTACATGCGACCGTTCCTGGAGGCGGAAATGGGCCTGGGTTCGGATGCGCTGTCATTGCTGCTCCTGGGCTTGGGCATGGCCGGATTCGTCGGCACTTACCTGGCAGGGGCATTGCTGCAGAAGAATCATCTGTATCGGCTGTTGCGGTGTTTGCCTGTCGCGCTGGCAATGCTGACGCTTGGACTAATGGAATTGGGTCACCTGTTCTGGGGAGCCGCCACCATGATGGTCGGCTGGGGTGCCTTGAATTCGGCAATACCCGTGTGCTGGTCTACCTGGCTGGCAAAGGAAATCAGCGATGAGCCAGAAAGCGGCGGCGGTCTGATGGTGGCAGCAATTCAACTCGCGATAATGATGGGCGGGGCATTTGGAGGCAGCTTGCTGGATCACCTCAATGTGTCCGGTCCGCTGATTGGCGGAGCGATCCTACTCGTCCTGTCGGCCCTCGTTGTCGGCAACGGTACGCGTCTCGCGACCGTGGCGCCCAGGCTGAATACGGTTCCGTGAGAGACCGGCTCGACGCGAGGGCGCTGGTGCCATGCTACGCAGCGGGCGGCGATACCGCTGGCCGTAAGGGTGGGCGCAGCGCGTTTGCCGACGGCGCGCGTTAGCTAGTATGCCTACACCGACGGTGCTCGCGGCGAGTTCGCGATCCAGGAGGCGCTCGATGGCAAGAACGTCGAGTGGATGGAGCACGTCACCGATGAGCAATATCTCTCAGGGCCGCCGCGCGGCGTGGCAAACGGCTGGGTTGCGTCGATTGAATTTCTATTCCACCGAGAACGGAGCCTTATGACCTACTTTCCGAGAATTGCCGCGTGCGTCGCCGCCATGCAGGCTGCGGTTGCCTGCGCCGCTGATCTGCAGGCGGCCACGCCAGCGGCCGCAACCGCCCAGCAGATCGCACGCGTCGGCAGCCAGCCTTCGGCGGCAGGACCTGCCAACTACTTTAGCGGCCAGGCTCGGATCGACCCCGTCTGGCCTGCCGACAAGAATATCAATGCCTCCGGCGGCCTGGTGACCTTTGAGCCCGGCGCGCGCTCGGCCTGGCATACCCACCCTGCCGGGCAGCGCCTGGTAGTGGTCACGGGCGTGGGATTCACGCAGGAATGGGGCAAGCCCATGCAGGAGATCCGCCCCGGCGACGTGGTCTGGTGTCCTCCCGGTGTCAAGCATTGGCACGGCGCCGCGCCAACCACAGCGATGACCCACCTGGCCGTCACAGGCACGGACGATGGAAAGAACGTCACCTGGATGGAGAAAGTCACCGATGAGCAGTACAACGCTCGCTGAACCCCAGATGAAACGCCGCCACGCCGGCGTGCTCGCCGTGGCCCTGAGTTTGGGGCTGGCCACGGCACCGAGCCACGCTGCCCCGAACGCGCAGGAGTCCCAAGAAATGACCCACACACAAAGCACCGCACCAAGTCCGTCTGATACCCTCACTGCGCGGCAGCAGGCCATTGCACCTATCGCCGCCTTCGGCGCAGCGGGTGATATCGCCAAGCTAAACGTGGCCTTGAATCAAGGATTGGACGTGGGGCTGACGGTAACTGATGCCAAGGAGATTCTGGTGCAGCTCTACGCTTACGCTGGTTTTCCGCGCAGCCTCAACGCGCTGGCCGAACTGATGAAGGTGATTGAGGTCCGCAAGCAGCGTGGTATGCAAGACGCGCCGGGCGCCGTGCCCAGCCGCGCCGTGCCCAAGGGCGACGCGTTGCTGGCGGCGGGGACGGCCAACCAGACCAAATTGTCGGGCGCGCCGGTAAAGGGGGCGCTGTTTGATTTCGCGCCTGCCATTGGCGAATATCTCAAGACCCACTTGTTCGGAGACATCTTCGAACGCGACAACCTTGATTGGCAAAGCCGCGAACTGGCCACCGTAGGCATGTTGTCGGCGCTGCCAGGGGCCGAGTCACAATTGCAGGCGCATATGCGCATCAGCATGAATGTTGGGCTCACGGCTGGCCAGTTGCGCCAGCTCACCCAGGTCCTGGCCGACCGCGTGGATGCAGGGACTGCCGGCCGCGCGCGCGAGGCGTTGGCGCGGCACCTGGACTCTGCGTCCGGGCCAAAGTGAACAGGAAAGCCACAAGGAAAAGGCGGCGATCCGATGGGCGGACCGTCGCCTTCCTGGTGCCACATTCCGTAACTAGGTTGAATAATTATCGGGCTGCAGATACGGCGCAGGAGCGCGAAACCTCTGGAGGCGCTAGGTAGAACGTGCCGCGAGCCTGCAAACCGGAAAACGAGAAGGCGGCAGGGAAGGACCGCGCCTTCCCAAATCCAGGTCAGGCCGCCTGGGACGCGGTAGCCTCGGGATTCGAGGGTTTCACGTCACGGAAGCGAGTGCCTGTCTCTGCAACTTCCTGGAGAAGCCTGGCGGGGCGCCAGCGTTTCCCATACAACGCGTGCCACTTCGAGACTTCCCGATAGATGACAGGGGCACCGATGGTATCGGCCCAGAACATCAGACCACCTCTGTGCCGTGGGAACCCGAATCCAAACAGCCACATGACGTCGATGTCGCTCGATCTGTAGGCTTTGCCATCCTCAAGGATCTTGCAGGCTTCGTTTACCGACGCGAAGAGTACACGATGAAGGATCTCTTCATCGGAGAATGCTTAACTACATCGTCCACGATCGGGGTACGGTCGCCGTTCTCATACCGGTACCAGCCGGCTCCCGTCTTCTGCCCCTTTCTGCCCATCTCGACCAAGCGGTCAGGCACGTGAAGCTTCCTGAACTCAGGGTCTGCTGCAGCGCGGCGCTTTCGGCCTTCGTAACTCACATCAAGGCCGGAGATATCGTTGACGGCGAATGGACCCTTCGGATACCCGAACTGCTCCATTACGCTGTCGATTTGCTCCGGAGTCGCACCCTCCTCAAGCATGAGCATCATCTCAGCCATCATGGGGGCGCGGCTTCGATTGGCGACGAATCCATCGCAAGATCCAGCCACAGCACAAACCTTGCCGATGGCGCGGCCCATTTCCATCGTGCGTGCGATAGTCGCGGGGACCGTTCGCGGCCCCTTTACGACCTCGCACAGCTTCATGACGTTAGCGGGAGCGAAGAAGTGTGCCCCGGCAACCTCGCCCGGGCGAGAAGTAGCATCGGCGATCAGGTCAATATCGATTGCCGACGAATTTGTGAGCAAGAGCGCGCCAGGCTTGAGCGCAGCATCCAGGCGACGGAACACGTCTTGCTTGACGTCCAGACGTTCAAAGACCGCCTCAATCCCGACGTCGCAGTCGGAAATCGCGTTGTACTCCTGGACTCCTTCGATAAGGACCAGGCGCCGATCCATCTCAGGCTGCGTGAGACTGCCTCTCCTAACTTTTGTGGCATAGGTGTCGGTGATGCGCTTCAGTCCAAGTTCCAATGCCTCAGCGCTTGTCTCAAGAACTTTGACGGGAATGCCTGCATCTGCAAAACACATCGCGATGCCACCGCCCATGGTGCCGGCGCCAATGATGGCAGCCCGTCTAATCGGCGCCATGCTCGATGTGACTACGTCGGGCACCTTTCTGGCCTCGCGTTCGGCGAAGAATGCGTAACGCAAAGCCTTTGCTTCGGGGGAGTTCTCAAGCTCTGCGAAGGCTTGCTCTTCAACAGCCATTCCTTCATCAAAGCTGAGCCGCGCCGCGGCCTCGACACATTCAATCGCCTTGCTGGGGGCGGGCAGCAATCGACCTTTCTTTCCTTCCGAGTTTCTCGCATCGGCAACAATGGTTCCAAGGTCCTCTTCCCTAAACTCGACGTTTCGATCTCTGAGACGGGGCAGGGGACGTTCGGCGGAGATCGCCTTCGCAAAGTCTATTGCTGACCGGCGCAGATCTCCTTGTGGTACCAATGTGTCTACGACCCCGATTCGCTCAGCCTCTTCCGCGCTGATGGGGCGACCGCCAACAATCATTTGAAGTGCCTTCTTCGGCCCCACCAGGCGTGGAAGCCGCTGTGTGCCACCACCACCAGGGATGACTCCCAATGTGACTTCGGGCAAGCCGAGCTTTGCACCGGCTGTGGCCACGCGGTAGTGGCAAGCCAGGGCGTGCTCGAGCCCGCCGCCCAGCGCATAACCTTGTATTGCTGCAACGACGGGCTTGGCACTGCTATCAATGGCGGCCGTGCTGGTACGGGTTGAGACCGAACGAGCTTGACCGAACTGGCGAATGTCCGCTCCGGCGATGAAGTTCTTTCCTTCCCCGATAAGTACGATGGCTACGACACTGTCGTCACCATTCGCTCTCTCCAACGAGGCGATCATTCCTTCTCGCATACCGGGAGCGAGCGCATTGACCGGTGGGTTGTCGACAGAAATCACCGCGATTCCGTCTTCCACACCATAGTGCACCAATTCTGTCTGTGTCATTCAGGCCTCTCTACTGTGTACATCACCGGACCGTTCTCTGTGCCGCCGGTTCAGGATAGGTTCCGGTATCAGCGGTTCTCTCGCGGGTACTCGAGGACAAGTGCTTCCAGCCCTTCCGAACCTGCCCGGATCGCGAACTTCTCTTCAGTAGGCTGGACGACGACCATAGACCAGAGAGGCAACTCCTCCGATTCGTGGCGGAGGCTGCCGTTGGCAACAAAGAGGTAGTACCCGGCGGCGCGCTTTGGATCTGGGCCTTCGATCTGCATGTCTGCGCCCAATCGAACCACACGCGCTCGCATACCGTCATCCTCATCGTCAAACAGCGTATCCCATGCAGCCTCCGTACGCGCCTTGAGTACGGGAGCAGTGGAAAAACGGACGGGTTCCGAATGCAGATGCCGACGCTTGCTTGGTTGCAACTTATCGCGATAGCCCGGCTTGTCCAGATATACCGGCTCAGAGTTTCCGGTGTACATCCGCATGGCGACGAACGACAAGCCGTGAGGACCGGCGGTAATCGGGCCGTACGCAGTGTGATGATCCTTGAACTGCACCGTCAACGGCTCGATCGTTTGCCCGCGAGTACCAATTGTTCCCGATCCGGCGACGAAGAGTTGGAACATCGTAACGCCGTGAAAGTGAGGAACGATCGCTTCATTCGCGTCAAGCTCAGACATCGTCGCCTGGGGGCCAACGCCGTCCGAGTTCGACGAGCGCGGACCAAAGAAAACCGTGCCCCAATGCCTATTGCCGGTACCAGGGGACACGATAACGCTGCGCTGTGCAAGCGCGTCGCTGCCGCTACGGGTGTAGATCATCTGCAACTCTCCATGGGTAAAAGACAGATCGCGCTTCTGCGCTGGTCGGCAAATCGCAGACCGTGCAATCATCCTAGCACGAGTTTTACCGAATAGCACAGGTTCCGACTAGTGGAACAGTGCGACGAGCCGCTTCCGCCACTACAGGTTCCGAACATCGGAACGTATTCCGAAAATATTGACGTGGGTCGAGGGCGGGTCTACAGTTCGCTTCATGGCGCCACTGCTTTCGATGCGGCGTCCCCACTCGAGAACCTGCAGGGATGACCCAGGCGTCGCGGGTTACACCACCATCACTTTGGGAAGTCCTCTCCCCTTACCGTATGAGCAAATTCAAGTTTCTTTTTGAGCCGCGGTCGATCGCTGTTGTGGGCGTTTCGGATGACGCTAACCGCCCTGGCTCGCAGGTTGTGCGTGCCTTGGTCAAGAATGGGTACGCCGGAAAGATCTATCCCGTGAACCCGAAGTACGAAGTATTTGACGGGCACAAGTGCTTCGCATCGGTACTCGATGTCGAGGAGGATGTCGATCTCGTCGTTATTGGTGTCCCAGCGCAGGCGGCCGTGGCAGTGCTTGAAACTTGTGCGAAGAAACAAGTCAAGTTTGTGGTGATTCTCAGTGGCGGCTTCCGCGAGAGCGGACCCGAGGGGATCGCATTGGAACAGCGGATGCTGAAGATTGCGCGAGAAGCCGGGATCCGCATCCTGGGACCGAACTGCCTTGGCTTTGCCAACATCCACGACGGCGTGTATGCGGCGTTCGGCAGTATCACTCGCGAGCCGAAGCTGAAGAAGGGTGGCGTATCGCTTGTCACACAAAGTGGCGGATTCGGCTACAGCATCGCGCTAGGTTGCGCTGCAGCCGGAATCGGCTTCAGGCACGTTCTTGCAACTGGCAATGAGAGCGACATCGATACCGTTCAGCTGATTGACGCGTTGCTCGACGATGAGGAGACCCGTGTCATTGTTGCGTACATCGAAGGAACTCGCGATGGACGGGCCCTCCTCGAAGTTGGCCGACGCGCACTGTCGATGGGGAAGCCGATTCTCCTGTGGAAGGCGGGCATTACCGAGCAAGGTGCCAAGGCTGCAGCCTCGCATACAGCGAGCATGACCGGAAGCTACGACTTCTATAAGGCCCTGTTCGCCCAGAGCGGAATCATCGAGATCCGCGAAATTCACCAGGCGGTCGACTTCCTCAAAGCCTTGGAAGGCAACAAGACCCCCGAGGGTACCGGCGTTGCGGTGCTCGGCGTGTCCGGTGGGTCCGCCATTGTATTCGCGGACGCCGGTGAGCCCGATGGCGTGATGCTCTGCGAACTGACGGAGGAGACGCAATCCCGTCTGCAAACCGTGATCTCAAGCATCGGTGCTGTCCACAATCCCGTCGATCTGACCGCCGGCTACTTCTCGCCGGCCAATCGTGACAAATTGGAAACTGTGCTGCAGGCCGTTCTGGACGATTCGAATGTCGATGCGGTATGCGTCAACCTTGCGACGACGGGGAAAGCGGGCTGCCAGGCAGCAGCGGAAGTCATGGCACGCGTCGTCCAAACGACGAGTAAGCCATTGCTGGTGTTCTCGTCTGCACCCCGAGATCTGGTCGGTGACGCGTTCGCTGTGTTCGAGTCCGCGCGGATCCCTGTCTTCCCGTCGCCATCCCGTGCCGCACATGCCATGGCGATGTTGGCGAACTACCGCGCAGCGCAACGTCGACAGCAACATAAGCCTGAGACTTCTCCTGGAGCGCGGGCGGCAACTTCGTCGGTGGCCGAGGCGGATCTGGCATCTCTATCCGAGACCGATGCCAAGCGAATCCTTCGTCAGGCCGGAATTCCCGTCTCCAATGACGTCATTGTGCACAGCAGCGAGGAAGCAGACATCTTTGAAAAGATGCGAGCGCCTCTGGTCGTAAAGATAGTGTCCCCGGATATCGCCCACAAGACTGAGGTGGGCGGCGTAAAGATCGGCATTCGGACGCGTGAGGAACTCGCGACGGCGATCTCCTCCGTCTTGGAAAACGCAAAGCAGAAGGCACCGAATGCTCGCATTACCGGGGCRCTCGTTACCGAAATGATTCAGGGCGGCTTCGAGTTGATTGCCGGCGTTGTCAATGACCCGGTATTCGGCCCGGTCGTGGTCGTAGGGGCGGGCGGTATCTACGCCGAGTTGCTTGGCGATACCGCGTGTCGAATTGCGCCCTTCGACGTGGAGACGGGGCGCGAGATGATCAACAGTCTTAAGTGCCGGCGAATCCTGGCTGGTGCCCGCGGTGGCAAGCCTTTGGACACCGAGGCGGCCGCAAAAGCCCTGGCTGCCCTGTCGCAGTTCGCGTGGTCCAACCGCGAGCGCGTAGCGGAAGTTGATATCAACCCGCTGTTTGTACTTCCGGAGGGAGTTGTGGCTGCAGATGCTGTGATTATCCCTGTAACGCCGTCCGTTTCCGAATGACGGGCCAACGGTTTCTTGATGGGGAATGAGGATAAGACAATATGACTGAAGTACTGATGGAGACACAGTCGCTCCCCGTGACCTTCGTACCGAACGGACCCACCCTTGACGTGGGTTCCACGGAGCCGATACTCCAGGCAGCTATGCGGAATGGCTATCCACTTCCTCACAGTTGCAGAAACGGAATCTGTGGCTCGTGCAAGGCACGCATTGTGGCTGGCGAAGTAGACCATGGAGAATCGTCGGCATCTGCGTTGAGCGAAAAGGAGCGAGGGGATGGATATGCGCTGCTTTGCCAGGCAACGCCCAAGACGCCGGTGACAGTCGAATGTACGATACTGGAAGAGACCAAAGGCATTCCATTCGTTCGACTGCCATGCAGAGTCCACGAGCTGGAAAAATTGGCCGATGACGTCATGATGATTCGGCTGCGCTTGCCGGCAAACAAGACCCTGGAATTTCTGCCCGGCCAGTACATCAATATCGTCGCACCCGGCGGCATTCGCCGTAGCTTGTCGGTCGCCAGCGTTGATGCGGGCGATGGCGTTATCGAACTGCATCTTCGCAACTACGGCGGCCCGTTCAGCAAGCTCGTCTTTCAGAACATGAAGACCAACGACTTGCTACGTATCGAGGGCCCACAGGGAGCGTTCTTTATCCGGGAAAAGAGCGTCAAGCCGATTATCTTCGTAGCAAGTGGAACCGGTTTCGCGCCCGTCAAGGCGATGATCGAGAGCGAGGCGCGCAAGAAGCACGGCCGGAAGATGACGCTGTATTGGGGTGGACGGCGCCCGCAAGACCTCTATCTGGCGCAACTCGCTCAGGAATGGGTCACGAAATTTGGGCTGACATACGTTCCCGTTGTATCAGACGCTCAACCTGCGGACAACTGGAATGGGCGGACCGGTTTTGTGCACCAGGCTGTCATGGAGGACTTCCCTGATTTGTCGGGGCACCAAGTCTATGCGTGCGGGGCTCCGGTAGTCGTGCAATCGGCCCGTGATGACTTCACGGCGACTTGTCAGCTACCGACGGACGAGTTCTACGCAGACATCTTTGTACCTGGTGGGGTCAAGGGATCCTGACGGGCGCATACCAGAAACGGACGAGAGAGACACAATGGAAGCACGAGAGGAAAACCTCATCATCGAGCTCAAGGACGAGCAACTCGTCATTACCATCGACAGGGCGCAGAAGGCGAATGCCTTGACGGTGGCGATGATGCAGGCGATTGCCGGGACGATTCAGGAGAGTGCCAAGGATGCGTCAGTGAAATCCATCGTCCTCACGGGCAGCGGTGAGAAAGTCTTCTGCGCGGGCGTTGATGTCCGCGAACTGCCGCCGGATGGAGATATCGCGAAACAGAAGGAGCGGCGGTCGCTGGCTCTTGCCGCATTGCAGGACACTGTTCTGGATACAGGAATTCCAGTGATTTGCGCCCTGAACGGGATCGCCAGCGGAGCGGGTGCAATGGTTGCGCTGCTAGCCGATGCATGTGTCGCTGCGGACAGCGCTGCGCTGTCGCTTCCTGAGATTGACCTTGGAATTGCCACCTTTTCCGGGGCAAGCATGCTGGAAGCGATTGGCGGGCGGGCTCTGGCCAAAGACATGATCCAGAGCGGACGGCGCATGTCTGCAAATGAGGCTATTAGTCGAGGACTGATCAACACGGTGACCTCCGCTAATGAGCTTGTTGAGCGCGCCCTCAAGGAGGCCAGGAAGCTTGGTGAGCGTGATAGGGCGGCCTTCGCCAATAACAAGCGATGGCTCAATCGGAAGATCAAGGTAGCAATTGACGAAGCACGTGCCGAGCACGCCATGCATCGACAGGCTGCAGCGCGGTAATTGCCCAACGAGCTGCAAAAGACAATGCGCATATTGTGAGGACGGAAAGTGGCAGACCTTGAGATTGAAATCGTTGACCGCGTCTTGGTGGCGCGGCTCAACCGGCCAGAGAAGAAGAACGCGCTGAGCGAAGAGATGCTTGCACTATTGCGCGAAGCTCTCCGCGATGCGGACCATGATCCCGGCATTGGTTGCGTGGTGATTACAGGCGCTGGAGATGCGTTCTGTTCCGGCGGGGACCTTGGTCGCCGCTCTGCCGAGGCTGGAGACCCCACGCCGCTCGAGCGCAAGCAGCGACTTCAGAACGTGACGCACCAGGTCGCGTTGGCCATTGAGGACTTCGAGAAGCCCCTGATAGCGGCTATAAATGGAGCGGCCGTTGGCGCTGGCATGGATTTATCGCTCCAGTGCGACCTGCGATTCGCGGGAGCATCGGCTCGCTTCGCCGAAGCATACGTCCGCGTCGGGCTGTTGCCGGGGAATGGGGGTTGTTATCTATTGCCGCGGCTGGTTGGGCCTTCCAGGGCACTAGAGTTGCTTTGGACTGGAGACTTCGTGTCGGCCGAAGAGGCTCACCGCCTTGGGATCGTCAATCGCGTGTTTCCGGACGACAAGCTGTTTGATGAGACACTTGCGTTCGCAAGCAGGCTTGCCGATGGCCCGCCGATTCAACTCAGGGAGATCAAGAAGCTGATGTACCAAGGTCTCCGCACGGACTTCCGCACGAGTCTCGAATCCGTGTCTGCGCACATGGCCGTCATTCAGTCGACCCGGGATTACAAGGAGGCAATCCAAGCGTACAAGGAGAAACGGAAGCCCAAGTTCGAAGGCTTCTAGGAACTGCGCAAAGGAACCAGCCAATCCAAACGGAAGAGCACCCCTCAGACAATCTGATCTGAACGGCGACTCGAATAACGATACCCCGACAAAACCCGATTGGAGGAGACGCCATGACTAAACGATCCGCCCTCATTTACATCGCAGGTTTGGCTTGTGCATTCGGTGCGCTTTCGCAGGCGCAGGCCCAGCAACCTGACTATCCCAACAAGCCTATTCGCATGATTGTAGGCGTCGCCGCCGGCGGAGGCGCAGACTTCATTGCGAGAATCTTGGCGCAGGAGGTTGGAAAGAGCCTTGGCCAGCCTATCGTAGTGGAGAACCGACCTGGAGCTGGGGGTAACATTGCTGCCGAGTTTGTCGCAAGGTCCCCCGCGGACGGGTACACGTTGCTCATGGCAAACTCGAGTCACGCCATCAATGTGAATCTGTACCACAACCTCCGATTTGATGCGCTGAAAGACTTCGCTCCCATCTCCCAGGTAACCGCGAACTATTTCTTTCTGGCTGTCAACCCGGCAGTGCCAGTCAAATCGGTGGCAGAGCTGGTGGGCTATGCGAAGTCCAAGAACGGTGCAATGAGCTATGCATCGGCCGGGAACGGACAGGGTGCCCATCTTGGCATGGAGTTGTTCAAGAAGGTGGCACACATGGATGCGGTCCACGTGCCGTATAACGGAACGGCTCCGTCACTTGCCGCAGTTCTTGGTCACACGGTCGATGTTGCGTTGTTGACCCCACCAGCGACGCTGCCCAACGCCGCTGCGAAGAAGCTGCGCGTGATCGCGGTAACTGGTCCGCGGCGGTCCGCTTCACTTCCGGATGTGCCGACGATTGCGGAGTCGGGCTATCCTGGCTTTGAAGCTAACAACTGGCAGGGCCTGCTGGCTCCTGCGGGGACGCCTGCAGACATCATCGCAAAGTTAAATCAGGCAACAGTCAAGGCACTCAAACAGCCTGCAGTTGTGAAACAGTTAGAGACCGCCGGTACCGAGCCGGTGGGGTCCAGTCCGGAAGAGTTCAAGCGCTTCCTGGCCGCCGAGGTTTCGAAGTGGGGTAAGGTCATCGAGCAGTCTGGTGCCAAGGCCGACTGAGCGCCTGCAATCCGCCACCAGGCGAACAACATCTACACACTAGTTCTAACCATGATGGAAGCGTCACAGTCGCAATTGCAAAGTTCTCCTGCAAAGGTCGTAGGCTTCATTGGGCTGGGCGCCATGGGCGGGCCAATGGTGCTTCGCCTGCTTGACCAGGGATTCGCGGTCTACGTGCATGACCTGAACACGGAAGCGCTGGACGCCGCAGTTCAGGCTGGCGCTTTCCCGTGCGATGGAGCTGCGGAGGTCGCGAGTCGTGTGCAGCTTATTTTCACCTGCCTGCCATCGCTTCGTGCACTCGAAGCTGTCTTCTTCGGCGATCGGGGTGTGGTGCACGGTAAATCTGTTCGCGTAGTGGTCGACCTCTCCACGACTGGCCCAGAGTTTGCCCGGGAGGCCGCGCAGCGATTCGAACAGTCCGGAATTGCGCTTCTTGATGCACCCATTACGGGGAACGTTGTTACCGCTGGGAATGGCAAGCTCGGCATCATGTGTTCCGGCCCTGCAAAAGCCTTCTCGCTGGCGGAGGCCGCCATGCTACCGCTGGCAGGCTCTACTCTGCTGTATCTGGGGGAGAAGACCGGAAGGGCACAAACGCTGAAGCTTCTGAATAACCTTGTCTCGGCGTCTGGCATGGCTGCAACCTGCGAGGCATTCGTGCTGGGGGTCAAGGCGGGCCTGGATCCGGAAGCAATGCTTGATGTCATCAATTCAGGTGCTTCGAGCACGAACGCCAGTCGAAACAAGTTCAGGCGTGCAGTCCTCGGGCGATCCTTCGACTACGGGGCGCGGATGGCTATCACCGCCAAGGACATCACCCTCGCGGTCGAGGAAGCCGGAAACTTCGGTGTGCCAACCTGGGTATCGCGATCTGTGCAGCAGCTTTGGCGGTACGCGGTTTCCCAGGGCGGTGCAGAACGCGACGGTACGGCGCTGATCACCTATCTGGAGCCTTGGGCTGGCGTTACGGTGAAAGGGGCGGCAGAAAGCACTTCGCCGGTGAGTTCCGCAGGTTCAGAGGAACGGAAGGCGGTCTTCGGGAGCGTCGCCGTGGTTTGCTGCCCGGAGAATCTCGATACTTGGACGGCAAAGTTGAACGCAGCAGGATGGGGATTTGACGTAAGCGCCGGACCTCTGGAAATAGCGGGCACATCTGAATCAGACCGGAGCCTTGAAAGGCGCTCCTGCGTTGTCGTTGTGGCTCACGAAAATGACGTCGGGGGAACACTCTCGTCATTGCTGGTTGGCGGCTCCGAAAAGTGGTGTGTGCTAAATACGTGCATGGTGCCAAGGGAAGTGGCGGTAGAACTGGCCACACAGTTGACGAACGCCGGGCACTATTACCTGGATGCACCTATGGTGCCCGCCTGGGCTTCAGCCGCGGAAGCGGGTTGGAGGGCTGTAGTTGGCGGAGATGGGTCTGCCCTTATCCATATAACTCCCATGCTGGATGCGGTCGCCTCAAAGATTTGTCATTTTTCGAGCCGCGCAGGCGACGCTCAGCTGATGGTTGCTATTGACGAGGCTTTGTCAGCGACGCTTCTTGCAGTTGGTTGCGAATCTTACGTGACCGGCGCAAAAGCAGGGCTTGAGCCACTCACCATGGCAAAGATCCTCGGCATCGAAACGGGTCGGACAACGGCGAGTGCGACCATCATCCCCGAGCAGGTTGCAACCCGAAAGTTCGCGTACGGTAAGTCGATCGAGGGTGCGCATCGGATGCTCCGCTTTGTCTGCGACGAGGCTTCCAGCTTGGGCGTGACGCCGTGGGTGTTTGAGTCAACCAGACTGCTTTTCGGACTTGCGAATGCTCAACAGGCGTATGGCGACGATGTGAGTGAACTGATTCGATACTACGAGGGCTGGGCTGGCGTGGAAGTGCGCCAAGGACTCTCGGAAATCAAAACTGAGCAGACGCAAGGCTGACCAGGGTCGTGGCAGACTCGCTCCCTTGTGCTGACTAACAGCAACTCTCTCCGTTCTCCCTATCTCATGTCCTACGTACCGGAATTCCGCGGGAATATGCCCCGCTCACTCGATGAGCTCGCCGCTTGGGTTTCGCCGCTTCGTGAAGAAGCCATCGAGCCCGAGCTACCAATTATCGATCCGCATCATCATCTGTTTGACGACGAACGCGGGCGGTTTCTTGCCGATGAACTCCTGGCAGAGATCGAAGCGGGAACGAATATCGTTGGAACGGTCTTCGTTCAATACAAGTCCTCTTACCGTAAGGATGGCCCAGAGCCGCTGAAGCCTGTTGGTGAAGTCGAGTTTGCAACCAGGATTGGTGAGGAATGTGAAATGCTTGGCGGGAAGCTAGCCAAGTTTTGCAGTGGCATTGTCGCTCATGCCGACCTCATGCTTGGTGACGAGGTCGAGCAGGTACTTCAGGCCATGGCCGTTGCGGGCAAGGGAAGGCTGAAGGGGATTCGACACGGCGCGACCTGGGATGCCGGCGCTGCGGGGTATGGTCGCAGCTTTGCCCCGCGCCATGTGATGCGAGAGGCGCGGTTCCAAGATGGTTTCGCACAGTTGTCTCGCTACGGACTCGCGTTTGATGCTTGGCTTTTCTATCATCAACTGGATGATCTCGTCATGTTGCTGGAGCGTCATTCGGAAGTCAGTGTGGTGCTCGACCACTGCGGCGGCATTCTTGGCTTGCCGCCTCATCTCGACCGGACGGCGGTATTCCGGGAGTGGCGTGCGAAGCTTCAGCGCCTGGCCCAGTTTCCCAACGTGACGGTAAAGGTTGGTGGATTGGGCATGCTCTATACAGGGTGGGACTTTCATGTGCGCCACGCGCCACCTACGTCATTGGAGCTGGCTGGCGCGTGGAAGCCCTATGTTCTCGAGTGCATTGAGACATTCAGTCCGGGCCGTTGTATGTTTGAGAGCAATTTCCCGGTCGATAAACAGAGCTGCAGCTACACCTCCCTCTGGAACGCATTCAAGCGGATCGTCCAGGGTTGTTCCGCCGCCGAGAAGCGTGCCCTGTTTCACGACAACGCGTTTCGCGTGTATGGACTCGGAAGCGGACACCCCGAGCACGCATGCTAGCGGGGGTGGCGCCTGCCGCTACTTGCCCGGTGTGCGCTGGTGTACCATGTCGGCATTCATGTTTCTGACGGGATAGTTTCCTTATGATGCGTTCGGTGCAGCGTATTCTCGCCGTTTTTGAAAGTTTCTCGGCCGACCGGAGCAGCCTGTCGTTGCAGGAGATCGCCGACCGCATAGAGTTGCCCAAGTCGACGACGTTTCGCATCGTACAGAGCCTCGAACAGGCCGGCTATCTGGTACGACTCGAGGACCAGGAATATTGCCTCTCTTTCCGTTTCACGCAACTCGCTGGCTTGGTTAAGAGCACGTTGGGGATAAGGGAAATCGCGCGCCCGGTCTTGGTTGAGCTTGCTGAAAAGACGAAAGAGACGGTGTCAATTCATACGGTGAACGGTCAGAACCGCGTCTGCATCGACGCGGTATCAACGGGGGCGTCGCCTTTGCGTGCAGTTGTGCAGGCGGGGGAGCAGGTTCCCTTGCTCGCGGGATCGGCATCCAGGGTCTTAATGGCTTATATGGATAAGTCGGAGCTCAACCCAATTGTTACCTCGGCTGCGCGGGCACTGAAGAAAACGAAGGCAGAACTTTTGTCAGAGTTGGAAGACGTCCGGGAACACGGCTTCTCTGTCTCTCATGGCGAAAGGCTGCTTGGTATTTCTGCTGTATCGGCGCCGATTAAAGATGTGAACGATCAGGTGCTCTATTGCATCTCCGTCGGTGCCCCGACGGTACGGATGCAAATGCATGAGAAGGAGTTCACGAAGCTGGTGATCTCCGCTGCGGCAACCATTTCTCGCCAGTTTGGCGGACGCGCCTGAAAGGTCTGGCGCATAGGTACGCGCCAGACCTTCCACCTAGTACAACGAGCCTACCATCCCGCCTTCGACCGGAACTGTGGCGCCGTTGATGAATCCCGCTTGCACCGACGCGAGGAACGTCACAACGGAAGAAATTTCCTCTTGCGTCCCCAGCCTGCCAAGTGGTGTCAGTCGCTTGCGGGCCTCGGTTTGTGATGCGCTATAAGCCGAGACTGCATTTCGATGCGACGTGTCAATTAGCGCCGGCGCAACACAGTTCACAGTGATACCGTGCTGCCCGACCTCGTTTGCCAGGTGCTTCATGTAGGCGGTGACACCTGCGCGAAACACGGTGGACAGACTGTGATGGGGCATCGGCTGCTTCACAGAAGCTGACGTTACGGCAACCAGGCGCCCCCAGCCACGCTGAGTCATTCCAGGCAGTACAGCCGAAACTACCTGAATGACGCTTAGCAATTGGTTCTCATAAGCCTCATGCCAGCGAAGCGGATCGTTCTCGTCAATGGTTGTGCGGATGGGGTTCGGAGGCCGGGCAGTGTTCAGGACGACGATGTCTGTGCCTCCCATTTCCTTTTGAAGCGTTGACGCCAGACGTGCGACGTCTTCCGTGGACGTCATGTCTCCAACAATGGGTACCGCCTGGACGCCGTAGGTGCGCTCAATTTCCTTGGCCACCTCGCCCAATTTATCCGCCGAGCGGGCGAACAATGCGATATTCGCGCCCTCGGCCGCGAGAGCGTGGGCAATGTTCCGGCCCATGCCACCGCTGGATGCGGTTACGAGGGCTGTCTTGCTTTTGATTCCTAGGTCCATATCTCACTCGCATCCGTTCGGAACAATGCTTACTCGGTGACAATGACTTCGTCACCGCTCACGGTGAAACGATGCGGCATATCTTCCGACACCCACTCCATGTAGCCAACAATCTCGTCGAAGCGCTTGTCGTCGCGACGCAGTACTTGAGGGCGATAGCGATCGTCAAACGTCATTGGCAAGAATGACACCTGCAGAATGCCATGTTTGGACACTTTCGCCTTGGCCAGCAGCCCCTTCGTGCAATCGCGACCATAGGGCATGAGCGGGTACGCCGGGTCGAGGTCCGTGTGATTTCGTACGGCACCGTGAGCCCAGGCCGGTTCGCTTGTCCACGAAGGTGCCGCAAACGACTTCGTCATGGCGAAAACACCCAGGCTATAGAAGATAGCCTTGCCTCGGTAGACCTCGATGGCCTTGGGAAGGTGTGGCGCGTGTCCCACCACCAAGTCTGCACCAGCGTCGATTGCTGCATGGGCGACAGCGACCTGATAGTCGGCAACAACGCGCGGCAAGCGAATGACGCCAGAATGAAATGCGAGAACGACGATGTCAACTCGCGAGCGCAGCGCCCTGATGTCGTCGAGCAGCAGCGCTAGATCGCCTTCATCGGGCTTCGTGCGAATTCTGACTGGTTGATGCGGGCCGCGGGTGTCGTATGTCGTATGGATGCGAATATTGACCACCCCCGGCTTATCCGGACCAGCATCGCTTCCTACCGCTGCGACGGACGTATAGCCAAGGTATCCAACCCTTACGCCATTCTTCTCAACGATCGCTGCCTCGCGTGCTTCTGCCAGATTGCGTCCCGCACCGGTCACTTGTACGCCGTGGGAGTTCAGAAGCTCGCGTGTATCAACCAATGCCTGAGGACCCGCGTCGTAACTGTGATTGTTGCCCATCGTCACGGCATCGAACAGCCCATCGGTAAAGATCCTGGCCATCTCCGCTGGTTGGCAAACCTGAGGTGCATGATCGGATTTGACGCCTTTGCTCGAGTAAGTACGCATGCAATTCACAAATCGCATGTCGGCATCCTGAAGCACTGGCTTCACTAGCTCCGTGTACCCTTCGATAGGGTAGCCTTCCGCGGCTCCATGGGTGGGGCCACAGTCTCCGGC
>NZ_JBFTNF010000107.1:0-28315 GCF_056397345.1 Cupriavidus sp. 05N38
GGGGACCGTGGCTGCCTGCCGTGCCGCCTGCTGTCCGGCGCCGGCCATGGCGGCCGCCGGGCTCGTCCCCTCGGCCCCCTCGGCCCCCTCAGCCGCCTCGAGCCGCGCGCAGAGATTGGCGCCGAACTCCTCCCACATCCGGTCGGCCTTGGTCTTCATCACGCTCAGGCCGAAGGTGCCGAGGCGCCCCAGCACGTCCACGCTGAGCTTGATGCGCAGCTCGGTCCCGCCGTCCGGCTGCGCGCTCAGGAACACTTCGCTGGACTGCCGCAGCGAGCTGGCCACGGAGGCGTCCTCGCCGGTGCCTTCGGTGCGCAGGTAGCCGGGCGCGCGCATCTCCACGATATTCGTCCTGAGGCGGAAGCGCGCGTTGATGAAGGCGATCTTCACCTGGATGACCGAGACGTACTCCACATCGCTGATCACATCGATCGACTGCATGCCGGGCACACAGCCGCCCATCACATTGGGATCGAGCAACAGCGCCCATACACGCGCCGGCGCTGCGCCGACGACCAGGGTTTTTTCAATTTCCACGCATCTTCTCCGCGGCGCACAGAATGGATTCGACGATGCCGACGTAACCGGTGCAGCGGCACAGGTTGCCGTTCAGGCCGGCGCGCACTTCCTCTTCTGTGGGATTGGGGTTGTGCGCCAGCATGGCGCAGGAGGTCATCAGGAATCCGGGGGTGCAGTAGCCGCACTGCAGGCCGCCGCATTCCATGAAGCTTTGCTGCAGCGGGTGCAGTTCGCCGCCGCTGGCCAGGCCCTCGACGGTGCTGACTTCGCGCCCGCGCGCATGCACGGCGAGCATCAGGCAGGACTTCACCGCTTCGCCGTCCACCAGCACGGTGCAGGCGCCGCAGATGCCGGTCTCGCAGCCGCGCTTGGTGCCGGTCAGGTTGAGGTCGTCGCGCAGCAGGTCGGAAAGCAGGCGCCGCGCGGGCGCCTCCACGCGGTGCGGCTCGCCGTTGACGCTCAGTTCGATGGTGATCTTTTTCATCAAGGCTCCTTAGTCCGTGGCCAGGCCGAACAGCGTCGCGATACTGCGCCGCGCCACCACGCGAACCATTTCGCGGCGATAGTGCGCATCGCCGCGCAGGTCGGATACCGGCTCGATATCGGCCGCGACGATGTCTGCCGCTTCGGCGGCGACCTCCGGCGTGACCGTCTTGCCGGCGAGGAAGGCCTCGGCGCGCCGCAGGCGCGCCGGGACCGGCGTGGAGGCGCCGACCGTCAGGCGCGCCTCCACGCAGGTGGCGCCGGCGCGGCGCGCCAGCAGCGCCACGCTGGCCAGCGGCCGGTGCTCGGCGGCGGTGCGCAGGAAGCGTGCATAGTGGCCGTGCGCATCGGGCGCGGGCGCCGGGACACGGATCTCCGTCACCAGTTCGTCGGGCGCCAGCGCGGTGGTGTAGTAGTCCACCAGGAAATCCTCCATCTCCAGCACGCGTTCGCCGCGGCTGCCGGCGAGCACGACCTGCGCCTGCAGCGCCATCAGGCAGCCCGGCGGGTCGGTGGCGGGATCGGCGTAGCAGAGGTTGCCGCCCAGCGTGCCCTGGTTGCGCACCTGCGGGTTGGCAACCCGTGCCGCCATGCTGGCGAGCATGGGGTAATGCGCCTGCACCAGCGGTGAACGCGCGACCTGCGCGTGCAGCGCCAGCGCGCCGATGCGCAGCCCGCCGCGCGGGTCGTAGTCGATCTGGCGCAGCGCATCGAGCCGGCCGAGCGAGACCACGTGCGACGGCGTCACCATGCGCTGGCGCATGCCCAGCATCAGCGCGGTGCCACCGGCCATCACCCGGCACTGGTCGCCGAGGTCGGCCAGCATGCGGCTGGCTTCCTGCACCGAGCCGGGTTCCAGGAACTCGAAATCACGCATGGCGTGCCTCCTCTTGCCGGCGCGCGCGCAGCGCGGCCAGCACCTTCTCCGGCGTGATCGGCAGCGAGCGGATGCGCACGCCCACGGCGTCGCAGACCGCATTGGCGATGGCCGCGGCACCCGGCAGGATGGCCGTCTCGCTGGCGCCCTTGGCGCCGTACGGGCCGTTGGGATCGTTGGATTCCACCACCTCGGTGCGCAGCGCGGGCACGGCGTCGGCGGTGGGCATGTTGTAGTCGGCGAAATTGCCGTTGAGGATGCGGCCGTCTTCGACCAGCAGGTGCTCGTACAGCGTCCAGCCGATGGCCTGCACCGTGGCGCCGTGCGTCTGGCCGTGCACGGCGAGCGGGTTGATGGCCTTGCCGCAGTCGTCGGAGACAAAGCTGTCGATGACCGTGACCTGCCCGGTCTGGGTATCCACCTCCACCTCGACGGCCTGCGCCGCGAAGGAATAGGCGGGCGCGATATTGCCGTAGTAGTCGGCGTCGTGCATCACCGTGGGCGCATCGTAGGTGGCGCGCACCATCAGCCCCTCGCCGCCGTGGCGGAAGATATGCAGGCGCGCGATCTCGGCCAGCGTGGCCTGCTTGCCGGCGTTCTCGCCATCGCCCGCGCACGCGCGGATCACGCCATCGGCGATCTCCAGCCGGTCACGCGGCACGCCGAGCTTTTCCGCGGCCACTGTCAGCAGCTTGAGCCGCGCTTCGCGCGCGGCGCGCAGCACCGCGTTGCCGGAGATGATGGTCACGCGCGACGCCAGCGAACCGAGGCAGAACGGCGCGGCGTCGGTGTCCGGCGCGGCCACGGTGACGTGCGCCAGGGGAATGCCCAGCTCCTGCGCGCAGATCTGGCTGAGCATGGTGTTGGCGCCCTGCCCCATGTCGCACTCGCTGGTCAGCAGCAGCACGCGGCCGTCCTCGTTGACCTTGAGCAAGATGGTGGAGCCGTCCCAGTTACCCAGCGTGCGGTTGCCGCTGACATGCATGGCCGCGGCGATGCCGAGCCCGCGCCGGCGCGGGCCGGTCTGCGCCGCGGCGGCGGCGCGGCGCGCGTCCCACCGGATCGCCTCGCGGGTCTGCTCCAGGCATTCGGCCAGGCCGCTGCTGCCGATCTTCCAGCCGTGCACGCTGGTATCGCCGGTACGGATGGCGTTGCGCTTGTGCACTTCGAAGGGATCCATGCCGAGCATGTCCGCCAGCACCGCAAGGTGACTGTTCAGCGGGAACAGCATCTGCTGCCCGCCGAAGCCGCGGAACGCGCCGCGCGGCTGCGTATTGGTGTAGGCCAGCACCGCATCGGAGCGCACGTTCTCCACCCGGTGCATATTGTCGCTGCGCATCGCGCTCACGTGCATCACGTCGCCGGCCAGTCCCGCGTAGGCGCCGCATTCCGCCGTGATGCGCACGTGCTTGGCGACGATCATCCCCTGTGCGTCGAGCCCCATCTTCAGCCATACCCGGGCCGGCACGCTCGAGCGCGCGCCGAGGAAATCTTCCAGGCGGCTGTTGACGAAGCGCACCGGCCGCTCCAGCCGGCTCGCCAGCAGCGCCGCGATCAGGCTGTTGTTCTCCTCCACGATCTTGGCGCCGAAACCGCCGCCGGTGACGGCCTGGATCACGCGGATGGTCGAGACCGGGCGGTCGAGCGCCTCGGCCAGCCGCGCGCGCGCCAGGAACACCGACTGCGTCGACGCCCACACCGTCAGGCGGCCGTTGCCATCCTGCGCCGCCACGGTGGCCATCGGCTCCAGGTAGCCGGGATATTGCGACTGCATGTCGTAGGTAGCCTCATGGACCACCGCGGCCCTGGCAAAGCCGGCCTCGATATCGCCGCGCTCGATATGCATCTCGTGCGCGATATTGCGGGTGCCCTGGTGCAGTTCGGGCGCGCCCTCGGCAAGCGCTGCGTCGGGCGTGAGGATGGCAGGCAGCTCTTCGTACTCCACGCGGATCAGGTCCAGCGCGTCGCGCGCGGTTTCCTCGTCGACCGCGGCGAGCGCCACAACCTCCTCACCCACGTAGCGCACCACGCCCGCGGCCAGGATGCGCTGCTCCTTGCGGTGCGGCCCCCACAGGCGCTTCGGCGTATCCGCGCCGGTCAGCACCAGCTTCACACCCGGCAGCGCGCGCGCCGCCGCGGTGTCGATGCGCACGATGCGCGCGTGCGGATGCGGGCTGCGCAGCACCTTGGCGTGCAGCATGCCGGCCTGCTTGATGTCGCCTGCATACACGGCCCTGCCCTGCACCTTTTCCCGCGCTGTCACCTGCGGCGTGGAGGTTCCCACTGTCGACGTACTCATGCCGACCTCCCTGATCTGAAATCCGAACAAAACGATGCGTGCACCGGCGCGCGCCTGCCGCCGGTGCGCACCGCCCGGGGGCAATCACTCGGCGGTGATGCCGAAATCCCTGATGACCTTGCCCAGCCGCTCGTAGTCGGAGGCGTTGACCTTCTCCAGCACGCCGGGCGCGCCGCCCACCGGCACCGCGCCGAAGGTGGCCATCTTCTCGGCGATGTCCGGCATCTTCACGATCTCATTGAGCTGATCGTTGAGCTGCCGGACGATGTCCGCCGGCGTGCCCCTGGGCGCCATCACGCCATGCCATGCGCCCACCACCACGTCCTTGTAGCCGAGCTCGGCAAGCGTCGGCACGTTCGGCAGCAGCGCAGAGCGCTTCGGATCGGTCACGGCCAGCGCGACCAGCTTGCCGGTGTTGATGTATTGCGCCACCGGGCCCAGCGTGACGTAGGCAAAGTTGACGTGCCCCGCCACCACGTCGTTGACCGCCGGCGCCACGCCGCGGTACGGCACGTGCTGGATCCTCACCCCGGCGGCGTGGTTGACCCACTCGCCCGCGATATGCATGGGCGAGCCGGCGCCGGGGCTCGCGTAGGTCAGCGGCTTGCCGGCCCTGGCCGCGGCCACCATCTCCTGCACGGTCTTGATGCCGGCGCCCGGATACGCCACCAGCAGCACGGTCTGCGTACCGGTCTGGATGACCGGGGTAAAGCCGTGCAGCGCGTCGTAGCTGGATGCGGGCGGCAGCTTCAGCACCATCGGCGCGGTGGTGAACGGGTTGGGCGTGAACAGCAGCGTATAGCCGTCGGCCGGCGCGCGCGCGACCATGGCGTTGCCCACCACGCCGCCCGCGCCCGGCTTGTTCTCCACGATGACCGGCTGCTTGAGTCGCACCGACAGCTTCTCGGCATACATCCGCGCCATGGAATCGGTATCACCGCCTGGTGGATAGGCCACCACGATCGTGACCGGCTTGACGGGATAGGCGGCCTGCGCGAGCGGGCCGCCCCCCAGGGCGACAAAGGGCAGCGCAGCGATGGCCGCGGCAAGGATGTGACGTCGGGCAGGTTTCATCTATGGCTCCTGTGGGGGCGCTCCAGGTCCGCGTCGAGTGGCCGCGGGGAGACAGGTTGGGGTCGGCGGACGATGGGAACGCCTTCGCTTTTGCGTTTTATTGGTGAAACATAGATTTACATCAGGAACATACACAACATCGTAGAATACGTTTGTTGATGACTCAACTTACGCTAAACCCCAATTGACACACGCGCGTTTACTTATGTTTATTTCGTCGCGAAATCGACCGCGAAGACGTGGCGCAAGCGCGTCATGAGACAATCAGCCTCCACATCACATGCCGCCATGCGGCACATCCCGAACGACATGGATCCCATCAAGCGCGAAGCCGGCCACGCGGAGGACGCCGCCGCGCGTGCCCGCACTGATTGCCCGTGGGCCGAGCTGGACGAGAACGGCAGCGGCCTGGTCGTCGACGACTTCCTGACCACCATGCTGAGCCAGCTGGTCAACGCCCTGCGGCGCACCGTAACCCTGCCCTACGCGGAAAAATTCGAATTGAGCGTGCCGGAATGGCGCGTGCTGGCGCTGCTGGCGCATGCGCGGCCGCTGCCGTTTGCCGAGCTCGTGCTGCAGTCCACCTCGGACAAGGCGCTGGTCAGCCGCACGTTGCGGCTGCTGGAAGGCCGCGGGCTGGTGCAACTGGATTCGGAGGGCAATACGCCGCGCAAGAAGCTGATCTGCAGCATCACGCCGGCGGGGCTGGCATTGCACGAGCAGGTGATGCCGCTGGCCAGGAAGAGCCAGGCGGAGGTGATACGGCTGCTGGAGCCGGGAGAACGCCGGGCGATGTACCAGGCGCTGAGAAAGCTGCACGGGCTGTGCGTGACGCCGCGCCAGGCAGGCGGCGACGGCAGCGGCGGCGAAGGCGAATAGCGCGGGCGCACAGGGCGCCCGCCGGGCCGCCGGAGCCGGGGCCGCCCCCCGGCCTCAGGCCTCCAGTTGCTCCAGCACCTTGCCCTTGGTCTCGATGCCGAGGAAGTGAATGGTCAGCGCCGCCGCGAACGGGACCAGCGCCAGCGCGTAGAAGGCGCTGCTAAGGTCGCCGGTGCCGATGGTGTTGGCGATCAGCGTGGGCGCGAAGATCGCGGCCAGCTTCAGCCACGCGCCGCCCAGGCCGCAGCCCATGGCGCGCACGCTGGTGGGATACAGCTCCGGCGTGTACACGTAGGCGGTGATGAAGCCGCTGGCCAGGAAGCCGAGCGACAGCGCGCATAGCGTGGCCACCACGTACACCGACTCGGCGTGGAACACACCCGCCAGCGCCAGCGACAACGCGCATAGCACGAACGACACATTGATCACCGGCTTGCGGCCAACCTTGTCGACCACCATCGCGCATACCAGCGAGCCGACCACGCCAAGCACCGATGCGCCCGCCGCCAGGTTCAGCGCCAGCTGCAGCGGCGCGTGATAGACCGTCTTGTAGATGGTCGGCAGCCATGTCGACAGGCCGTACTGGATAAAGCCGCAGGTGGCCCACAGCATCCACACCGCCAGCGTGCGGCCGATATAGGCCTTGCCCAGCAGGTCGCGCACGCCGCGGCGCGGGTGCTTGTGCGTCAGCGCGTCATAGGCGGCCACATCGCCCAGCGGCGGCAGCGGCCCGCGGGCCCGGGCCTCGAAGGCGGCCAGCGCCTGGTGGGCTTCGGCCAGGCGGCCCTTCTCCGCCAGCCAGCGCGGCGACTCCGGGATCGCGCGGCGCAGGATGAAGAACAGGACGATGGGCGCGCCGCCGATGAAATACATCACGGTCCAGCCGAAGCGCGGCACCAGCCAGGCGCCGGCCACGTTGGAGATCAGCAGGCCGATCGGGAACACCACTTCGTAGAGCAGCACGAAGCGCCCGCGGCCGTGCGCGCGCGTGACCTCGTTGATATAGGTGGCGGCCACCGGCAGCTCGCCACCCAGGCCAAGGCCCTGCACGATGCGCAGCAAGGCGAAGATCTCGAACGACGGCGCGAAGCCGCAGGCGATGCTCATCAGCCCGATGATGCCCGCACTCCAGCCGATCGAGCGCAGGCGGCCGAAGCGCTCCGCCAGCGCGGGAAACAGCAGCGCGCCGACCAGCTGCCCCACCGACGGCGCCGCGATCAGGAAGCCGATCTGGCCCGGCGTGAGCGACCATGCGGAGATCAGCAGTGGCAGCGTGGCGGCGATCGCGATCACGTCGAAGCCGTCGAAAAACGTGGCCAGTCCGATCAGCAGCCGCGCGCGGATATGCATGCCGTTGCCGGGCATGCGCTCGATGCGCGCGATGATCTCGCCGTGGGTCGCGGTGCGCGCGCCGCCGTCAGCGGCGACGGTGGTGGCCTGGAATGGGGTGCCCTGTGCGCCGGCATTGGCCGGCGCAGCCTCTTGTCTCTGGATCAACACGGTGTTTCTCTTCAAAAGTGTCCGAGGCAGGCAGCCGCCTCGCGCTGGCGCCGCAGGCGCCGCCGGGCGCGCCGCGTTGCGCGGCGCGCGGGCCATCTTATAAGTCCAGGACCAGGCGCCGGCCCTTGCAGCCGGACACGCACACCATCATGGTCTTGTTCGAATCACGCTCGCCCTTGCTCAGCACGCTGTCGCGATGCTCGGGAATGCCGTCGATCACGCGCGTCTCGCACGAACCGCACACACCTTCCCTGCAGCTGTGCTCGACGGCGATGCCGGCTTCGAGCAATGCATCCAGCAGCGACTTGCCCGCAGGCACCGTCAGCTCGCCGCCGGTGGCGGCCAGCGTCACGGTGTACTCGCCTTCCTGCACCGCCGCCACCGAGGGGTCCGCGGCAAAGCGTTCGATATGCACTTCGGTGTAGCCATGGCCGGCGCAGGCAGCCTCGAACCCATTGAGCATCGCGCCCGGGCCGCAGCAGTAGAAATGCGTGGAGGCCGCCTGTCCGGCCAGCAGCGCAGGCAGGTCCGGCGGGCAGCCGGCCTCGTCGTCGAAGTGCATGCGCACCGCGTCGCCATAGGCAGCCAGCTCATCGGCAAAGGCCGCCTCGGCCCGCGAGCGCGCGCAGTAGTACAGCGTGAAGGGCCGGCCAAGCTGGTGCAGGCGCCGCGCCATGCAGACGATCGGCGTCACGCCGATGCCGCCGGCCACCAGCACGCTGTGCGGCGCGTTCTCTTCGAGGGCGAAGTGGTTGCGCGGCGCCGCCACGGCCAGCGTGGTCCCCACGCGCAACTGCTCGTGCACATAGCGCGAGCCGCCGCGACTGGCGCGGTCGTTGAGCACGCCCACCACGTAGCGGTCGCGCACTTCCGGGGCCCCGCACAGCGAGTAGCTGCGCACCAGGCCATTGCCCAGGTGCAGGTCGATATGCGCACCGGGCGCGAACGCCGGCAGCTCGCGCCCGTCAGGGTCGCGCAACTCCACGCTGACGATGCCGCGCGCCTCGAAGCGCATGGCCTGCACGCGCAGGGTCAGGGATTGGCTGGTACTCATGGCACTTCCTTGTATTGCCCGGTGCGGCTCGCGCCGCACCGTATTGCCTTGCGGGGGCATGTCTCGTCCTGGCTGACTTCGACTTGCCTGTCTTCGTGGTCTTGCCCTGTCGTGGCCGGGGCGATGCTGCTGCTCAGCGCTTCTCGGTCAGGAACTTGCCTTGCGGGCCGCCCGCGTTCTTCTGCCGGCGCGTGTTGCCGTCCAGGCCGCCCTCGACCGCCCACTCGGCGAACATGGTCGGGCCCGGCTCGAAGTCGCGCGGTTCCCAGTGCGCATCGAGCTGGTCTTCGTCGGCGTAGTACTCGATCAGGCCGCCGGCCGGGTTCTTGAAGTACCAGAAGTAGGCCGAGGAAATCGGATGCCGGCCCGGGCCAAGCTGCGTGTCCCAGCCGCTGCGCGACACATGCAGGCCGCCGCCGAATACCTCATGGATATCGCGCACGGTGAAGGCCACGTGGTTCAGCCCGCTCTTGGCCTGCGGCAGCTGCAGCAGGAACAGGTCGTGGTGGCCGCCGTCGGGCGCGCAGCGCAGGAAGGCGCCGCGGCCCGGATAGTGGTCCGACGGCACGAAGCCCAGTTTCTCCGTGTAGAAGCGCTCGGTGGCGGCGACGTCCTTGACGAAGAACACCACGTGGCCCACTTCGATCGGCGTGGCGCGCTCGTAGATCGGGCTGCGCTGGTTCAGGCGCGGCTTGTCGTTCCAGGTGTTCATGGCGGCGCACTCCACTTCGATCTCGCGCTTGCGCGTGAGCTGGAAGCGCACGGCCAGGCCGTTCGGATCGGTGCAGCCCACGCGCTCGCCCTCCACACCGCGCGCGCCGTGTTCGCCGATGGCGACAAAGCCGGGTTCGGCGCGGATGGCGTCGGCAAGCTTGTCGAGTGCCGCCTGCGTATCCACCCCCCACACCACTTCGCGCAGCGTCGGGCCCGCTTCCATTGCCGCCGGCAACGCAGGATCGTCGGTGCGGCGCACCAGCACGCGGCAGCCGTTGAGCGTTTCGAAGTCCAGCCCGGCCGCGTCCTCGCGCACCAGCGTGAGGCCCCAGTCGGCGAAGAAGCGCCGGCAGGCGTCCAGGTCGTCGGCACCGTAGACGATCTCGTCGATGCCCAGAATCGTGTTCATTCCCATCTCCTGCTCTGCTCTCTTTGCTTGCTGCATTGTTCGTGACCTGCGCACCGGCTCAGTTGGCCCACGGCAGCGGCTGCTCGTGCATGCCCCAGTAGACGCTCTTCTGCTCCATGTACTGCAGGATGCCCAGGCGCCCCTTCTCGCGGCCCAGGCCACTGTCGCGCCAGCCGCCGAACGGCGTGGAGATCGAGAACTGCTTGTAGGTATTGATCCACACATTGCCGGCCTGCACCGCGCGCGCGAAGCGCCAGGCGCGCTTGTAGTCGCGCGTCCACACGCCAGCGGCCAGCGCGTACACGCTGTCGTTGGCCTGCGCGATCAGGTCGTCCTCGTCGTCGAAGGCCATCGCCACCAGCACCGGCCCGAAGATTTCTTCCTGGCAGACGCGGGCGCTGTTATCGAGCCCTTCGATGATGGTGGGCGTATAGAAGTAACCGTTCTCGCAGCCCGCCACCGTGGGACGCAAGCCGCCGGTGCGCAACTGGCCGCCTTCGGACACGCCGAGCGCCACATACGATTCGATCGAGTCGCGATGGCGGTCGCTGATCAGCGGCCCCATCTGGGTGCGCTCGTCGGCCGGATCGCCCACGCGCAGGCGCGCCGCACCCTCGGCCAGGCGTTCCATGAAAGCCTCATACAGGGAACGTGCCACGAACAGGCGCGAGCCGGCGATGCAGGATTCGCCCGAGGAACTGAAGATGCCGTACAGCACGCCGTTGACGGCGTGGTCCAGGTCCGCGTCCTCGAACACCATGGTGGGCGACTTGCCGCCCAGCTCCAGCGACACCGGCATCATCTTGTCGGCGGCGATGTGGGCGATATGGCGGCCCGTCGACGTGCCGCCGGTAAAGGACACGCGGCGCACCAGCGGGTGCTTGGTGATGGCGTCGCCGATCACCGAGCCCTTGCCGGGCAGCACGCTGACCAGGCCCTTGGGCACGCCGGCCTCTTCGCAGATGGCGGCGAGTTCCAGCGCCATCAGCGGCGTGATCTCGGCTGGCTTGATCACCACGGCGTTGCCGGCGGCCAGCGCCGGCGCCAGCTTCTGCGCCTCGCTGGCGATGGGCGAGTTCCACGGCGTGATCGCCGCCACCACGCCCATGGCTTCGTGCACGCTCATGGCGAGGAAATCGCCGCGCGCCGGCGTGAGTGTTTCCTCCAGCGTCTCGCACGCGGCGGCGAAGAACTGGAAGGTGCCGGCGGCGCTGGCCACCAGCGCGCGCGTCTCGCTGATGGGCTTGCCGTTGTCCAGGCGCTGGCGCTGCGCGAGCGGCTCGGCGCGCGCGCGGATCAGGTCGGCCACGCGATGCAGCACGGCGGCGCGTTCGTGGGGCTTGCGCTGCGCCCAGCCGCTGGTGAGGAAGGCGCGGTGCGCGCCCTGCACGGCTTCCTCCACGTCGTCCAGGCTGGCCGCGTTCAGTTCGGCGACGACCTCGCCGGTGGCGGGATAGCGCGTGGCGTAGCGTTCGCCGCCGCCCAGGCGCCACTGGCCTGCGATGCAGATGGGGAGAATTGCTTGCTTCATCATGATTGCCTTGCTGGCCTGGTCTGGCCTGTCTGCCTGCTTAAATCGACATGGCGTGCGCGCGGTTGCCCAGCGCGCGCACCACGCTGAACACCGTCAGCGCCGAGGTCTTGGGGTTGGCCGCCAGCGGCTTGCCGCGCATGGTCAGCTCGAAGCCGCCGAAGGCGCCACGCGCCTCCACGTGGTGCACGTTTTCGTCCACGCCCGGATCGGCCAGCAGCTTGACCTGCGTATGGTCCAGTCCGAGCCCGGCCATCGACAGCGTGGCGGCCACGTTGGCGTTCTTGGGGTAGAGCCGCGCGGCCTCGCGCGCGGTGCCTTCGAAGATCACCGTGGCCTCGGTCAGCGCGTCGAGATCGACGAGCGCCTCGGCCGGCGTGTCCTTCCACGCGCCGGGCGGCTTGCGCCCGGTGTAGATCACCGCATCGAGCCCGCCCACGCGGGCCGCCGCCAGTGCATCGATGGCGCCGATCGCGCCGGAGAGCAGCTGCACCTGGGTGCCGCCGCGCCGCGCCGCCGCTTCCAGCCGTTCGGCCAGGCCCGGCTCCGACAGCGCGCCCACCGAGACCACCAGGCAGGCGATGCCGCGCTCCAGCGCCGGCACGATGTGCTCCTCCAGCGCGTGGTGGCCGGCACACTCGACCAGCAGGTCGGGGCGTCCGTCGGCCTGGCTCAGGCAGGTCGCCACGCGGGCGCGTGGCGCCAGCGCGGAGACTGCGTCGCGGGCCTGGTCCATCTGGGCCTCGGGCACCACCACCACGTCGAACACCACGTCCGGATCGCTCTTGAGCAATTCAAGCACACCGCGCCCGATCGCTCCGCATCCCACCATCGACACATGCAGCATGTTGCGTCTCCCTCAGGCCGTCACGGTGCCGCGCTCGGCGGCGCGCGCCTTGTCTGCGTCCGCGTCGGCTTCCTTGTTGACCGGCGGGCCGGCGAACGCGGTCTTGAAGCTGCCGATGGAGAGCATGTCGATCTCCAGCAGGAACGGACCGGGTTCGATGGTCGCGTCTTCCAGCGCACGGCCGACCTCGGCCAGGTTGCTCACGCGGCGGTGGCGCAGCGCAAGCGCCTGCGACAACTGCGCGTAGTCGGGCGTGTGCAGGTCCACATAGTGGCGGCGGCCGCCGTATTGCGCGTCCTGGATGTTCTTGATGACGCCATAGCCCTTGTCGTTCATCAGGACGAAGACCACGTCGGCGCGCTCCTGCACCGCGGTGGCCAGCTCGCCCAGGTTGAGGATGAAGCCACCGTCGCCGGCCAGGCAGAAGGTTTTCTTGCCCGAGGCCGTGACCGCCGCGCCGACCGCCGCGCCGATGCCCATCGCCAGGCCCTGGCCGATGCCGCCGCCCAGCGCATGCACGCCGGCGCGCGGATCGAAGATGCGCAGCTGGCGATTGCCCCAGGTGCTGTTGGACACGGTGACGTCGCGCACCCAGTTGAAGTTCTTGCCCACCGCGCCCTGCAGCGCTTCGACCAGCGCCGCGTACGGGCCCAGGCCGTCGATCAGGCCGCCCATGGCGGTGTCGTGCGCGCGGCGCAGGTCGGCGGCGAAGGCGGGGTCCACCTTGAGCTTGCCTTCGAGCCGGTCGGCCAGGCCTTCGAGGGCCAGCGCGGCGTCGCCGCAGACGAAGTTGTCGGTCTGGTAGCAGCGGCCTTCGGCCGAGGCGTCCGCATCCACGCGGAACAGCGGACGCGGCAGCTTGAGTTCGTACTTCAGCGTTTCATTGCCGCGCAGGCGCGAGCCCACCACCAGCATGGCGTCGCAGCTCTGGTAGAACTGCTCCACCGGCTTGTGCAGGTTGAAGGCGCCCAGCGAGCGGGGATCGTCTTCTGCCACGATGCCGCGGCCTTGCGTGCTGGTCACCACGCCGAAGCCCAGCGCCAGCAGGCGCTTGACCTGCGCGCCGGCGTGGCGCGCGCCGCCGCCGAGCCACAGCAGCGGGCGGCGGGCCCTGGCCAGGCGCTCGGCCAGTTCGTCCAGCGCCTGCGCAGACGGCACGTGGGCCGGCACGGCCAGCGGGCGCAGGTCGGCCGGCATGGGGATCAGCGCGGCCTGGATGTCGATGGGAATCTCGACGCTGACGGGGCCGGTGGGCGCGGTCAGCGCGGTCTGCACGGCCAGCTTGATGGTGCTCAGCGCGGTGTCCGCGCTACGGATGCGGAAGGCGGCCTTGGAGATGGCCTTGAGCATGGTGAGCTGGTCCGGTGCCTCGTGGATGTAGGCCAGGCTCTGGTCCAGGTACGGCGTCTCGATCTGGCCGGTGAGGTGCAGCAGCGGCGTGCCGGCGGTCAGCGCTTCGACCATGGCGCCGGCGGCATTGCCGGCGGCCGTGCCGGTGCTGGTCAGGCAGACGCCGAGGCCGCCGGTGGTGCGGGCACAGGCATCGGCCATATTGGTGCCGCCCGCTTCGCCGCGCGCCGGCACGAAGCGGATCTTGCCACGCTCGCCCATGGCGTCGAGGATGGGCATGTTGTGGATCGAGATCACGCCGAACGCAGCCTTGACGCCGCACTGCTCGAGGAAGGCGGCGATGGCATGGCCGACCGTGACTTGTTGTTGGTCCTGCTGCGGTTGCTGCAGTTGCTGCTGTTGCTGATGTTGTTCGTTACGCATGACGGGAAAGTCCTCCGGAAATATCGATGTGGCTGCCCGTGGTGTACGAAGACAACGGCGAGGCAAGGAACAGGATCGCGCGCGCGGCTTCCTGCGGCAGGCCAAGACGGCCGAGCTGGATATGCTTTTGCTGCGCCAGGCGCGCGGTCCACGCGGCCCAGTCCAGGTGGCGGTCCTCTTCAGGACGCGCCTCGAAACGGCGGCGCCACTGGCCCGACTCGACCAGGCCGAGCAGGATGCCGTTGACGCGGATGCGCCTGGGCGCGAATTCGGTGGCCAGCGAGCGCACCAGGTTGTGCACGCCCGCACGTGCCGCCGAAGTGGCGACCATGTGCGGCTCGGGCTGTACCGCCAGCAGCGAGTTCACGCACACGACGGCGGCGCTGTCGGAGCGTTCGAGCTGCGGCAGGAAGGCGCGCGTGGCATGGATCACCGAGAAGAACTTGAGCTGCAGTTCTTCGAGCCAGGCGGCGTCTTCGGTGTTGGCGAAGGTGGAGACGCGGCCCTGCCCTGCGTTGTTGACCAGCATATCGGCCGCACCGAGCGCGGCCTCGCTGGCAGCGGCGAAGGCCTTGACCTGCTCCGGCTGCAGCACGTCGCAGGCCGCGGCGAACAGGCGCGCCTGCGGGAAGCGCGCGCGCAGCCTGCCTTCGGCTTCGCGCAGGCGCGCTTCAGAAGAACGCTTCCTGCAGCACCACGCCGCGCTCGCGGTCGCGCTGCACCATCTCGAACAGCGCTTCCACGGTGCCAGGCGTGCTGGGCGAAAACGATTCGAGCCGGGGCTCCGGGTACAGCGCGCGCAGCTCCGCCAGCGTGAGGTCTTCGAGCAGCACGCGCCCGAGCACGGTCGCATGCGCCGGCAGCCGCGTGCCGACCGTGACCGAGCTGGAAAACGGCGTGGGCGCCACCGACTTGGCCACGTAGACGATGGAGCGACCGTCGCGCACCACCAGATTGCACGGATAGCGGATATCGTCGCGCAGGCGGTCGAGCACGGGGCGGCCCAGTTCGGTCAGCTCCAGCGAGGCCAGGTACTCGAAGCCCAGGCGCAGCACGGCCATGCCGAGGCGGAACTCGCGCCCGCCTTCGGTGCGCTCCACGAAGCCCATCATCTCCAGCGTGGCGAGCAGGCGGAACACGGTCGAGCGCGGCACCTTGAGACGGCGCGCCAGGTCGGCCGCGGTCAGCGTGCGGTCGCGGCGGCTGAACTCGGCCAGCAGGCGCAGGCCGCGTTCCAGTCCGGGCACGATGTACTTGTCCTGGATGTCTTCCGGCAGGCGTTCTTGGTTCATGAGTGGCTCGTGTCTGCGTGATGCCGGCGCGTGCATGGCTGGTTTGCCCGCGGCGCCGGCGCTTTCACGCTCAGCGCTTGATCTGGGCGAGCGGATGCTCGGGCGGAGAGGTCGGCGTGATGGGCTTCTTGGCGCCGAGCATCACGCACATCAGCGCGTCTTCCTCGCCGATGTTGATCTCCTCGCGGTACACGCCCGGCGGCACCGACACCAGGTCGCGGTCGGTCAGGATGGTTTCGAAGCGCTGGCCGTCCTTCTCGAGGACCAGCTTGATCTTGCCGCGCAGGATGAAGAAGACCTCTTCCACATCGGTGTGCAGGTGCGACGGGCCCTCGTGGCCGGCCGGAATGATCATGGTCGAGAAGGTGAAATTCTCGGACGGCACGGTATTGGTGTCGGCCGCCACGCCGGTGCCGCCGGTGCCGAGATAGCGCATCTGCGCACGGCGGTACTTGGGGTCGTGGTCGGCCTGGAACTTCAGCGCGTCCCAGTCGTAGCGGCGCGTGGAGAAGCGTGCCACGCGGCCCTCCATCCACTGGTCGAAGGAAGCGCCTTGCGGCTGCTCCCAGGAACGCTTGATGTTTTCTTGTTGGGAAAGATCGCTCATTTGGTTTCCTTCTTGGCTCAGTGCATGACGAAGCCGCCGTTGACGGCCAGCGTCTGGCCTGTCACGAAGCGCGACAGGTCGGAGAGGGCGAACAGCACGGCCCCGGAAACATCCGCGGGGAGCTGTTCGCGCGAAATCGCGCGTTGTTCGCGATAGAGGTCGCGCCTCTTCTGGGGCACGTATTCGGTGGCCTCGACCATGGTCAGGCCCGGCGCGATGGCGTTGACGGTGACGTTGTCGCCGCCGAGTTCGCGCGCCAGCGAGCGGGTCATGCCGATGATGGCGCTCTTGCTGGCCACGTAGGCCAGCAGGTTGGGCGCGCCCCACAGCGGCGTGTCCGAGGCCAGGTTGACGATGGCGCCGCGGCCCGATGCGCGCAGCGCCGGCAGGCAGGCGGTGGTCATCAGCCAGGTGCCGCGCACGTTGATGTTCATCACGCGGTCCCAGGTGGCGATGTCGATGGCCGATGCGTCGCGGCCGCCCGAATCGGTCACCGCGGCATTGTTGACGAGGCCATCCAGCCCGCCCAGCACGGCCACCGCTTCGGCGGCGCAGGCCTTCACCGATTCGGGGCTGCCGAGGTCCAGCACGATGGGCACGACGTTCAGCCCGCGCGCCTTCAGCGTCGCGACTTCTTCCTGCAGGCGCTCGGCCAGGATGTCGGCCATCGCCACCGCGGCGCCGGCTTCGGCGATCTGCGTGGCGAAGTCCAGCCCGAGCCCGCGCGCCGCGCCGGTCACCAGCACGCGGCGGCCGGCCAGCAGCTTGTTGCGGTTGGTCTCAGGCATGGCTCGCCATCCCGCCGACGGGCTTGAGCATGGCGACCGGCTCGTCCGCGACTTCCTGGTCGGCACGGCGGCGCAGCAGGCGGCGCACGCGGGTGATACCCACGTCGTGCTGGTACAGCGTTTCGTGGTCGCGCGCGTTCGGCGCCATCATTTCCAGCACCACGCGGTCCTGCTCCAGCACGTCCCAGTGCAGGCCTTCGAGGCGGTTGCGATACAGGAAGCGCCACACGTCGCGCTCCCAGCCCTGCACGTGGCGGGTGCGCCAGAAGAACACCATGCAGTGGTCCTCGTCGACCGGCGTGGCCATGCCGACGATGCCGAACGGGCCGCCCGGGCCGACCTTGGCGCGGTAGGGGATCGCCAGGCGCAGCCACAGCGTGCCGGTCTCGCCGAACTCGACCCAGTCGAAGTTCACGCCGCGCTGGCCGGTCTTCTCGAACACCAGGCCGGTGTCGGTCTCGCGCACCGACATCACGGCCTGCTTCTCGCCGCTGGCCATCGAGTGCGAGACCGCGTGCAGGTAGGCCCCGTGCATCGGGTCCATGACGTTGTCGATGGCGTAGCGGTAATTGCAGTCCCAGTGCGCCACGCACAGGAAATGGCTGTGCTCGTCGCTCTCCAGTTCTTCCGGCAGGCGCAGCGCGTCGGCACCGCCCTCGCCTTGCACCGGGGCGCGCTCGCCGAACCACAGGAAGATGGCGCCGGCCTTTTCCTGCACCGGGTAGCTGCGCACGCAGGTCTTGCCTTCGAGCGGGCAGCTATCCACCGCCGGCACGCTCTTGACCTGGCCGTCGCCGCCGACTTCCACGCCGTGGTACCAGCAGGCCACGCGGTCGCCGAGGTTCCAGCCCATCGACAGACGCGCACCGCGGTGCGGGCAGCGGTCTTCCAGCGCGTGGACCTGGCCGGCGCCGTCGCGCCACAGCACGATGTTCTGGCCCAGGCGCGTGATGCCGATCGGCGCGTGCGCGACCGCCCACGAGGCGGACACCGGATACCAGTAGTTATGCAGACCGCTGTTCAGGCGCGCTTCAGCACGCGCTTGCTTGTTGGATTCCATTGTTTGCTCTCTAGCCTCTTGCGGGTACCGGATCGGATCGCAGTTGCGAAGATGGGGCGTCTTGCCGTGCCGCCTGCCGTCGCGATCGCGTTGATGTTGTTGGCGTCGGGCCGGCCTGCCCTACGCGCCGAGCCGGCGCAGCTCGGCGAGCAGGCGCTCTTCGCTCCAGGCCTGGCCGTCGGCGCCCAGGAAGCCGGCCTGGTTGAAGGCGCGCACCAGGTCTGCCGGGTTCAGGGCACCGGCTTCGAAGGCGGCTTCCAGCGCATCGCCGAGCGCGTTCTCGTAGGCGGTCGGCGCCGCGGCGCGCGTTTGCCACACGACGTTGGCCACCTTGCCCGGCTGCTCGATGTGGCCCTTGCCGGCGACGTTGTTCGGCGCCGGGCGCTCCCACGGCGCCAGGTTCGGGTTGTATGCGAGGTCTTCCATTGCGCTGCTCCTATGCACCTTCGTTGCCTGCTGTCTCATCCGTGTTTTGTTTTACTGGTAAAACACTGATTTAAATATTGAACACAGACACCACTATAGACAACGAAACTTCAAAAATAGACTGGGGTTTACCCTTTGATTTGACGACTATCCGCAGGAAGCGGCCAGGCCGGGCCGCAGCCTGGATCTGGGCGAGCGCCGGGCGCGCGGATCAGCTGCGGATCCAGCGCGCCACCGCTGCGGCCTGCTCGACATAGCAGGCGTGGCCGGCATCGGGGATGAGGGCGAACGGCAGGTCGAAGCGCTCGGCCAGCGCCGCACCGGCCGGCGGTGGCGTCACCACGTCCAGCGCGCCGCAACCCACGCGCACGCTCGCGCCCTGGGGCCGCTGCCGCAGGTAGTGCTCGATGGCGTCGCCGCACAGCATGGCCACCGCCTGCCGGTAGCCGCCCGGATGGAGCCGGCGCATGTTCCAGCTCACCCAGGCCCGCGCGTCGGCGCCGGCCGCGCCGCTCAGCAGCCGTGCCGGCCCGCGTTCGGCGAGGCCTTCCACGCCGACGGCGGCGAGCGCGTCGAGGCGTTGCCGTTCCACTTCAAGGGCCTTGTCTTCCTTGCCGGCGCCGCCGTAGCCCTGCGCGGGGCTCAGCAGCAATGTGCGGGCGGGCAGCAGTGCGGGGGCCGCCTCGGCAAGGAAAGCGCAGGCCATCAGCGCGCCCAGCGAATGACCCACGATGACATCGGGCCGCACATCCAGCACGCGCAACAGGTCCTGCAGGCGCCGGCCGTAGTCGGCGGCGGACGGCGCGGCCACCGCCAAAGGCTGCGAGTTGCCGTAGCCGGGGGCGTCCCACGCGATCACGCGCGCGTCGGCCGCCAGCAGGCTGGCGCAGGGCAGCCACGAAGCCGCCCCGGAACTGATGCCGTGCAGCAGGACGATCACCGGGCCGCGCTTGCCGCCGCTGCGGTAGGCGACTTGCGCGCCAGCGGCGGTGACCACGCGTTGTTCGGTGAAAGCGCTGTCCAGGGCGCGCAAGAGTTCCGGCACGGGTTGCGGGATTGCGGGCGAGGTCTTTTGTTCCATATATGAAACTTTAGTTTTCAGATAAAACCTAGGAAATATAGACCGGCCTTCGGGGAAGCGTGATCCGGGTTAACCCCGCGACGAAAAATTTCTCCGCAAGCCGCATTGCGGCTCGTCGTCCCGACATCCAGGCATTCTCCCGCTCCCCGTTTTTCCGCATGGCCAAGCCGGCGGCGCCTTTCGGAGCGGCGGACCGCCCTGGCAATGGCGCGGGCCGGGCCTGCCGCGGCGCATCAACCGGCACATGCGCGCCGCCGCCCGTGCAGCGCCGCCGTCGCTTCCCGACATCACTAGGGATTTCCCGCTCCTGCCATTCGCGAGATCACCAGCTATATTTTGCTCGTTGTTTCTTATGTAATCTGATGTTTTACCTATAAAACATAAAGCGGAAAAGTGCATGCTTTCCTCATGCGCTCTTTCCGCCGCGCACGGTCTCGCAGAGCACCGCGGCGCCCTTACACCACATGGCAGAAAAGAGAGGAATCGTTAAATGAAACTTGGACGGATCGCGCTGGCTGCCCTGGCAGCGGTGCCCATGCTTGCCTCGGCCCAGTCATCGGTGACGCTGTATGGCGTGGTCGATACCGGCATCGAATACGTGAACAACGTCGGCGCGGCAAAGGACAACCTGTTCCGCATGACGACGCTGACCGGCACGGTGCCGTCGCGCTGGGGTATCCGCGGGACCGAAGACCTGGGCGGCGGGCTCAAGAGCCTGTTCGTGCTCGAGTCCGGCTTTGCGCCGGATTCCGGCAGCGCCAACCAGGGCGGCCGCCTGTTCGGCCGCCAGGCGCTGGTAGGCTTGTCCGGCCAGTGGGGTCAGGTGGCCCTGGGCCGGCAGTACACCATGCTGTTCTGGGCCACGCTGGACCCGGACATCCTCGGGCCCAATGTATTCGGCTCCGGCTCGCTCGACAGCTACCTGCCGAATACGCGCGCCGACAACGCGGTCTCGTACAAGGGCACCTTCGGCGGCTTCACGGTGGGCGCGACGTACAGCTTCGGACGCGACTCGGTCAACGCCGGCCCGAGCCCTTCTGGCGCAAATTGCGCGGGAGAGAACCCGGCCAACCACACGCAATGCCGCGAGTGGTCCGCGCTGCTGCAGTACGACAACAAGACATGGGGCGTGGGCGCGGCCTACGACTCGCTGCGCGGCGGCCCCGGCGCGTTCGCAGGCCTGACCAGCAGCAGCCTGCGCGATGACCGCCTCTCGCTCAACGGCTACATGCTGCTGTCCAAGGCCAAGCTCGGCGCCGGCGTGATCCGCCGCGACAACCAGGGCAGCCCGACGCCGCGCAGCGACCTCTGGTACGCCGGCATGGCCTACGACRTCACGCCCGCGTTCACGCTGGCTGGCCAGCTCTACTACCTCAAGTATCACAACAGCGACAACAAGGCGATGCTGTACGCGCTGCGCGGCACCTATGCCTTCTCCAAACGCACCTCGGTGTACGCCACCGCGGGCTATATCGACAATGGCGGGCAGTCGGCCCTGTCGGTGAGCGGCGGCGCGCCTGGCTCCAATCCGAAGCCGGGCGGCTCGCAGCTGGGCGCGATGCTCGGCATCAAACACACGTTCTGAGCGCCAGGGCGCCGGCAGGCGCCTGCCGGGCCGCGGCCCGGCATGAAGTCAATCGAGAGGGGGTATCCCATGAAGTCCGCAATCCGCATCCTGCTTGCCGCCATGGCGGCGACAAGCGCCCTGCTGGCGCCCGCCGCGAGCCACGCGCAGGCCTATCCCGCCAAGCCCATCACGCTGGTGGTGGCCTATCCCGCCGGCGGCGATACCGACGTGCTGGCCCGCCTGATCGCCGAGAAGCTGTCCGCACGGGTGCATCAGTCGGTGGTGGTCGAGAACCGCACGGGCGCCGCCGGCACCATCGGCAGCGCCTACGTGGCCAAGGCCCCGGCCGACGGCTATACGCTGCTGGTCGCGCCCAATACCGTGGCCATCGCGCCGCTGGTGCTCAAGAGCGGCACCGGTGCCGCCTACGACGTGCGCGCCGACTTCACGCCAGTGGCGCAGCTTGGCGTGCAGTCGCTGTTCGTGGTGGTCGGCAAGGGCACCGGCATCACCAGGCTGCCGGACCTGGTCGCGCGCGCCAGGGCGGGCAGCCTGCAGACGTACGCGAGCCCGGGCAACGGCTCGCCGATGCATATCCTGGGCGAGCTGTTCAACAAGGCTGCGGGCGTGAAAATCTCGCAAGTGCCCTATCGCGGCACCGCGCCGGCGGTGGTCGACGTACTGGGCGGCCAGGTGCCGATGACGTATATCACGCTGGGCGCGGTATCCCAGTACATCGGCACCGGCAGCATCGTGCCGCTGGCGGTGGCGGACCTGAAGCGCTCGCCGTTCGCGCCCAACGTGCCGACGCTCGCCGAGCTTGGCTACAAGGATGTGGAAATTGGCGCGTGGCAGGCGCTGCTGGCCCCGAAGGGGCTGCCGCCCGAGCTGGTGAAGACGCTGAACGCCCACGTCAACGACATCCTGAAGATGCCTGACGTGGTGGCGCGCATGGCCACCATCGCGGTCACGCCCGTGGGTGGCGAGCCGGCCGTGCTCGGCAAGCTGATCGCGTCGGACGCTACGCGCTACAGCAAGATCGTGAAGGAGTTCGGCATCCAGGCCGACTGAGCCTCGCCGCTGCCGATGCGGCGTGGAACACGGGCCCGCCTTGCGCGGGCCCGTTTGCGTCAGCGCTGGCCGAAGCTGGCGCCGAAGAACAGGTCCTTGTACTCGCGCGGCTGCGAGCGCCAGTATTGCCTGGGCGCGTGGACCTGCGCGCCGAGCTTCGCCGCCGCGTGCCATGGCCAGCGCGGATCGTAGAGCATGGCGCGCGCCAGCGAGACCACATCCGCCTCGCCGTTGGCGATGATGGCCTCGGCCTGCTCGGGTTCGGTGATCAGGCCCACCGCGATGGTCGGCAAGCCCACTTCGGCCTTGACCCGCTGCGCGTAGGGAACCTGGTAGCCCGGTCCGAGCTTGATGGCCTGCTGCGGCGAAACGCCGCCGGTGGTCACGTGGATGGCCGCGCAGCCGCGCGCCTTGAGCGCCCTGGACAGCGCCACGGTGCCGTCGATATCCCAGCCGCCCGGCACCCAGTCCGTGGCGGAGATGCGTACCCACACCGGCTTGTCGGCCGGAAACGCGGCGCGCACGGCGTCGAACACTTCGAGCGGGAAGCGCATGCGGTTTTCCAGGCTGCCGCCGTATTCGTCGTCGCGCTTGTTGGCCAGCGGCGAGAGGAACTGGTGCAGCAGGTAGCCGTGCGCGGCGTGGATCTCGATGCCGTCGAGGCCAAGGCGCGCGGCACGCTGCGCGGCGGCCACGAAGTCTTGCCGGATCTTGTCCATGCCGGCGCGGTCGAGCGCCTGCGGCGGATCTTCACCCTCGGCGTGCGGCACCGCGGATGGCGCCAGCGTCTTCCAGCCACGCGGCTCGTCGGGACGGATCTGGCTGCCGCCATCCCACGGCGCCTGGCTCGACGCCTTGCGCCCGGCATGGGAAATCTGGATGGCAATGGCGATCGGCGCGTGCGCTCGGGCCGCGGCAATCACCTTGCCCAGCGCGGCTTCGTTGGCATCCGAGTAGAGGCCCAGGTCCTGCGGCGTGATGCGCCCTTCCGGCGATACCGCCGAGGCCTCGATGATCAGCAGCCCCGCGCCGGACAGCGCGAGCTGGCCGAGATGGATCATGTGCCAGTCGCCGGCCGATCCGTCTTGCGCCGAGTACTGGCACATGGGTGCAATGGCGATGCGGTTTTCGAGCCGCAGGTTTCCGATCGAAAGCGGCTGGAACAATTGACTCTGGCTCATGGGGCACGGCTCCTTGCGGTCTGTGGCATGCGCGGCAGGCGCCGCACGCGCGTCTCGGGCGTCCCGGCCATTCTAGAACGGCTGCGTTTTCCGCGTCGGCGCGCGAAGCAGATGCTGCCGCTATGGCGCGCGCCCCGCGCCGGGCAGAGGCGGCAGGCCCAGCATGCCGAGCACCGGCCTGACCGCGCCCTCGAGCAGCGCGCGCTGCGGATTGATCCGCGCCAGCACGCGCACGCCGAGCAGCACCGCCAGCAGCTGGGTCGCGGCATCCTCGGCCGGCAGCACCTGCGGGACCTCGCCACTGGCTTGCCCCGCCGTCATGCAGCGCTGGAAGAAACGCTTGAGCTGGTCCAGCTCGGCGACGATGGCGCGCTGCAGTTCCTCGTCCTCGGGCGTCGACTCCACCGCCGCGTTGACCAGCATGCAGCCGCGATGGTGCTCGTCGGCGAGCGAGCGCTCGACGATCTCGCCGAAGAAGGCGGCAATCGCATGGCCCGGCGGCAACGCCGACTCCAGCCGGTCGATCCGGTCATGCAAGGTCTTGCCCAGGTAGTGTTCCAGCGCGCGCCGGTATAGACCGCGCTTGTCGCCGAAGGCGTTGTAGAGGCTGGGCTGCGTCAGGCCAGTCAGCCGCACCAGGTCGCGCGTGGAGGTGGCCTCGAAACCCTTGGCCCAGAAGGCATCTCCGGCGGCGTCCAGTACCTGCTGCTCATCGAATCCGCGCGGTCGCGCCATGGTGGTTCCTTGCCGTGTGATCAGGTGACGTGGTTTGCATCTGGGAACGAAGGGAATGACGTTTTCTATCGTTCGCAACAGAACGATTATATATCGATTGATACATAACACAAGACGGCCGCCCTGTCTGCCGGGTGCCCGGGCGAAGCCGCTGTTTGATCAAATGATCGAAAGCCGGTCCCGGGCGGCATGCTGCGGCGTGCGTCGGCGTGCGTCCGGGCGGGGCGACGCAGTGGCCGCGTGGTGCACTACGCCGGACTGGCGCATGGCTGGCGCAGCGGCCCCGTCGAAGAACTGGCCCCGGACCGGTTCGCCGCCGGCGGCGGCATCGAAGTCAAGGCCGTGCCGCTGAGCGCGGACATCGGCGAAGAAGCCGTCCGGCGCGCCCGCTCGCGCCTGGGCGAAGACCGCTACCGGCTGCTGACCAACAACTGCGAGCACTTCTGCTCGTGGTGCCTCTACGGCGAGAGCCACAGCGAACAAGTGCAGCGATGCCTGGCGCGTCCGCTGATGGCGCTGCGGCTGCTGGGTGCCATCGCCGCGACGTGGTGCCGCGGCCTGCGGGCCGCGCGCCCCGATGCCGTCGCCATGCCCGCCTGATGCCCGCCTGATGCCCGCCTGTTAGCGCGCGCCGCTCAGGCCATATGGGTGGCGCCCGGCTGGGCGCTGCGCTCGCCCGCCGTGACGTGGGCGATGGCGTCGAGCACTTCGCTCACTTCCGGCACCACGCCTTTCGCGCCGACGGACACCGACTGCCCCGGCGTGCTGATGCCGAAATGCTGGCTGTCGGTCACGGTAAACAGCATGACCGAGGGCTTGCCCAGCGCATCCGCCAGATGGACGAAACCCGTGTCCGTGCCGACCACCAGGGCCGCGGCATCGACGCGTTGCGCGCATTCGGTGATGGTCATGCGCGGCAGCACCTCCGCGCCCGGGATTTCCGCGGCCAGTGCTTCGGATTCCGCGCGCTCGGCCGGCGACCCCCACGGCAGCTGGATCTTGTAGCCGCGGCCCGCCAGTTCCCGGCCCACGGCAATCCACCGTTGCGCCGGCCATTTCTTGGCCTCGACCGAGGTGGCATGGAAGAGCATCGCGCGCGCAATGCCGTCAGCGTTCAGCGGCGTGGCGGGCGCGGGCACGCGCAAGGCATAGTGCTCGGCGGCATCGATCGGGTATCCCAGCGCGTTGGCGACCACCATGCGCATCTTGTAGCGCGCCGTGGCATCGCCATGCGGCCCGAAGATCTGCGTATAGGCAAAGACGGCGCGCGCCTCGCCGAGGTATTCGGCCGCGTAGCCGAGCCGGCGGCGCGAGCGCGCAAGCCAGGCCACGATGGCGCTCTTGTAGACGCCATGCACGTCCACCACCACGTCGTACTTTTCCCGGCGCAGCTGCCAGAGCGCGCCGATGATGGCACGCAGGTCGGCCCAGCTGCGCGACTTCTTGAAGCCGCGCAGCGGCGGTGCGATCACGCGATCCACGTCCACGGCCCAGCGCGGGATATCCGCGCAGGAAGCGTCCGCCACCCAGTCGATCTTGGCCTCGGGGTAGGCGCGGCGCAGGTCGGACACCAACGGCAATGTGTGGACCATGTCACCCAGCGAGGTGATCTTGATGACGAGAATGCGTTTCATGGGCGGTTCGGATAGCGGAGGAACGGGCCGGGAGCCGGCGAGGCCGTAGTATGCACCAGCACCCCAGCCGGCGCACCCCCGCGGCGGGCGCCCGGTCGCCCGGCCTAAGCCCAGACCGCCGGGCTCGCCACCACCGTGGCAAAACGGTCGTTCAGCGCGACCAGCGCCCCCCGGTGGACCTCGTGGGCCGCAAGCGGCGCGCCGCCCAGAGGATCGGGCAGGTCACGCGTGGCGCAGGCCGAGGCGACCACGGTCGTGCGATAGCCGTGGTCGAGTGYCGAGCGCACCGTGGCGCTGATGCACATATGGGTCTGGAAGCCGCCCACGATCAGCTCCTTGCGCCCGAGCCTTTCCAGCAGCGCCGCCAGCGTGGTGCCGGCGAAACTGTTCGGCAGGCTCTTGACCACGGTGTGCTCGCCCGCGCCCGGCTCGAGCCCTTCGATGATCGCAGCATAAGGACCTTCCGGATCGAAAGCGCCGCCGCTGCCGGGCCGTCCGTGATGCACCACGTGCACCACAGGGCTGCCGTGGCGCCGCGCCAGCGCCAGCAGATCGGCGCAGGCAGCGGTGGCGGCAGGCATGCCGGTCAGCGGCAGCTTGCCGTCCACATACTCGCGCTGGTGGTCCACCAGCACCAGCGTGGCGGCCTCCCAGGCCGAAGGGGCGCGGCTGGCGCCGGCAAGGTCGAGCAGGGTAAAGGGGGTGGACATCGTGACTCCTTTCTTGCGTGCAGTGTGCAGATGGCGGCCCCGCCGGGGCCGGCAGGCGCCGTCCTGGCGTCTACCGTGCAGGCGATGATAGGCCGCGCTATCCTGTTCGGCAATTCTCAATCCGCTCACATTCACTGTGCAAAAACGTTCACTGCATTGGGACGACCTGCTGACCTTGTCCACGCTGATCCGTACCGGCAACTACTCGGCCTGCGCGCGCGAACTGGGTGTGACGCACGCCACCGCAATCCGTCGCATCCGGCGGCTGGAGAGCGCTCTCGGCAAACCGGTGGCGACGCGCACCGAAGGCGCTTTCGCCCTGTCGGCCGCCGGGCGCGCGGCGCTGGCGGCAGCGCAGCAGATGGAAAATTCGGCCGAGCGCCTGCTGCGCGAGGTGGAGGATGCGGGCGCGGGCGTCTCCGGCGTGGTCAGCATCGCCTGCACGGCGGCGCTCGGCAGTCACTTCCTCACCCCGCGTTTGTCCACGCTGTACCGCGCCCACCCGCAGCTCGAAGTCAGGCTGGAGACGGACAACCGCATCGCCAGCCTGGCGCGGCGGCGCGCGCACCTGGCGGTACGGCTGGCGCGGCCGCAGGAACACGACGTGATTGCGCAACGCGCGGGCAGCATGGGATTCGGCCTCTATGCGCCGGCGCGGGCGGCCGATGCGGGACCCTGGCCGCAAGCCGAGCTCGCGGCCGCGCCGCTATGCGGGCTGCTCGACGAAGGGCTTGCGCTGCCGGAATCGGAATGGACGCACAGGGCCGCCGCGCGTACCGGTTTCCAGTCGAACAATATGCTGGCGGTGCACGAGGCGATCTGCAGCGGGCTTGGCATCGGGCTGTTGCCGCACTACCTGGCGCGCGGCGATGCGCGGCTGGCGCTGGTGCGCGAAGTGCCCGAAGTGGTGCGGGAGATATGGCTGGCCTATCCGCAGGAGTTTCGCGGCGCGTCGCGCTTCCGGCCGGTGATCGAGTGGCTTGCGCACACGCTTGAGACCTGCCCCTGAGATGACGGGCCAAAGCAAACGCCCGCCATGCGGCGGGCGTTTGCTTCGTCGGGACCGCGCGCTCAGGCAGGCATGGCTTGCGCGCCGCGGGCGGACCCCGGGGCGGCTACCGAAGCGGTCAGCAGGTCGGCCGCGGCCTCGATCCGCTGCGGTGCGCCGAACAGCCGCGCCACCACAAGTCCGCTCTGCAGCGCACCGAGCACAGCCTGCGCCATCGATTGCGCCGATATCGCGGCAGCCGTCTGCTGCGTGGCGTACACGCTCTCGAACAGGCGCGTGAGCCAGGATTCGTTCACGCGATAGTACTCCTTGAGCACCCGGTGCACGGGTTCCGGCAACATCAGCGCCTCGGTCGACAGCATGCCGACCAGGCAGATGCCGTCGCCGCCCGCCGAATCCAGCCACGGCTTCAGGAATTCGCGCGCCTGCGCTTCCGGCGGCAGGGCCGCGTCGATGTGGCGCACGCGTTCGCACACGCGGGCGCTGTATTCCGTCACGGCAGCCTCGACCAGGTCTTCCTTGGACGGGAAGTGGTAGTGGATGCTGGAGGTCTTCACACCCACTCGCTCGGCCAGGTCACGATAACTGAAGCCATTGAAACCCCGCTGACCGACCAGCACCAGCGTGTGCTCGAGCAGTTGTTCGCGTACGGATCGGGTTGTCATATGGCATGCATCCGCATTTCGGCGGACCCTCTTGACGTCGTTCAGAACAAAAACAGATCACACGGCGAAGGGACCGGAAACGCCGGCCGTTCGCCGCGTGCCCCGCTCCCGACTGCGGAAGCGGGCACCTTGACTTCGCTCAGGCGTTGGCGCCTTCGGTGAAGACATCGAACTTGCCGGTGCGGGCGCCATCGGTGAAGGCATCGCGGTTGCCGCTGCGCGCGCCATCGGTATAGCCGTCGCGGTTGCTGATGCGCGCCGGGCTGGCCGATACGCCGACGCGGTCYAGGCCGGCCACGATACGGGCGCCGTCGGTGTACGGGTCGAACTTGCCTACGCGGGCGCCATCGGTGAACGCGTCGCGGTTGCCGTTGCGGGCGCCGTCGGTGAAGGCGTCGCGGCTGCCGTTGCGCGCCGGGCTGGCCGACACGCCGACGCGGTCCAGGCCGGCCACGATACGGGCACCTTCGGTGTACGGGTCGAACTTGCCGGTGCGGGCGCCGTCGGTGAAGGCGTCGCGGTTGCCGTTG
>NZ_JBFTNF010000108.1:0-14573 GCF_056397345.1 Cupriavidus sp. 05N38
TCGCAGACGTCCGCATTGGCGTTGTTCTGGACAGCGAACGCACTTGTCGCGACGACAATCTTCTCTACTTCCCGCACATCGATACCGACTTGCTCCCGCATTGCAAGCAGAAGCTGTACAACGCCCTGGATCCACCCACAAATTGGATAGACCTTTACCCAGACATCGTCGATTGCCCATCCAGTCCCGAGGCCTGCGTCCAATAACTCCGGCTGTGCCCTCCCGCCGCCAAATGCATCCAGCAATCCGAACTTTCCGTCAATCGCCGTTGGGGGGGCGGTAAAACCACGACGAGCGAGCATCGCCATTCGAACACCCGCTTCCGCCGCTCGGCCCGCATGCATCCGCTTTACCATTCCCGCGGAACCCAGAGCAAAGTTCTTGACGCCAGACGCACACGAGCAAGCAAGGCCGGTTGCGCTCAATAGTTGTTCGAGTGGCAGGCGCATTGCCACCCCCGCCGCCAGGGCGCCGGCAACAGGCCCCACTACACTGGTCTTGTGGAACCCGCGCTGGGAGGGCTCCGTGCCCAGCGCCATGCTGATGCGTGCAGTTGCCTCGTAGCCAGCCACAATAGCCCGAAGAATCTGCACACCAGACGCATCGACGGCTTCCCCCGCTGCGAGTACTGCTGGAACGATGACTGCACCGGGGTGAACCAAGGCGGCGGATAGCAGATCATCGAGTTCAAATCCATGCATCGCGGTACCATTGCAGAGCGCAGCTTGGCTCGAGGCAACCTCATCGACGCAGCCCAGGATAGTGGAAGAGCCACGAGAAGAATCCGCGATGACTTCCTCTGCCATGATCTTGCCCCAGGGTTGCCGCACGCCAAGCAGAGCACAACCAATAGCGTCGAGAAGACACCAACGTGCTTTATCTATTGCATCGCGCGGCGTTTCGTCGCCCAAGGCGCGCAGATATTCAATGAGGTTACGCGCGTGGCCCGGAGGCGGCTCTTGAGATGTCTTGCTGATAGGTGTAGCCATGGCAACCAATTGAATGACGGTGAGGACGCAGAGAACTTTCTGAAACGATCGGTTTGCGCTATTGCAGCGCAATGTGTGCCGCTTTCACCACCATCCCCCACCGCTCGGTATCGCGTCCGAGGAATGTCAGCATTTCCGGGCCATTCGAGCCAACCGGCTCAGCACCCTCGGCGATAAACCGCTCGCGGACATCCGGCATCTTCATGATTTTGGAAATCTCATTGCTGAGTGTTTGTGCCACATCCTTGGGCATACCCGCCGGCCCAACCACTCCATACCAGCCTCCGGTGTCGTAGCCTGGTACGCCAGCTTCCGCGATGGTCGGCACGTCGGGCATAAGTGGCGATCGCTTCCCGCTTGTAACCGCGATTCCCCTGAGCTTGCCGGCACGAATCAACGGCAAGGCCGTAGGAATGGTGGGAAACGAGATGTCGACGTGTCCTCCAACGAGGTCATTTACTGCCAGTCCGCTACCCTTGTAGGGGACATGATCCAACCTTATTCCAGCCATCACCTGAAGAAGGGCGCCAGATAGATGCCCCGGAGAGCCGTTTCCGGCCGAGGCCTGCGTGAGGGGCGCCGGTCGAGTGCGGGCCAGCGTCAACAGCTCTGCCAGGTTCTTTGCCTGAATACCGGGATAAGCGACCAGGACATTGGGGACCATCGCGAGCAGAGAAATGGGCGTAAAGGCTTTGACGGGGTCATAGTTAGCCCCCTTCATAAGCAGCGGATTAGTCGTGAGACCAATCGACGCAAGCATCAACGTATAACCATCGGCCGGTGCGTGTGCGGTGGCGTCACTCGCAATCAATCCATTTGCACCCGGTCGGTTCTCTACCACCACGGGCTGGCCCAGTGCGGAGGTCAGCTTCCGGGCAATGATGCGAGCGGCCACATCCGTAAAGCCTCCAGGCGCAAAGCCGACAAGAATCCTCACGGGTCGACTCGGATAGTGATCCTGAGCCGAGGCTGCATTGGCAAATAGGGCAGCTGTCAATACCACCATTGTAACCAACGTTGTTCTGCCCTTCACTGGCTTATCCATGTCTCTCTCCAATTCCATACAGATGGAAGCTCACTTCAACTGCTGTAGACGCTCCAAAACAGTCTTGTTCACCAAGATGCCCTGCCGACGTCGAATCTCACGCTCCCGAAAGCCGCGCTCCGATGGAATTCGAATCTCCGCAGAAACTGTTTGGCGAGGCAGTGTTCTTACTTTGTTCAATAACTCCTCCAGTTGGTCCTTGAACTGCTCGGCAGGCATCAATAGTTCCGGATTGAAAGCGACGAAGAGATATCCAAAATCGCTAACGTCGCCATTCCGTAGCCGTGAACCCGCCATCAGGCCAAGACTCTGGATTGCGAGGGACAAGCCGTAACCCTTGTGTCCGCCGAATGGAAAGACACCGCCCTCCAGCAAATCTCGGGCAACGCGCGTGGGCTCGCCATGTTTGTCGATGCCAACGACATCACGGAATTCCTCGCCGAGGAAGGCCTTCATCAGGACTTCGCCTGACATCGCCGAGGCCGTCCCCATGTCAAAGATAAATGGGTCCACTTTGCCAGGTAGGGCAATAGCTAGCGGGTTGGTCCCCAACGCCTTGCTTAACGCCCCTGGCGGCACAACGCTTGGGCTGCTGCTGCCGAAGTAGATCGCCGCATACCCCTCCCTGGCAATCTTCTCCAGGTAATATGCGTTGCGTCCCGCAAACCAGCTGTTCCTCAACCCCACAACCGCTATGCCGGAGCGACGCACCTTGTCGATGACAACATCGACAGCACGGTTTAAAGAGATGTAGCCGACGTGGTTCCCTCCGTCGAGCAATGCCGAGACCGGAGACTCGCGCACGATTGAAACCGGCACACGGGGCTTCTTCATTTCCGGTCTTTCCGCAATGACAAGAATCCGCGGAAGGCCTGCGAACTCGTAACCCCACATGGATGCATCAAGCAGATGTCCGGAGATGACATCCGCCTCTGCACGTGTGAATCCAATCCTTATAAGGGTGCTCACGCCAAGATCATGCGCCTCACTTACGCTCAGTCGAATTGAGTTTTCGTTATCGGTGTCCAGCAGTTTCTCAGTCATATCGATAGTCCAAGGTGTCGAATGCGTGCGGCAATACTTCTCTATTCCACGTGGAGATTTATCTTCTTCACGACGGGCTTCCATTTTTCGAGTTCACCGGCGATGAACTTAGACAGGACAGCAGGTTCGCCTCCGACGACCTCATAGCCGGCATCGATGAGTTGCTCTCGCACCTTCGGATCCAGAAGAGTCTCTTTGAAAGCGGCGTTAAGGGTGGTAATTACCGCCCCTGGGGTTCCCGCGGGTACCAGTACGCCATTCCAGGAGCTCACGTCGAAGTGAGGCACTCCGGATTCCGCAATCGTCGGCACGTTCGGCAAGACGCTTGTCCGCTTCGCGGCGGTAATGCCCAATGCGCGGAGCCTCCCCGCTTGGATCTGCGGCTTAAGCACGACCGGCACACCAATAAGGGCGTCGATCTCCCCAGAAAGGACGGCAGACAAGGCTGGTCCACCCCCACGATAGGGAACATGCAACATGTTTGCGCCTGTCATTGACGCGAGCAACTCCCCTCCGAGATGTCCAAGAGATCCCGGCGCAGCCGATCCGTATGTAATCTGTCGCTTCTTCGATAACTCAATCAGTTCCCGGATGTTGTGCACCGGCAGCTTTGCGTTGACAACGAGTACCTGCGGGACGGTCGTCAAGAAAATCACCGGCGCAAAGTCACTCTGCGCAAACGGCATCTTCGTGAACACAAGCGGGTTGATCGAATGGGTCGCTGAGTAGGCAAACGTCAGCGTGTAGCCATCGGCAGCTGCCCGTGCACCGGCTGATGCGCCAATATTTCCCGCCGCTCCACCACGGTTCTCGATGACCACTGGCTGCCCCAGTAATTGACCCAACCGCGCTTGAAGTATGCGTGCGAGAAGATCTGCACCACCACCCGGCGGCCATGGAACAATCCAGCGAACGGGGCGATCCGGATAGGCCATGGCCGCTACGTCTCTTGATGCAAGACTTCCCAGGACACCGGTCAGCACTCCCGCCAGGAGCAGTGACCGGCGTTTTCCTAGCGGCACACCGCTCAAAGCCGGTGCCTGCGATATGGCATCATTCATGTCAGGCCATCCAGTTAAAATACCATTCAGTAGCGCTATCTCTAACGTGCAATACGGCGCGATGCCGTAGCTCACTTCGGAAGCATCGCGTCCACAACAAGCCTGACCAAGTCGACGTAACTGCGCATGATCAGGTAAGCAAAAAGACCTGCGATCCCGCCGCCAATAAGAAAAGCAGTAGATCCGCTGACTTCCCAAATCCAGAATCCGGCTATCGGCATACTCGACGCCAGCAGCAATGCAATCGCGTTGCCATTTTTAACAAGGAAATGCAGAGCAGGAAATGTCGGCATCGTCTGTTTGAAATGTGATTTCATCAATCAAATTCATCGATATTAAAAATTAACGTTGCAAAACCGGTTAAATCAGGCGGCGGCCCATGTTGACGCAATTGCATTTGCAGCGCGCAGGGCGAAGACAGTCGACCGGCTGAGACCGCCTATGTATGCAACCTGTTCAAGATCACCGCCACCCTCGATTCCGCCGGTCGTACAGCCTGCCGCATACAAATTCGCAATCGGACGATTGGCAATATCAAGCACCCGACCGGCAGCGTCGGTCGCGATTCCGCCCATGGTGTATGTGATCCCGGCGCAGAGCTTTACCGCATGGAAGGGTGCGGTTCGGATGGGCCACGCTCGATGAACGCCTGTGCTGCGCCGGGGCCGAAGCTCTCCGGTACCGGCGGCCTCGATTGCGGCGTTGTGCTGCGCGACGCTCTCTGCTAACTGGTTTGCAGGCAAGCCAGCCTGTTGCGCCAAGCCCTCCACGTCGGACGAGGCGTAGACGGTGCCTCCGTTCGTGATCAAGGTGGGATTTGCGGAAATGAGGTACTCGCGCCCTGGGCCATTCCAGATATCCGAGTCGAAGATGACGGTTGCTCCCAGGGGATCGGCCTGTGCCGCAATGGTGTTTGCCATGGTGACTCCACCCAGCCCTTCATCCATGAATCGTCGCCCGGATCTATCAACCACAATGCCCGCGGCACAAACGAGATCGAGCATCGGGAAGGGCGACAAATCGTCGTTGTAGATCGCATCCTGTGCGAGCACGTGCCCGTAGAACCGCGTCATTCCCACGAACTGAGCACCGACTTCACCTGCCATGCGCAATCCGTCTCCGCAGCCTGCCCGTGCGTTTCGTTGCTTAAGCTTCTCTGGCGCAGGTGCGATATGCTCGCGCAGCAAGTCCAGGTTGGAATGGAATCCCCCGTCGCAGATCACAACCGCGCCTGCCTCAATGCCGACTTGCGCGGTAGATTGCGTCGCCAGGAAGCCGACGCACTGCCCACCCCGCATCGTCAAGCGCTCGGCACGAGTTCCGTAGAGGACCGTTCCCCCATTGGCCTCCAGCCTGGCTGCCAGGGTTCGTAGCAGTACATCCCCGCCGCGCCCCTGCCAGTAGTGGCGTCCTTGCGTTGCAATAGGAGGTGCCAGCGTATGTCTGCGGTAAGGCTCGTGTCCAACCTTGATGAACCGCACACCGTGCTGCTGCAGCCATTGCGTTGCCTGCCCAACGTCATGTGCGAGTGCCTCCGCGAGGTCCTTCGCAACCGAGTTGCCAGCGCGGCTGACAATGGCGTCCAGAATGACTTCAGGATCTTCGGCTACGTCCTGGTGGGCGACGTGGAATGCCCCGCCTGCCATCCGGGTGTTGCACGGGTACCTACCCTGCTCACCTTTTTCAACTACCAGCGTTCTGATTCCTTGCTCTGCGAGCCGTAGAGCGACTGTCAGGCCCGCGATTCCGGCGCCGATGACAGCAACGTCTGTATTGACGACATCCATGCCCACTCCAGTAACTGGCTGAATCTCCGATAGCACTTCCGACGCTGGCTCCCGACGAGACTGCGATCTAGCGCACCGATGAATGAATCTTATGGCGGAGATACCTGCACAACCGCGCCCATCCTTTAAGGACTTTCAAGTACGAATTGAAGATCGAATCCTCTGCTTCCGATGGTCGCGTCGTGTACTACGTCAATGTCTCCATACAGCTGGAGAGTTGAAAACGTCGGCGAACGCGCACAGCGTAACGACGCCTTGAAGTTAAGCAATTCCCGAGTGTCAAACGCCGGCCGCGCGATGTGACTAGCGTTGAATCGTTGGAGGTCGCTCTTCCCGCCGCTGCAGGTCGGGATGTTGGCTAAGCACGTCGTAGAGAAAATCTGCCATGGCACGGACCTTCAGCGGCACGTGGTGGCGTTGCTGCATATAGATGGAGTAGCTCAACTCCCCCTCGACCTGTCCGTCCATCACCGTATCGAGCCGACCCGAACGCAGGTAGGGCGTGACGCGATAGAGAGTCAGGAGTCCGATCCCCACTCCACTCAGCATTGCCTCGATCAGGCTATCGCCGTCATTTGTGACAAGTGACGGCTGCCCTTCGCTTACCAGGATTTCGTTGCCGAAGCGGAGGCGCCACGGCCGGATCGCATTGGTCACCCAGCTCCGCAGATCGATCCGTCGATGACGCTTAAGATCCTCAATTGTTGACGGTCTGCCATGCCGCTGCAGATAGGCTGGCGAAGCGCAGAGAACGAAGGGCGAGGTCACCACGCGCCGCGCAATGAGTCTCGTGTCGGGCAATGGGTGTGGAAGGATACCGACGTCAATGCCCTCGGCGACCACGTCCGGGATTCGATTCTGGGCGATCAAATCGACCGAGAGGCGCGGAAACTTCTCGAGGAAGGATCCGAGAGCTGGTGCGACAAAGCGCGCGGCCATCCCGACAGGTGCAGCAACCTTGACCGTGCCGAATACCTCCGCAGAGGCATCACGCATTCGCTCTACCTCACTGTCGATGGCGTCAAATGCATTGACACAGGTCCGATAGAAGCTGGAACCCTCTTCGGTTAGGCTTAGTCTGCGCGTGCTGCGATTCAGAAGCCGAATTCCGACCCACTCCTCGACCTGCTTGATATGCAAGCTGGCGGCCTGGGGCGTGATTCCCAGTTCCCGAGCGGCCCGGCTTAGGTTCCCGGTCTGCACGACACGTATGAAGGTATTGATGCCCCGAACGCTCTCCATGTATCACCTCCTCGGCACGAGCAAACCTAGATGGGACTGTCAGGCTCCCTCGACGGGCACCGAGGCCGACACTGGAATGTCAGTCACTTCCGAGACAGCCCATATGCCCGGCCAAGTTCATCGATGTTCGAGTCTGGGCCGATCTCTTTAATGAGAGCCTCAACTCGGCTCCTAACCGCATTTGCAATAAGCATCGGAGCCCCGAACGACGCCGCTAGCTCCGAAACAAGACGCAAGTCCTTATAGAACAGTTTCGACGTAATGATGGCAGTTGGCACCCCCGTGCGTTCGGCCTCCGCGATTCTCTGGAGTGCCGCGGTCCACGCGTCCGTGTCCTTCGTCTGTTCCAGGAGGTCCGCCAGACCCAGGCCCAGGCGCCGGGCCAAATCGATACTTTCGTAGCAGATGAACCGATTACAAGCGCCAGTTGCGTTCTTCACAAGTTTCGCCGTTTGTCCGCTACCGGTCGGACCGAAGTAGATGCTGCGGCCCATAGTTTGGAGAAGGCCATAGACCTTCTGATAGTCTTCTTGGGACCCTCCGCAGAGCGCAAGAAGAGTTCCGTTGTCCGCACTGGCAGGCCCCCCTGCGACCGGAGCATCGACGAACCCGACTCCCAGTTGGTTGAGCGCCTGCGATATCGAGCGGGCATCCGAGGGACTTCCAGTTGTCTGATCGATCACCACTTTGCCGGGTGACAGGCCCCTCAGCATCCCTTTCTCGCCCAACAGCACCTCCCGAACATGGGCTGACGTCGGGACACAAAGCATGATGATGTCACTCTCACGCGCGAGGGAGGGCATGTCCGTTGCAGCCATAGCTCCATCCCGTACTTGCTCAGCCACCCGATCCTGGACCACATCGAACACGAGAAGCCTGTCTGCAGCCGTACGGACTCTACGCGCCAAGGCAGAGCCCATTGCGCCCAGACCCACGTAGCCAATAGTCGGCTTTTGTGCACCCACCCTGCTTTGAGGAAGCGGCGATTGCGGTGTGTGTCTATATGCGTCGTCGCTTACACCCGCCATTGAGCCTATAAGAGACAGCATGCTGCCCAGGCGAGAATCTCCACCATAGACGTTCATGCCCACATCCAGTAAGCCGCGGGCCACGGATGCCAGAGGCAGAGAAACGCCACATTGCTCGGAGAGTTGGATTGCTCGTCGAATGCCGTCGGAGAGTTCTGATAGCAACGGGCCCTCGAATCCAGGACGATGGTCCGCGAGTGCCGCAAGTCGCTGTTCCGTAAATCGACTACGCCCGCTGCTTCCGTTGATTGCATCAAGCATCGGAGACAACGCAAGCCCCGCCTTCAGGCCCATTGCGATGACTTCGAGTGTCATCAGGCTGCACAATGAAAGCATCGATGCTGCGATCGCCTTGCTTGCCTCTGGGTCGATCGGACGCACTGTTTGACTGGATATTTGCAACACTCTCTCCCTTTCATCCGACGCCAGTCCCTAGCGCCACGCTACGAGYCGCCGAGGACTTCCTAGGGTCATTGCTTTTGAATGTTCAACTTCTCGACCAGAGCCGTCGTGTCCGCCACTTCCTTACGAACGAAGGATGTGAATTCCGCGGGGTTCTTAAAGTACGGCTCTGTACCATCCGATTGAAGCCTCTCTGTCACCTGCGGATCTTTCATGGTCTTCTCCAGGGCCGCCGACACTTTCTCGACCACATCGCGCGGCGTGCCGGCCGGCGCAAAGAGGCCGAGCCAATAGTAGTAACTAAAGCCCGGCAAGCCTTGCTCCGCCACGGTTGGCACGTTGGGAAGAAGCTTCAGACGATCCTGCGATGTGACCGCGAGCGCCCGCAATTTTCCACCCGCGAGATTGGACGAACTGCTTCCGTACGCATCGACCATGAAGCTCACGCGCCCCGCAATCACATCCGGCATGGCAGCCCCGTTTCCTTTGTACGGAATGTGAAGCATCTGTACGCCCGCCTGCTTCAGCATCATCTCCGCCGCAATATGCGTGGTCGTTCCAACCCCGGCCGATGCATAACTGATCGCGCCACGGCTGGCCTTTGCACTCTTGAATACGTCAGCCATGGTCTTGTACTCGGTTCCTGCGCCCGCCACAACCACAGCTGGCGAACGGACCATTGAACCTACCGAGACAAAGTCCTTCATGGCATCAATGCCAGTCTCGCGTGAGAGAGCGCTTTGGATGGGTAGCGTCCCTCCCGTCGACATCAAGGTGTACCCGTCCGCAGACTCCGATTTCGTATAGCGGATACCCACCAACCCGCCCCCGCCAGGCCGGTTCTCCACCACTACGGGCTGACCGATTTCCTGGCCCAGTCGCTGGGCAATAATCCGCGTCGTGATATCGCCCCACCCACCCGCAGATACAGGGACGACCACTTTGATGGGTCGTGAGGGATAGGGCTCAGCCGCGTGGGCGATGGGAATTGCAGAAAGCGTTGCCGCGAATAGGGTAACCTGCCTTATTTTTTTAACGTTGGTCATCTTATCTCCTGTGTATTTTTTTGCAGAATGCGCGTCGGCTACGATTTCCCAGGCCAAAGAGTGCCGATAAGTCTCCGCACGTCCAGGAGATTCTCCATTGCACGTATCACTTCGATGGACGCTGAGATCTGCTGCTCTCCGACGCCGCCATACGGCATCAGGCTCCTGTACTTGCTTTCAATTTCTAGCCAGGTGATTCCACGCAAAGCGGCACCCTTCGGATACCGGACATGTTCTTCGATAAGCTGTCCACCGACAGTCTCGATGCGAACAATTGCGCCGCTCTTGTAGTTGGCCTTATCCGCGACCTCTGTATCTACGCGGAAGACCTTATCGAACAAGGAGCGGATCCTGGGGTCCTGAATCTTCTCTGGGAATGCGTGCTCCCAGCTGTAGTCACGATCCGCTGCGCCTGCAGCCGCGAAATAGAACGGGCTGTGCGCGATCCCGATGAGGTCGGTTGGATGCTTTGGCCCCGGGAAAGGATAATCGGGAAGGGTAAACTCGATCTTGCGAATGTCCACGACATCCAGGTCCCCTCGGCGCGCCGCATTGGCGGCAGCTTCGGCAACGGCGTGAAATGGCGACCCACCAGGAACTAGCTTGATGCCTAGTTCGGTCAGGATGCACCATTTCTCCCCGAGCTGACTGATCACCTCCTCGGCTTGCTGGGTGACGCCCAGTGTTTCGAAGAAGCCGCGCTTCATCTCGAACGTGGCGAGCTCGGCGGTGTATCCCAGCTGAGCGGCTAGAGCGCCGTTCACGCCCATCATTGCTGCATTCCCCGCGTGGTACTCCCTCGCTAAGCTGGTTGCCGCCGCGGCGTGCAAGCCGCCCATTGAGGTTGCCGCCAATGCGAGTGCATGGGCCGCGGCGTCTGCGTCGAGCCCCAGCAGTCGAGCTGCAACTGCCGCCGCTGCAAACGTTGCCACTACGCACCCGTGAAAGCCTTTTCGCTGCAGGCCTCCAATCATGGCAGTGTTGATGTTGCCGGCAACTTCATAGCCGATAACTACTGCGGCAACTACCTCCGCTCCGGACGCACCGACCTTTTCTCCGACGGCGAGCGCCGCAGCACACGCCTGGGTCCCACTGTGGACAATGTTCCTGAGATCGCTGTCATCCGAAGCAGCCGCATCGCTCATAAGAGCGTTCAGGCGTGCAGCGGCCACGGCCGGCACCGACTCCCAGCCTCCAAACCAAACAGTCGACTCCGGAGAGCCTCCTCGCGTGACTTCCAGGGTTCGAACGATCTTGCTCGATTGGAGCGTCGATCCGAGAGCGGAACTGGCTAAAGTACTGGCGATCAGCATCTTCCCGTATTCAGCCGCTTCAGCGGGGATTTCGTCATACTGCGTTGAAGCGATGAACTCACCATATCGGCGAGAGAGAGTAGCGTTCTTCATCTTCAATCCATCTTGATGTTGCTTTGCTTGGCGACGTCACCCCAACGCCGCGTCTCTTTCACAAGGAACTGTTGAAACGCTTCCGGGGTTGTGACCTGGGGTGTAAGTGCGATCTTGTCGAGCGCATCGACGACCTCCGGCAGGGCCATCACGCTCGCGGCCTGTTGACTTAGTTCGGCGGCCTCTTTTGCCGGAAGGCCCGCGGGTGCAACGAGGCCTTGCCAACTCGTCATGACGAAGTCGCCCCCGATCTTCTCTTCGACCGTTGGAATATTGGCAAGTCGTTCCACGCGCTTCTGGCTGGTTACAGCCAGAAGACGAATCTTTCCCGCTTTCACACCCATGAACGCTCCAGGCAGAGTGAGCATGGCAACATCGACTTGCTTCCCCATCAATGCGGTCACGAGGGCATTTGCTGTGGTAAACGGAACGTGAGTAATCTTCACACCCAGCCGATTCTTCAACATCTCCATTCCCAAGTGATTGCCCTGTCCGATGCCTGAAGACCCATAGTTGAGCGAGCCAGGACGGGCCTTTGCCACCTTCTCGAGGTCCTCGAGACTTGTGATGCTGGAATCCGACGGGACCGCGACCACAAATGCCGATTCAGCCAGCTTCGCGATTGGCGTGAAGTCTTTGATCGGGTCGTAGCCGACCTTCTTGTAGACGTGAACGTTACTGGTGTGACTAGTGGAGACGATAAGCAGCGTGCGTCCGTCCGGATTCGCCTGGGCGACCTGTGCGGTCGCGATGTTTCCACCGGCTCCTGGACGGTTCTCTACGATGTATGTCCGCTTTTGCCTGACTCCGAGCTTCTCAGCCAGGATTCGAGCAAGGACATCGATATTTCCGCCGGGTGCCGATGCGACGACGATGCGAGTCGGTGCGCTTCCTGGATCGGCTGCCGCTCCCAATGCCGACAAACAGATGCCAGCAAGACATAGCTGCCGCCAAATATTCTTTGCCACGTGCCTCCTCCTAGTTCTCGATTTAATCTTCCCAACCATCGTTCGGTGGTTCAATCGTTTCCCACCCTGTCGTGGACGTTTGGGTTCATCTAAATTTGGTCTTTACCTACCGGTTTGTTACCTTTGGCGTAAACGTTCAGCGGAATCAGTCCTGCTGTATTGAATTCGCATACCGAAACGTTACGCGCGTGCGGAGGCAGGCTTAGAGGTCTACCGGGGCGTCGTTGAGTCTTGTCGTTTCCGGTCGTCAATGTGCACGGTAAAAAGTGCGCAAGAGCGGCCAGGAAAGAGCCGGCTTCCTGCGCAAAGGAGACCACCTGGAATCAAATTGCGTTTAGTCGCCTGGATTGAAGCCCAGGAGGGCCTTCGTTTCCAGATACTCCTCCAAGCCAAATACACCCACCTCTCTTCCGTTGCCTGACTGACGGTAACCGCCCATTGGGGCAACGTAGTTAGACGCAGCTCCGTTATAGAAGATGCGCCCCGCCCGCATACGCGCGGCAAGCTTGCGCGCACGTCCGGCGTCCGAGGAGAAGATGTACCCGCCCAGTCCGTACTTCGTTCCATTCGCGATGGCGACGGCCTCGTCTTCTGTACGGTAGGTAATCAACGACAACACCGGGCCGAAGATCTCCTCCTGCGCGATGGTCATGTCTGCTCGAACATCGGCGAAGATTGTCGGCTGGATGAAGTAGCCGCGATCCAGGTTGCCAGGTCGGCCAAGGCCTCCACATACCAATCGCGCTCCTTCTTCGATTCCGCGTTCGATGTAGCTTTGCACTCGCTCAAACTGCGGCCGATTCACTACGGGGCCAACTGTCGTGTCTGGACTTCGCGGATCGCCTACCCGTACCTTCTGCGCCTCGCGTTGCAGTAGGCCAATAAACTGCTCGGCTTGGCTCTCGTGGATCAGGATGCGAGTGGGCGAATGGCAGGACTGGCCCGTATTCGAGAACCCTCGGGTGACGTTATACCGAGCGGCTGCCTCGAGGTCTGCGTCCTCAAGAACGATATTTGCAGACTTCCCGCCGAGTTCCTGGCAAACGCGCTTGACGGTATCTGCGGCTGACTGAGCTACCAGAATCCCCGCTCTCGTCGAGCCGGTGAATGAAATCATGTCTACGTCCGGATGTCGGCTCAGTGCATCTCCGACTGTCGGACCATCGCCGTTAATGATGTTTACGACGCCGGCCGGTACCCCCGCGGCCGCCAATACCTCCCCAAGCAGCAACGCGTCAATGGGCGTGTATTCACTTGGTTTTACCACTACCGTGCAGCCAGCGGCGATTGCGGAAGCAAGCTTCCCGCACAGTAGTTGGAGAGGCCAGTTCCAGGCTGTAATCAAAGCACACACACCAATTGGCTCTCGCAGGATCACGTTGTCGCCCATACGGCTCTCGAAGTCGTACTCGCGAAGCGTAATCACGGCCTGCTTAAAGGCCTGGAGGGCCGTGGTCGTTTGACCAGCAAGGGAAAGCGGAGCTCCCATCTCCTCGGAGATCGCACTCATGAGGTCGGTCTGCCTCGCCGCGAAGGCTTCGACGATCCGTTCAAGCAGGGCAATCCGTTCGGCCTTGGTTGTCACACTGAAAGATTCAAAAGCTTTCCGTGCAGCGGTTACTGCTCGATCAACGTCTTCAACTTCGCCAAGCCGCACGTTCGCGAACGGAATCTCAGTGGCCGGGTTGACCAGTTCAAAGCTGCGGGTTCCTACAGGCTCAACCCACTCTCCCCCGATGTAAAACCTATCAAACGTCTTCATACCTTCCTCTAACTGAATGGACACTCGAACTCTTAGACGGACATCCGCCCCGCGCAAGGCCAAGGCTGCTGGTTGTCGCGTCCGTCCACTTCACAACGCCTTCGAGCCTGGCTTGCCGACTACCTTCACAATACTCTACATTGGTTCCGTTGTACAATTCGGGTTCCAATCACCGAAACTTTCGTGCGCGACGCACAAGGTCGGAATGGCGCCCATGCGCGCAGTCAGTCACAGAGGAATTCTTCATCAGGAGACTTTATGCTTTGCATCGTGTTTTGCTGCGATCGAGAGGGGTCGGCGGAGCTTCGTAAAGAGCTTCAGGCTACTCATCGGAACTACTTGAATGATTGGAACGACAGGATCCCGGGACCGCAACTGGATGAACTCGGCAATGCGTTCGTAGGAAGCGTTTTCCTGCTTAACATCGACACCTATCAACAGGCAGAGGAATTCATCCGGAGCGAGCCTTACAACTCCGCCGGGGTGTTCGCCAGCGTGAAGATTCGTCGCTTAAGCAAGGGCCGGTTCAACGCGCACCTGTTCGACGCGCCGAGATAGCACTTCGCTTCGTGCTGCCCCGGTCCCTTTGTGCACCTTTAGGCTCGTGTCACCATCGGTCTACACGAGCCTTCTGCACCGTCGCTTCAGGCGCTAGAACTTGTGTCGAATGCCTGCAACTGCGCCGAATTGGTTAGCGCTGTTGGCCACCGTTCCGAAGCTTCCCAGGCCAAGTGTCGAGCCGTTCTTGTTCTTCGTGTAACCAACGTTTAGGTAGACGTCGGTACGCTTAGAG
>NZ_JBFTNF010000109.1:0-14316 GCF_056397345.1 Cupriavidus sp. 05N38
GCCCATCACGGCGCCGGCCGCCAGGCTCGCGCCCAGGCCCGCCACGCCGCCCTCGTTCTGCGCGGCCAGCGGGATCGAGCTGGCCACCTGGTACTGCGTGTACCTGGCCATATCGCCCATCATGCCCATCGAGATGCGGGTGTCGATGGCCTTCTGCAGCTCTTCCGGCAGCGACACATTGGTCACCGCGAAGTTGTCCAGCGCCACGCCGTAGCGCTCGAACTCGGGCGCCAGCCGCTCGCGGATGGTCTGCGACATCAGCGCCTGGTTGGCGGCCATGTCGAGGAAGGGCACCGAGGCGCCGCCGAGCGTGGACGTCATGGTGGCGATCAGCAGGTTGCGCAGCTGCTCCTCCACCTCGTCGCGCGTATATTCGGCGCGCGTGCCGCTGATCTCTGCATAGAACTTCGCGACATCGGCGATCTTGTACGAATACAGGCCGAAGGCGCGCAGCCGCACCATGCCGAAATCGGCGTCGCGGATGGTGACCGGCTGCGCCGTGCCCCACTTGCGGCCGATCTGCAGGCGCGTGCTGAAGAAATACACATCGGACTTGAAGGGCGACTCGAACAGCTTGTCCCAGTTCTTCAGGTAGGTCAGCACCGGCAGCGTCTGCGTGGTGAGCTTGTACATGCCAGGCCCGAACACGTCGGCGATCTTGCCTTCGTTGACGAACACCGCCATCTGCGATTCGCGCACGGTCAGGCTGCCGCCGTACTGGATCTCCATGTCCTCCATCGGATGGCGCCAGGCCAGCACGCCGTCGCTGTCCTCGGTCCATTGGATGATGTCGATGAACTGCTTCTTGATGAACGATCCGATGCTCATGGCGATCCCCAGGTTTCTCGGCAATATGCGGGCAGGTTCAGGAAGGGCGTTGGTCCGCGCGCGTCACGACAGGCACGCCGCATTGATGGCGCCGACCACCACCGAAATGGCGCCCATCAGGCCGCCCATGCCGACGTTGTTCGACTCGATGGCCGCATCCATGTCGGGCAGTGCGCGCGCCAGGCCCGCATAGGCCAGCGCCTGCACCAGCATGGCTCCCACCGCCCACACCAGGAACATCACGAAGGTGTCGTTGTGCTGGATGCTGGACGACAGCGTGAAGCAAAAACCGAACATCGCGCCGGACAGCGAAAGCGCCGCCGCGAGGTTGCCCTGGCGGATCAGCGCGAACTCGCGGAACGGCGTGATCCTGGTGTAGACTCCGACGAACACGGCCAACAGGGCAAGGCCGGCCAGCAGGTGCAGCACGTACGCGTAGATGCCTTGCATCATCGATGTTCTCCGGCGGATTCCGCGGCGCCGCGACCAAACGGCAGCGCTGTAGCGCGTGGCGCTCAAGTATATCGTTGTCCATTTCCGCTCATCGCAACAATTTGCAATCCGCCGGGCGCCGGCACGCGCCCACGCCTGCGCCTGCGCCGCTCCCCTTCCACCCGCCCTGCTCGCCCGCCGACCGCTCCTGAATCGTCCCTGAACCGATGCGCGACCGTACCCTTGTTCTTTCGGTGTTGATCGTGGCGTCCTGCGGGCTCGGCTACGAGCTGATCGCCGGCGCCCTGTCCAGCTACCTGCTGGGCGACTCCATCCTCCAGTTCTCTTCCATCATCGGCTGCTACCTGTTCGCCATGGGCGTGGGCTCGTGGCTGTCGCGCTACGTGAAGGACGAGGATGTGCTGGCGCGCTTCATCGATATCGRGATCCTGATCGGGCTGATCGGCGGGGTCTCGGCGGCGCTGCTGTTCGTGGTGTTCGCCTGGCTGTCGGCGCCGTTCCGCACCGCGCTCTATGCGCTGGTGTTCGTGCTGGGCGTGCTGGTGGGCATGGAGATCCCGCTGGTGATGCGCGTGCTCAACGCGCGCCGCACCGCCTTCAGCGAGCTGGTCAGCCGCGTGCTCACCTTCGACTACCTCGGCGCGCTGGCGGTGTCGCTGGTGTTCCCGCTGGTGCTGGCGCCGCGCCTGGGCCTGTCGCGCACGGGCTTCCTGTTCGGCATGCTCAATGCCGGCGTGGCGCTGGTCACCATCCATATCTTCCGCGACGAACTCAAGGCGGCGGTGCCGCGCATGCTGCGCGCCTCGCTGGTGCTGGTGCTGCTGGCGGGCGGCTTCGCCGGCTCGGGGCGCCTCACGCACTGGGCAGAGCGCGGCATGTTCGGCGACGAGATCATCCACAGCGAAAGCACGCCCTACCAGCGCCTGGTGATCACGCGCTGGAAGGACGACCTGCGCCTTTACATCAACGGCAACCTGCAGTTCTCCTCGCGCGACGAGCACCGCTACCACGAGGCGCTGGTGCATCCGCTGCTGCAGTCGTTGCCGTGGGCGCGGCGCGTGCTGGTGATCGGCGGCGGCGACGGCCTGGCGGTGCGCGAGATCCTCAAGCACCGCAATATCGAACACATCACGCTGGTGGACCTGGACCCCGCCATGACCACGCTGTTCTCGCGCAGCGCGCCGCTGGTGGCGCTCAACCAGGGCTCGCTCAAGGACGCGCGCGTGCAGGTGGTCAACGCCGATGCCGCGCAGTGGCTGGAGCAGCACGACGACATGTTCGACGCCATCGTCGTCGACCTGCCCGACCCGTCCAACTTCGGCCTCGGCAAGCTGTACTCGGTGCCGATGTACAAGCTGCTCTCGCACCATTTGGCCGAGAAGGGCTATGCGGTGGTGCAGTCCACCTCGCCGTACTTCGCGCCGCGCTCGTTCTGGGACATCGACGCCACGCTGCGCGAGGCCGGGCTGCACACCTGGCCGTACCACGCCTATGTGCCGTCCTTCGGCGAATGGGGCTTCATCCTGGCCGGCAAGCGCGCCGACTACACGCCGCCGGCCAGCTACGACGTGCCGCTCAGGTTCCTCGATGCCGACAGCACCGCGCTGATGTTCTGCTTCCCCGCCGACATGGCGCCGCGCGAGGCGCGCCCGAACCGGCTCAACGAGCAGACGCTGGTGCACGATTTCGAGCAGGACTGGCGCAATGTCATCCGCTAGCGGCACCCTCAGCGTGATCCTGGCGACGTCGCGCGGCCTTGCCGTGCCGCTTGTCCTGCCTGCGGTCGCGCGCCGGGCCAGGACAGCTTCGCTTCATCGTCGCTGCGCTGCCGGACCAACCCGTGCGGGCGCTCACAGGGAGAGAGCATGGACCGCCGCCGCTTCCTGATCGCTGCCGCGGGCGCCGCCGGCACCGGCCTGCTGGCCGGCTGCGACCAGCTCGGCGACGAGGCGCGCCGCTTCCTGGCCGGGGTCGGCCTGCGCGAGCCGGCGCCCATGGTGCTGCGCCCGGGCATGGCCGAGGGCCATGCGCTGCGGGACGCCGCGAGCTGGACGGCGCCGCAGGAAGAGATCGTGACCGATGTCGCCATTCTCGGCGGCGGCGTGGCCGGGCTCAGCGCGGCCTGGCAACTGGCGCGCGCGGGCATGCGCGACTTCGTGCTGGTGGAGGGCCCGGAGTTCGGTGGCAACGCGGCGGGGGGCAGCTTCGGCGAGCTGGCGTTTCCGCGCGGCGCGCATTACCTGCCCCTGCCCTCGCTGGAATCCGTCCACATCCGCGAGATGCTGGCCGACACCGGCGTGATCGCGCGCGATCCGTTCGCGCCGCGCCCGGAGTTCGACGAGCGCGCGCTGGTGCATGCCCCGGACGAACGCCTGTTCTTCGATGGCAAGTGGCACGACGGCCTGCTGCCCAGCGAGGCCGTGGCGCCGGCAGAGGCGGCGCAGCACGCGCGCTTCCTGGCGCGCATGGAGCGGCTCAAGGACGCGCGCGGCAGCGACGGCCGCAAGGCCTTCGCGATTCCGCTGGCGCTCGCCTCGCAGGACCCGGCCTGGACCGCGCTGGACCGGCAGAGCATGCGCCAGTGGATGAGCGCCGAGGGCTTTACCTCGCCGACGCTGCATGGCTATGTGGACTACTGCTGCCGCGACGACTACGGCGCCGGCCATGACGTGATCTCGGCCTGGGCGGGCGTGTACTACTTCGCCAGCCGCGCCGGCCATGCCGCCAACGCCGCCGACGGCGCCGTGCTGACCTGGCCCGACGGCCTGCACACGCTGGTGACGCGGCTGTCGGCGCGCATCGATGCGCACCGCGCCGGCGCCGGGGCCGGGCCCTGGCGCCGGCCTGGCATGGCCGTGCAGGTACGCGAGCAAGGCCGCGAGGTGGAGGTGCTGTGCGCGCGGTGGCCCGGCGGCGGAGCGGCCGGCGCGCCGCGGCTGTATCGCATCCGCGCGCGCCGCGTGATCTGCGCCATGCCGCTGCACGTGGCCACCCATGTGGCGCAACTTGGCGCGTTCGGCTTCGACCCCGCCCGGCACCTTCCGCCCAGCGCGCCGTGGCTGGTCTCGAGCTTCCGCCTGCGCGGCTTCCCGCCCGAGCAGCCGGGCGTGCCGCTGGCCTGGGACAACGTGGTCCACGGCGGGCGCGGGCTGGGCTATGTGGTCAGCACGCACCAGCTGATCCGCCAGGCCATGCCGGCGGCCACCGTCTTCACTGCCTACTGTCCGCTGGACCCGGCCGCATCAACGGGTACGGCTCCCCGCGCGCCTGCGGATGTGCGCGGCTGGCTCGCCGGGGCCAGCCCCGCCGAGCTGATGGACTATGCCACCGCCGACCTGCACGCCGTCTACGGCCGCGCCTTCTGGCGCCACGCGGATGCGGTGGAGATCACCGTGCGCGGCCATGCCATGGCCTCGCCGCGCACCGGCYTCCTCTCCAATGCCGGCAGCGCGGCGCTGCGCGCGGCCGACGGCCGCATCCTGTTCGCGCACGCCGACCTGTCCGGCCTGTCGGTATTCGAGGAAGCTGCCTGGTGGGGCACGCGTGCCGCGCAGAAGATCCTCGGCTGAACCGCTGGCCGGTCCAGCGATCCAAGTGCGGCTTGCGCCACCGGGGATGGCAGCACCGCTGCGAATGCCGCATCCTGTAGAATTCCTGGCACGGTTTCGTGTCGAACACTGCGATTCACGATTCGATTCCACGATTCCGAACCAGACGTATTTTCCGTGCGCCCCATTCGCTTGCTGTTGCTGCTCCTGATGCTTGCCGTCATGCCCTTCCAGAGCTGGGCAGGCGCTAGCGTGTGCGCAAGCGGCAACACCGGATTGCCTGCCGACCGGACGCAGCATGCGTGCGCCGTGGCGGCCGGCGGTGCGGATCAGGACCGCGGGTCGCCCGCGGTCTTTGCCGCAACGGCCTTTGACCAGGCCGACCACGACGGCAGCGACGCCAAGGATCCGTCCCAGGGCGGCGCCGACCTCGCCGAATCCCTGCTGCCCGCCGCGCCGTTGCGCGTGGCCGCCGGCCTGGCGCGCAGCGGCGCGCCGCTGCACCGCCCGGGCCTGCTGCCCGACCCCGACCTCCCCCTCCAGCAGCGCCCGCCAAGCGCCTGAGCCCCGGCGCGCCGTCCTGGCGCGCGCCTCGTTTCCCGCACCTCGCCGTCAGCACCGGCGCGCCATCCGAGGCGTGCCGCGTGTGCGTCATCCGCGCATTGCCGCGCTGTCCGCGCCCGTGCGAGGTGCCAGTGCCCGTTTTGCCGTTTTTCCCTTTGATTCGACCGACTTTCCTCACAGACCAAAAATGAAACGCGTCCTGCTCTTCCTGGCGACCAACCTCGCCGTCATGCTTGTCCTCAGCTTCACCGCCAGCCTGCTCGGGGTGAGCCGATTCCTCACCGGCAACGGGCTCAACCTGGGCATGCTGCTGGCGTTCGCCGCCCTGATGGGTTTCGGCGGCTCGTTCATCTCGCTGCTGATGTCCAAGATGATCGCCAAGTGGTCCACCGGCGCCCAGGTCATCACACAGCCCGGCAACAGTACCGAAGTCTGGCTGGTGCAGACCGTGCAGAGGCTGGCCCAGCGCGCCGGCCTGCCGATGCCCGAGGTCGCCATCTACGAAGGCGAACCCAACGCCTTCGCCACCGGCGCGACCAAGAACAGCTCGCTGGTGGCCGTGTCCACCGGCCTGCTGCAGACCATGTCGCACGACGAAGTGGAGGCCGTGCTGGCGCACGAAGTGGCCCACATCGCCAACGGCGACATGGTCACGCTCACGCTGATCCAGGGCGTGGTGAACACCTTCGTGATCTTCCTGGCGCGCGTGGTCGGCTATTTCGTGGATTCGATGCTGCGCAAGAACGACGAGGAATCGAGCGGCCCCGGCATCGGCTACATGATCACCGTGGTGGTGTGCGAGATCGTGTTCGGCGTGCTGGCCAGCATCATCGTCGCCACCTTCTCGCGCCATCGCGAATACCGCGCCGACGCCGGCGCGGCGAAGCTGATGGGCTCGCCGACGCCGATGGTGGCGGCGCTGCGCCGCCTCGGCGGCCTGGAGCCCGAAGGCCTGCCGCAGAACATGCAGGCCATGGGCATCGCCGGCGGCAAGTCGTGGCTGTCGCTGTTCTCCAGCCACCCGCCGATCGAGCAGCGCATCGCCGCGCTGCAGTCCCGCGGCTGAACGCGCGCCTGGCGACGCGCCGGCCGCTCTAGGCTGGCGCAGCCGCCAGGCTCGTTGCGGGGCACGCCCGGAACGCCGCCCGGTAGCGCTCGGGCGTGGTCTGCATATGCCGCTGGAAGGCCTGCCGCATCACGTCGGCATTGGCGAAGCCGGTGGCATGCGCGATGCCTTCCAGGCGCCGGCCGTCTTCCTCTAGCAGGCGCCGCACCGCCTCCACCCGCAAACGCTCCACGTAGCGCGCCGGCGTCTCCCCGACCTGGCGCGCGAACACGCGGGCAAAATTGCGCGGGCTCATCGCCACGCGCTCGGCCAGCACCGGCACCGACAGGTCGCGCGCCAGGTGCTGCGCCATCCATCCCTGCAACTCGCGCAGTTCCGGGTTCTGCGCGCTCTGCGCCTGCAGCATGGTGGAGAACTGCGCCTGGTTGCCCGGGCGCTGCAGGAACAGCACCAGCTCGCGCGCCACCGCCAGCGAGGCGGCGTGGCCGAGATCGTCCTGCACCAGCGCCAGCGCCAGGTCCATGCCGGCGGTGACGCCGGCCGAGGTATAGAGGTCGCCGGCGCGGATCCAGATCGGGTCGGGATCGACCTCCACCTGCGGGTGCTGCGCGGCCAGCCGCGCGGCGTGGCGCCAGTGCGTGGTGGCGCGGCGCGCGTCGAGCAGCCCGGTATTCGCCAGCATGAAGGCGCCGGTGCAGACGGCACCGAGGCGGCGCACATGCGGCGCCTGCGCGCGGATCCAGTCGATCAGGCGCGCGTCGGTGGCCGCCGTGCGGTGGCCGGAGCCGCCGGCGATCAGCAAGGTATCGATGGGTCCCGGCAGCGTCTGCGCGATGCGGTGGTAGGGCGCGTCGGCCAGCAGCCGGATGCCGCTTTCGGTACGCACCACGCCGTCGTCGCTCACGCTGGCGATGCGGATGTCGTAGGCGGGCCCGCGCCTGCCTTCGAGCCGGTTGGCGTGGCCGAACACCGCGCTCGGCCCGGTCACGTCGAGTTCCTGCGCCGGATCCGGCGCGACGATCACCACGCTGCGTGGCGGATCGTCCGGCAAGGCAAGGCTGGCTGGCATGGCAGTCGCTCCGCGGCGGGAGCCTGGGGCAGTGGGTGGCCTGCCGATCATACCGGCGCGCGCGTTCATCCCGCCAGCACCGCCCGGCGCGCGACGCCGCGCTGCCAGCCCAGCGTGATCGCCAGCGCCACGGCCAGCGCCGGCAACACGGCCAGGTTCACTGCCTGCCAGCCGTAGCGGTACAGCACCTGCCCGGCAGCCAGCGTCGCGAGCGCGGTCAGCACGGCGGCGGAGAACTCGGCCAGCGCCTGGGTACGCGCGCGCTCCGCGGGGCGATAGGTCTCGGCCAGCAAGGTGGTGCCGCCGACGAACATGAAGTTCCAGCCCACGCCGAGGCACAGCAGGGCCACGTAGAACGCGGGCAGCGCCGTGGACGCCAGCGCCACCAGCGAACCCGTCGCAGCGAGCGCGATGCCGCACATCAGCATCGGCCCGCGGCCGAAGCGCTGCAGCAGCCAGCCGGAGAAGAACGACGGCGCATACATGCCGACCAGGTGCCACTCGATGATCTGCGCGCCTTGCGTGATGGTGTGGCTGCACGCCACCGCGGCGATGGGGGTGGCCGTCATCACGAACATCATGACCGCGTTGCCAATGCCGTTGTTGGCGAAGGCCGCCAGGAACAGCGGCTGGCGCGCGATCTCCGCGAGCGGGCGCGCGGGCAGCGCGGCCTCCGCGCGTTGCGCCTGCACCACAACGTGGGCCGGCGCGTCGCGATAAGCGAGCGCCAGCAGGAGCACGGTGGCGAGCCCGAACACGGCCACCACCGCGTAGGCGCCGGCGAATGGCTGCGCTGCCATCAGGTCGCTGCTCCACGCGGCGATGGCCGGGCCGCAGACCGCCGCCACCACGCCGCCGGTCAGTACGGTGGAGATCACGCGCGGCTTGTCCGCAGGCGCGGCGGCGTCGGCGGCGGCGAGCCGGTAGAAGCGCGCGAACGCCTGGAACACGCCGACCAGCGCGGTGCCAACGCAGAACGCGACGAAGTCATGGTGCGAGATGGCCCATACCGACACCAGGCCGCCGGCGCAGCAGGCCAGCCCGCCCAGGCAGAACGCCACGCGGCGGCCCAGGCGCTCGATCAGGAAGGCCGCCGCGATGGCGGTGACGGCGGAGGCCACGGTGATCAGCGCGAACGGCAAGGTGGCCAACGCCTTGTCCGGCGCGAGCGTGTAGCCGACCAGGCCGGTAAGCGTGAGGTCGACCGAGAGGGCCGAGGTAAACAGGGCCTGGCAGACCGCCAGGAGCCGGGCTTGCGATAGCGCGGAAGGTGTCATCGGGCGCTCCGGTGAAGGGCGTTGGGGATGACACCGAGCGTAGGGAAAGCGCCGCCACGCCGGCTGACAATGATCCGCAGATTTCTGCCATGCGGCGCGGGCGGATTCCCGGGCGGGCCAGCCGGTCAGTTGAAGACGTCCTGCCTGTAGCGCCCCTGCGCCACCATGCCGGCCAGCCAGTCCGACGCCGCCGCCTCTGCCATGCCGCCCTGCTGCGCCGCGATCTCGATCAGCGTGCGCCGCACCGCCGGCGCCATCTGCCGTCCGTCGCCGCACACGTAGAGCGCCGCGCCTTCCTGCAGCATCGTCCACACGGCGGCGCGGTCGCGCCATAGCAGATGCTGGACGAAGCGCTGGTCCGGCGCGCTGCCGGTCGAGTACGCCGCATGCGCCTGCACCACGCCCGCGTCCTGCCAGCGCGCGATGTCGTCGCGGTACAGCCAGTCGTGTTGCGGATGGCGGCAGCCGTAGTAGAACTGGCTGACGCCAACCTGCGTGCCCGCGGCCTTCTGCGCGGCGCGTTCTTCCAGGAAGCCGCGGAACGGCGCGATGCCGGTGCCCGGGCCGACCAGGATCATCGGCCTGGCGGGGTCGGCATCGGGCGCGAACGGCGGGTTCGGCGTGCGGATATGGGCAGCCACCACCGCGCCGGGCCCGAGGCCCTGCAGCCAGGTGGAAGCCACCCCGCGAAAGACGCCGCGCCCCGACAGCGCGGGCGACCAGACCGTGCCGACCGTGATGGTGGCCACATCGGGCGACACCGCGGGCGACGAGGCGATGGAATAGAAGCGCGGCCGCATCGCCACGGTGCAGGCCAGCAAGCCCGGCAAGGTCAGCTCGATGGCCGGATGGCGCACCAGCACATCCACCAGCCCAAGGCGCTGCGCGCTCGCCCTGGCCGCATAGCCTTCCGCAGGGTCGTCCGAAGCGAGGCGCTCGAGCGCGGCGCGCGTGAACGGGCAGCGCGTGTATTGCAGCAGCGTGCGCAAGGTCTGGCGCGACACCACGTCCTGCAGTTCGATGAAATGCGTGAGCAGCTCGCGCACCGGCAGCGCCTCTTCCAGCGGCAAGCCGCGCGCGGCGGCAGCATGCGCGGCGGACAGCGTCACCATCGCATCGGGATCGAGGTCGAGCCGCGCGCACAGGTCTTGCACCAGCGCCGGCTGGTTCTGCGGATAGACCGCGAGGTGGTCGCCGGTGGCATAGCGTGCGCCGGGCGGCAGCTGCAGGCGGATATCGCGCGTGGACGTGCGCGGTGCTTCCTGCGCGAAATCCCACAGGCCGGCGGGATCGTTGACCAGTTCGGTATTGGCGAGCACGGTAAAGGCCTGCGTGGACGGCGGCAGCGTGCCGGCGCGAATGGCCGCGATATCGCGCAGCCGCACTTCGACGCCGCCCGCCGCGGCCGCATCCGTCACGTCCGCTCCCTGCGCCAGGCGCAAGGCCTGCAGCGATTGCCACAGCGCCGCGAGCCACAGTTCGGCGGCGTGATCGAAGTCGCCGTTGCCGTCGGCTTCGCCGCGCGGCAGCAGCGGCATGGCGCCGGCCGCGCCGAAGAAATCGTCGAGGCGCTTGGGGAAGGCCTCGTACGTGGACCACTGCGAGTTCCCGCAGCCGAGCAAGGCAAAGCGCAGGCCCGGCGCGCGATAGTCCGCGCCGGAACCCGGCAGCGAGTCCGCCCGCCGCCGGTCGAGCATGGCCTCGAAGCGCCGCGCCGAATCGGGCGCGCGCCCGTTGTAGGTGGCCGCCACGATCACCGCCAGTCCTTCGGTGGGCAGCGCGTCCACCGCGTCGTCGAGGTCGCGCAGCGTGGCGGCGAAGCCGGCCTGCAGCGCGCCGGCGTGGATCTGCTCGGCCAGTTCGCGCGCGGTGCCCAGGCTGGAGCCGCACAGCACCGCCAGCGGCAGGCCGTCGCCCTGCACCGCCGGGCGCCCGGCCTGCACGCCGGCCACGCTCGCGGCGGCGGCCACGATGCGCTCGTGCGGACGGCGGCGGCGCGCGCGCAGCGTGAAGGCGTCCGGCTTGAGCGTGAGCGTTTCCTTGATGCGGAACTGGTAGTCGTGCGGATCGCTGAACTGGAAGTTGCGCAGCATCAGCGCGAGCGCCAGCTTGGCCTCGGTCAGCGCGAACTGGCGCCCGATGCAGGCACGCTCGCCGTTGCCGAACGGCTTGTAGGCATGCGGATGGATGCGCGCCTCGTTCTCCGGCAGGAAGCGGTCGATATCGAAGCGATCGGGATCCTCCCATACCTTGGGGTCGCGATGCAGGCCGGTAAGCACCACCGACACGCGCCGGTTCTTCTGGATCAGGTAGCGTCCGCCCAGCACGGTGTCCTCGAACGGCGCCACCGAGAAGCCCGGCGCGGTGGGCCACAGCCGCAGCGTTTCCTTGAGCACGCGGTCGATCACCTGCAGGCGGGCCAGGTCGGCATAGACCGGCGGCGCGTCGCCGGGCAGCACGGCGTCCACTTCGGCATAGGCCTGCGCCAGCACGCCCGGGTTGCGCAGCAGCTCGTACAGTGCGAAGGTGAGCATGCCGCTGGTGGTCTCGTGCCCGGCGATCAGGAAGGTGATGACCTGGTTGCGGATATTCACGTCGTCCAGGCGTTCGCCGGTCTCGGGATCGCGCGCGTCGAGCATCAGGTTGAGCAGGTCGGGCGCGGGCGCCTGGCCCTGCGCGGCCGCCGCGCGGCGCTGCCTGACCACGTCGTCCACCAGCTCGCGCATGAAGCCGACATCGGCGGCGAACTTGCGGTGCGCCGCATGCATGAACTTGTCCTTGATGGCGAAGCGCGTGAGCTTGCCCATGGCCTCTTCGAGCGCGCCCACCATGGCGTCGATGAAGGGATGCAGCTTTTCGCTGGCGAAGGAATCGAAGTCGTAGCCGAAGCCCGACAGCGCGATGGTGTCCAGCGTGAGGCGGGTCATGTCGTCGGCCACGGCGATGTCGGCGCCGGGGCCTTGCCGGTCCCATTTGCCGACCAGGCGCTCGGCCACGCGCAGCATCACGTCGAAGTAGCCCTTCATGGCGCGCTGGCTGAAGGCCGGCATCAGGATGCGGTGCGCACGGCCCCAGTTCTCCTCGTCGTGGTCGGCGGTAAACAGGCCGTCGCCACCCACCTCGCGCAGGTAGGACAGCGGCGGGCCGATCAGCTTGCGGTAGCGCTGGCCGTCGGACAGCTCCGCCACCAGCTCTGCATCGGAGATGAAGGCCACGCGCCGCCCGGCGAAGTTCAGCTCGAAGATGCCGTCGAACTCGCGGCTGCGCGCTAGCAGGTGCTGCGCGACCATGCCGGGCGTGACCTGCAGGAGATTGCCGACCACCGGCCAGCCGGGCGCCTGCGGGATGGGCTCGAGCGCGCGCGTCACCGGCGCGGCAGCCGCGGCGGAACCGGTAGCGGCGGAGACGGAAGCCGGGTTGGAGACTGGCTGCATGTTCAGGTCACCGTTCGAAGTCGGCGCGCAAGGCGCCGGGGTTGTGCCGGGCGGCCCGCGGGCCGCGCGTGTCTCGTGTGTCTTCGTTCTTGGACGTAGACAAGCGTCTACTTTTGCAGCAAAGTAGACGAATGTATGCCGAGTGTCAATTCCAAACGGTTTTTCGCAACGGCCTCGTGCAACAGGATCACGCAACAGGATCGCGCAACAGGATCGCGCAACAGGCCGTGCCCGGCCCGCTCCGGATATGCTTGCGCTATCCCAGCCTCAATTTTTCAGACCGATACCATGGATGACGTTGCCGCCGGCAAACGCAAACTGATCGACGCCGCGCTGCGCCTTGCCGCCGCGCGGCGCAGCTTCGCCGGCCTCGGCCTGCGCGAGCTTGCGCGCGAAGCGGGCCTCAATCCCAACACCTTCTACCGCCATTTCGCCGATATGGAAGAACTGGCACTGACGGCCGTGGCCGAGGTCAGCAACGAGCTGCGCCCGATGCTGCGCGCGGTGCGCTGGGCCGCGGCGCGCGACAATCCCGGCGAGGTCGCCACGCGTTGCTGCGAGGCCTTCTTCGCCTACGCCGAGGCGCACCCCGACGCCTTTATCGTCGGCGTGTGCGGCAGCACCGGGCCGCAGCCGGCGCTGCGCCACGCGGTGCGCCAGCTGCTGGCCGACATCGCCGCCGAAACGGCGGAAGACATCGAGCGGCTGGCACTCTGCCCGGGGCTGCCGCGCACGGCCATCGACGACCTGATCGCCTACGTGGTGTCCTACCTGTTCCATCTGTCGACCGACTATCTCGAAGACAACGCGCAGGGGCGCCGCAAGCGCATCGAACAATCGCAGCAGCTGATCTGCTGGCTGCTGCATGGCGCCGCGGAGCAGCAGCGCGGGCCCGCGCATGTCCAGGCCGCCGCGCCCACTGCGGGCCGCAAGCGCAAGCCGCAGCAGGGGCGGCCGCACTGAGCGGGGCGCCAGGACAAGGCCGGGTAACGACAAGCAGTGGTGACCAGCGAGCGAGGAGCCGATGAGCCTGCAGAACCTGTTGCTGTCCTATGGATTGAGAAAGCGCCTGAAGCGCGGGCCACCGCCCGCGCAGATCGACGTGGCCGCCGCGCGGCGGGCGATGTCGCAGTTCGGGCACAATGCGCGCGTGCCTGCGGGCTGGCGCATCGAGCGCTCCGGGGACGCCGGCTTGCCTGGGGAATGGACGCGCCGCGAAGGCGCCGGTGCGCATGCTGATCTGCAGGCTGGCTCGCAGGCCGATGTGCCGACGCTGTTCTACCTGCATGGCGGCGGCTACTACTTCTGCACGCCGCAGACGCATCGCCCGCTGACGCTCGCACTGGCGCGCAAGACCGGCATGCAGGCGTTCTCGCTGGACTACCGGCTGGCGCCGGAGCATCCGTTCCCCGCCGCGCTGGACGATGCGCTCGCTGCCTATGCGGCGCTGCTGGCGCGCGGCATCGCGCCGGGGCAGATCGTCATCGCCGGCGATTCGGCCGGCGGCGGGCTGGCGCTGGCGACGCTGCTCGCGCTACAGGCGCGCGGCCTGCCACTGCCCGCCGGGGCGCTGCTGTTCTCGCCGTGGACCGACCTCGCCGCCACCGGCGAAACACTGCGCAGCAACGACCGCCACGACGTGATGTTCCATGGCGAATCGATCGCACGCGCCGCCCGTCTCTATCTCGGCAAGACCGCCGCCACCGAGCCGCTGGCATCGCCGCTGTACGCGGATGCCGCCGCGCTGGCCACGCTGCCGCCGCTCTATGTGCAGGCCAGCGACAAGGAAGTGCTGCTCGACGATTCGCGCCGGCTGGTCGAGCGCTGCCTGGCCGCCGGCGGCCAGGCGGAGTTGCACATCTGGCGCGGCTTGCCGCACGTCTGGCAGCTCTATCACCCCTTCCTGCCCGAGGCGCGCCGCGCGCTGGGCGATGCGGCGGCCTTCGCCAGCCGCGTCACCCGGAACTGAGCGCGCCGGCGCGCTCACGCCAGCCGCGCATAGCCGGCGGCTGCCGCGGCGCGCGCCATGCGCGCCACCGGCGCGTAGTGCGCCAGCGCCGTGCGGGCGATGCCGCGC
>NZ_JBFTNF010000110.1:0-24047 GCF_056397345.1 Cupriavidus sp. 05N38
GAGTACATCGATCCGACGCTTGCCTTTTCCTTGCGCGCACGCTTGCCTTTTCCTTGCGCGCCTGCGTGGCCGCGTGGGGCTGACGCTCGGCGTCCCGCTCGCCGATGGGCGGCCCAGCGTGTCGCGTGATAGCAAAGACTCCGGTGTTGCTCTGTTGGTTTTCGCCTGGCAGGTTCAGGACGGCACGCGCCGGGTTTTGACTTCGTGGTTCGCACTCGAAAGAGATCTCTCCCAAGCCCCGCCTACGTTAGCGGGCGACTCAAACCCAACGCCGTTGAGCCGGTCACGTGGGCGAACAGCGCAGTGATTGTCCTGCGTTCGTCGCCGATTCCGCGGGCGTCCATGGCCGCCTGCTCGCCAGATGGCGCGGGGTGTAGAAAACGGGAACGGGCATGGTCGGCGCCGCCGCGGCTGGGGCACGGGCCGGCGCGACCACCGCGTGAGTGCCAGATTTCGCGCGGAAAGATGCCCCCGGCGCTGCGACGGTGGTCGGCTATGGCTTCGTCGCGGTTATCCGGAAATGCTCCACGCTCTGCCCGGCGTTGACCGCCCGCTGCAGCCAGTCCGGCATGGCGCCGTGGCCATCCCAGCCCTGTCCGTGCGCGTTGCGATAGCGCACCGCGCCGGGCAACGTCGCCAGTGGCGGCTCCGTAAAACAGCCGGCCGCCTGCAGCTGGGCCAGGGTGAGGCCGTGCTGGGCCATCTGGATGCGGATCCAGGTAATCGCTTCGGCGCGCTCGATTTCGATCGACATAATGTTGGTGAACAGATCTAGGGGGGCGAGCGATCCGGCGTGGCGCCACCGGGAAGGCGTGTCCCGCTCTCTTTGCTTAAATTTTAATCAAATCCGTTGACGCCGTCGGCACTCGGCCCCCGCGCGGCTTGTCCACAGGCTTGTCCCCCTTGCGCGGTGGATAAATGCCATCCGACCCCTTTCGGCGCCCCACCCTCAAGCCGGCCCCGGCCTGAACTTGGTTTTGATCGCCGGCGCCCGACGTCGGGCCGGCGCCAGATGGCGCGCCGCAACGGCCTCCGCCTGGGCGCGCTCGGCCCGCCGCAGCGCCGCGTCCAGTTCGGCCCGCAGCGCGTCTTGTGCCGCCTGCCCTTGTCCGAGCGCGTGCTGGGCCTGCGCCAGTTGCCGGTCGAGCGTGTCGCGCTCGGCCTGCAAGCGCGCCCGCGCCTCGGCACCGGCCACGGCGGCGGCTTGCGCCCTCGCCTGCCCGGCCGCCAAGTCGGTGCGCAGGTCCGCCGCCGCCTGCTCGCCCTTCTGGCGCAGCGTGCGTTCCTGGTCGATCTCGCGCAGCGCGCGGCGTTCGGTGGCGCTGGCCCGCTCCTGGGCGACGGCAACCTGCTCGCGGGTGTGCTCCAGCTCGGTCGAGAATTGGGTACGTAGCGCCTGCAGTTGCCGCTCCAGCGCTGCGAGCTGACGCGTGCCTTCCTCCTGACGCGCCTGGGCGGCCGCGAGGGCCTGGCGCGCGGCCTCCAGTTCGCCCTGGAGCGCCGCGCGCGCCTGCTGGGCGGCATCGAAGTCGGCCTGGACGGCGGCGGTCTCCTGCTCGGCCACCACCACCGCGGCGCGCGCGTGGTCGCGCTGGGCCTCGGCTTCGCTGGCCTGCAGCCGTGCCTCGGCCCGCAAGGCGGCCAGCTCGCCGGTGGCCGCCTCGTTGGCGGCCTGCCAGATCGATTGCACGGCATGGGCGGCGATCGCCTTGAGCGCGTCCGGCAGCCCGGGGTGGTCAATGGTCACGCGCATCTTGTCGCGCAGGTCGGTCCAGAACTGCGCCAGCACCTCGGTCGGCGTGCCCATGCTGCCCTTGCGCACCAGTTGATAGAGCTTGTTGGCGGTGGGGGTGATGCCGTAGCGGAAAAAGAGCAGTCCGCAGACCTCGCGGTAGAGCGCGCGGGTCTCGGGGAATTGGGTGCGCAGGGCGGCCACCTCGGCGGCGAGGGTGGCCTCGGCAGCGGCGTCGACCGGCGGGCGAGCGGGACTATCGGGAGGGCTGGCGGTCACGGCTAGGCGAAAACCCCGTAGGAATTTCACAAATATTACTACGTAATACGTTTCATATATAACTTTTTGTATCTTAAGTTAGACATAACGACGCTTCTGTCTAGAGTTATGGCCGCATCCACTCAGTGACAACCGCCTCATCCATGGAAGCCCCCTCGCCGCCCTGCTGGCCACCTTCACCGAGCGCCTGCGCCTGCCCGCCGCGCGCTATCTCGCAGATTTCGGCCACCGACGATCTGGCCGCCGTCACCGCCTGGCTGGCGCGCTATACCGACACCCCCCGCCACCCGGCGGACCGATCGGCGCGAGGTCGAGCGCTTGCTGCTGTGGGCCGTCCTGCAGCAGGGCAAGCTGCTTTCGTCGCTCACCCATGAGGACGTGCTGCGGTACGAGCGCTTCCTCGGCGATCCGCAACCCGCCTGGCGCTGGGTCATGACGTCGCGCAAGAAGCTCGTGTATGGCGCACCGGACTGGCGGTCGTTTGCCGGCTCGCTCTCCCCGGGCCAGCGCGCGGCATGCGATGGTGATCCTCAATACGCTGTTCACCTAGCTGGTGGACGCTGGCTACCTCGCCGGCAACCCGCTGTCCCTGGCCACGCAGCCGGCGCGACCAGTCCAAGCCGCGGGTCACGCGCTACCTCAGCCACGCGCTGTGGCAGGTGGTCAGGGATACGATCGAGGCGATGCCGGGTGCGAACGGCACCGCCACCGAGCGCGAGCGGCTGCACGCGGCGCGCTGCCGCTGGCTCTTTACGGTGCTGTTGTTRCAGATCGCTTCTATGGCAAGGGCAACAAGACGCGGCTGGTGCCCGCCACGGACGAACTGATCGTGGAACTGGCGCGCTATCGCGACGCGTACGGCCTGCCACCGATGCCGTTGCCGGGCGAGGCGCGCCCCATCGTGCTGCCGATCATCGGCAAGGAAAAGCCCTTGTCGCGCGGCGCGCTGCATCTGGTACTGAAGGAGGTGTTCGGGATGGCCGCCGAGCGCCTGCGCTGGCTATGGACTTTGCGATCACATGCTCGCTCGTCCAGCCGGGTAGGCCTCACATCCGGTTTCTGTTCGTCAGGTCGTGGCTTTGCTCCACGCTTCCTTCAGACCCCACCTCGCGGTGACGCCCTTGCGCTTCGCTAATCCTTCACCACCATCAGGTTGGATAGGGGACTTGCACCCCCGAGCTGTTGGACATGCTCGGTACACATGACAAGCGGCCGGCAAGCGCCAGCCGCACCCTGCATGGCCTGCAAGCCCAGTACGGACACGCTCACGGGTGCCCCGGGGCTCAGACGTGTGTCTCCGTCATCTTTTTGCCGACAAGATCGCCCAATTGCGCTTGGGTAACCCAATTGCGCATGGCCCCTTTGTCGGCTTGCAGTGCTTTATGCAGCGCCTCAAACGCCAATTCGATGGAAGCCTCCTGCTGGGCTTTGTCAGCAACGGCGTGCCCGATCGTGTGCCTATGCCAATGACCATCACGCTTGCGGCGAATCCCCGCAATAGCAACTCCCTTCTTGACAAAGGCCTCCACGACATATTCCTCGGCATCCTGACCCAGTTGCTTGCTAAGTAGCGAGCAGACGGCGGCCTGCCATTGTCCGGATTGCTGCGCGTGCGTCATATAGATTCCTCGCTCCCTATCAGAAAAACGTCAGGAGCGATTACCCTGGCGCTGTTGGCCCTTGTTGCCTGACCAACTATACGGCAGCGTCTGCCGCGAGCAAACGCGGAATTTTCTTGGCCCGACGCCGTAAGGCGGCGATTAGATATAAAGGTTGGTCGGGGAAATCTGTGGGTCGTTTTCTTGACGTGACTACGGTTCTTGAACCCGCAGGAGGAAGCGATAGAGCTTCCGAGAAGTGGTATCGAAGGCCTTCCGTTCGGTCTCGCTGATGCGTGGCCAGATGAGCGGTCCGCCCTCGTCATCGATCATTTGCAATAGCAGAGTCTCGATGGTGTTGACGGCGGTGTAAAACCGCGCATAAACGGCGGTTCAAGGTTGAGTAAAAGCATCAACAACACCAGGCGGCCAGTGACCGCCGCCGGGCGTGTCGGATGGTTCAGAAGAGATCGTCTGCGCTCGTCGGCCGCTGCTACCGGCTCCGTGGTCGGTTGCGCATCAACACTTGTTTCCCTTCATGCTCTCGATTTCCATGGCGGCCTTCCATTCCTCATAGGCCTCGATCGGCTCCATGGACTGATTGACGAACGTGGCGGCGCGCTCTGCGGCGGCCTGCGTATCCATGGCGGAGTCGCCCTGGTTGTCGTCCTCCGTGCCGGGTGGCAGCAGCATGTCTTCGAGCATCGCCGCCAGTTCCGATGTGTCCCATGGATCACCCAACTGAGTCTTCTTCTTTATGTAGTGCCGGACTTCCGAGTCTTGTCCGGCGGTCAATGGCAGTCCACGGAAAGTAGGCTCATCGTTGTGATGGATCATGATGTACCTCCGATGATGGTCCCTGTATTTTGAGTGTACGCGCAATACCGCACCACCACCGGAAGCCCCGCAAGGGGCGCCGAACTACTGCTCTTGACCCCGCGGGCTAGCGGACTAAACCAAGGTGGCAGATCTGCGCGGACGCCTCGCCGCCGCTGACCATCGATAGAAGCCCTGCTTGGCCAACTCGACGAGAAACAGGTATGCAACCACCATGGCACCGAGAATGAAATAGAAGCGCACAGGTGGTGGCACAAATCCGAAGTGCGATCCCATTGGTGTAAACGGCAACGCTACCGCGACGGTCACAACCGCTAGCGACGTTGCCGTCAACAGAGGATGGGCATGGCTCTTGAGGGGATTGCCACGAGTGCGGATTACAAAAATCACCAGCACCTGGGTGCATAGCGACTCAATGAACCAGCCGGTCTGAAACTGCCGCTCGTTCGCCTGCAAAACGGCCATCAAGATGTAGAAGGTCAGAAAATCGAAAAGCGAGCTGATCGGGCCGATCACCAGCATGAAGTCGCGGATGAAATTCAAGTCCAGCACATGGGGGGCAACAATTTCCACGGCGTCCACTTCGTCGAGTGGAATTGGGACTTCCGATATGTCGTAGAGTATGTTGTTGAGCAGGATCTGTGTCGGCAGCATCGGTAGGAAAGGCAGGAACAACGAGGCGCCGGCCATGCTGAACATGTTGCCGAAGTTAGAACTGGTCCCCATCATGATGTACTTCATGATATTGCCAAAGGTACGTCGTCCCTCCAGAACGCCCGCGTGGACTACATGCAGGTCATGTTTCAGGAGAATCATATCCGCCGCCTCCTTTGCAACGTCGACGGCCGAGTCCACCGACAAGCCGACATCTGCGGAGTTTAGGGACGGCGCGTCGTTAATGCCATCGCCCAGATAGCCCACGACATGGCCGCGGGCCTTGAGCGCAAGGATCACGCGGTCCTTTTGCGCCGGACTGACTCGGCAGAACAGATTCGCGGTTTCCGCTCGGGCGCGCAGAGCATGGTCATCCATCTGGGCAATCTCCTTGCCAGTCAGGAGCCCCGTGATCGGAATGTTCAACTGGGTGCAGACATGTTGCGTTACCAGGTCGCTATCACCAGTAACGATCTTGATCGCGACGCCGGAGTTCTTGAGCGCGGCCAGGGCGGACGCGGCGCTCTCCTTGGGGGGATCCAGGAAAGCGGCGAACCCGGCCAGGATAAGCTCTTTTTCGTCGCCCACAACGGCATGAGGATGATCAGGCCGCACCTGGCGCCAGGCGATGCCCAGCACCCGCAAACCTTCTTTTTCCAGCGCGCGGTACTGGTTTTGAATGCCGGCCAGGGCAGATTCGTCTATGGGCCGCTGGCATGCGGTATCTTCTGCTTCGTAATGCGTGCAGAGCCCCACGATCTCTTCGGATGCGCCTTTCACCACCAGCCAGCGTGTCTCGCCGTTATCCAGGAGCACCGAGACGCAGCGACGCTCGAAGTCGAACGGTATCTCGTCGATTTTTTTCCAGTTTCCGACTGCAATATGCTGGTGGTCGAGAATGGCTTCGTCAAGCGGGCTCTTCAATCCAGTTTCGAAGAAGCTATTGAGATAGGCCAKTTCCAGTACCCGTTGGCAGGGACGGCCATCCGCATCCACATGCCGTTCCATATGGATCTTCGCTTCGGTCAACGTGCCCGTCTTGTCTGTGCACAAGACATCCATTGAACCCAAGTCCTGAATGGCTGCCAGACGCTTCACGATCATGTGCCGCGCGGCCATGCGCAGCGCACCCCGCGACAAGGTGACCGATACCACCATGGGTAGCAGTTCCGGCGTCAAACCGACAGCCAGGGCCACTGCGAACAGGAAGGACTCTAGCCAGGGCTTGTGAAACAAGGTGTTCACGAGCAGGACAAACATGACCATCAGGATGGTCAGCCGCATGATCAACATGCCGAAGCGGCGGGCACCTAGTTCGAACGACGTCGGTGGTGGCTGGCGCGAAATGCTGTCGGCGATTTCCCCGATAGCAGTGGCGACTCCCGTCTTGATCACAAGTATCCGGGCACTGCCGCTGATCACCGATGTGCCCATGAACACTGCATTAGTCGCCTCCTGAAGTTCCACGGCACCATCGGACAGGACGCCTGGGCGCTTTTCCACCGGGTAAGATTCGCCGGTGAGCAGCGCCTGCTTAACGAAGAAGTCGCATGCTTCCAGCACTCGTCCGTCCGCCGGAATCAAATCCCCTGCTGAAAGCAATACGAGGTCGCCTGGCACCACCTGGGTCAACGGGATCTCCAGCGATTCGCCATCACGCATTACGTTTGCCCGTACGGAAACCGATTGCCGCAGCTTATCCGCTGCCGCGTTGGCCCGGTACTCCTGGACAAAATCCAGAGTGACGCTCAGCAGAACGATAAGGCTGATGATAAGAAAATTTGTGAGCTCCCCGGTAAATGCGGACACCGCGCTGGCGACGAGGAGGATGATGACAAGCGGATTCTTGAAGCGGGTGAAGTACTGCAGCAGCAGCGATTGTCCCCGCCGCTCGCGGAACACGTTTGGTCCGTATTTGGCGAGCCGGGCTTGGGCTTGCGCACCTGACAAGCCCGTGGCGGCTGCGGCGAGGTCCGCCGTCCCGGCCGTGAGCGTATCAAGCCACCAGGGGCGAAGCTTCGGATCTACCTGCATTTCAGTACCCCCCGGTCGGCGCGTCGCGGATTAGCACTAGTTTGCCATTCTGTCATCGCGGTACCTCCAAAGAGAGACGTTAGAGGCTCCACTTGTAGTGGTATAAGTTGTAGCGTTGCTCGCCATTTGTGCAACGCTCCCATAGCGGATACCACCGTGCTCGCTGCCTGGACGGCGGTGCTTTCAGTTTGCCAAGGTGCCTGTCCCACGAATTGGAACGTAGCACTTTCGAATCAAGGCTGAACCTCATACGGTGCAAATGTAGACAAGCGCTGATCGACCACGGCGCCCCCGACGGTAAAGTGATACAGGCTTTGCCAAGCGTGATCCTTGATTCCCAGCATGGCGTGCATTTCATCATCGAAAAAACAGCCAATTCCCGTAGCGCGCGCTCCGGATGCTTCGGCTTCAAGATAGAGCGCCTGGCCAAGGATGCCGCATTCCCAGAAAAGATGGCGATATCGCCATGGTTGCTTCAGGGCGATTTCGAAATTTGCGAGCATTCCCAGCGCAAAGCAGGAATCGGCGGCGATGTCCTGGTGACAACAGATCAACTTTGCCACCGCGCGTAAATCGTAAGGCAGCAGAAAATAGAGCGGCAGATGGACCGGTCCAGTCTTTTGCCACAGCCATTCTGGGCGCATAGCCTGCTTGAGGCTAGGCAGCGCCCCGGAATGTCTCACTAGCACATACAGGCCCGGCTCCAGATCGTCTACGCGGTGCACCAATAGCGCCGGATGCACCGCGACTGGAGACATCAGCGTATTCCACGGTGGCGCATCGCTACGTACCAACAGGCATGCCAGCATGGCGAAAAAAGCCGCGGCGGTGATGCGCGTCGTACCATCGAAACTCACAGCGCTGCGGCGCTGCCGAGCGATTCGGGCAAAGCTCAGATCAAGGGCGGGCGTCGCGGACCACAGTTGCGGCTCCGGATCTAGCGAGCTCGGTTCGCGAGTACGAGACTTGTGCGTGGCGCGATGGATCGAATCGATGTCCGGCCAACTCTCATGTCCCGTGCTTAGTTGATTCGCGTATCCGTACCAGTGCGCCTTATCCAAAGCAGCCTGCAGGCACCCAGGGTCCGGCTGTGCTTCAAGATTCCCGATCCAAAGCAGGGCATCCGGCACCTCTGGTTCGGCCGGTCCAAAATCCTCGCGGCGGTTCAATCCAAGCAATGCGGCCAGCGCGTCATCCGCAGCCGCCTCCACCAGCCGCGTCTGCCAGCCGAGAGCTGCCGCGGCGTAACTCACTGCCGCGATAGCATGGCCGCAGTCATGCTGGCAGTAGCGCCATGCGCGCATTCCGTATTTCCACGCCTCGCGCCAGTGAATCGAGCTGATGCCGACCAGGATACCGCCGCCTGCAAACGCCTCGGTCCATCGAGGATCATCCACTTCAGCGCGATGCTCAAGTACATGGTCGCGGCTCAGGTAATGGTAGACCCCGCCAGCCAAGCCAGGCAGAGCCGGACACAAAAGATAGCCCTCGGTCGGATGCAGATTCCCGCTCGAAGGATTGCAGCGCAGTGACCATCGCTGAGCACCGGAGGATTTGCACGCTGACAGGCCGAGTGAAAGTTCAAACAGGATTGCCACGGTACGAAGACTGAATCTTTGCGCGGGAGGCAGAGTGCCGCAGCGCAGCTCGTTGTAGCGTGCGGCCAATGTGTCCGCGACCAATGGCAGAGCAATCCGCGGTGTGCCTTGAAACGCCCGGAACGGGTCTGGCTGGGTTGCCCAGTCGAGCCCTCCGGGGCCGGGAGCGTAGCGGTTGATACGATGCTTGCTGCGTTCGTGATATTCAAGCAACACCTGCGTTAATCGGCTCATGTGCCTTCAGCCCAGGAATGCTGATTTCGTATTATGGATCCTTCTCGGCCACCTGGCGTCGCGGCGATAAGTGAGCGCATCGAAGTACAGGGAGGGCCATTTCCTCGGCAGTGGGCGCAACTGGCAGGGAGTTGGTCGGGCGCCCACCAGTTGAGTAACCCTTGTTGGGAATCTAGTCGCAAAAGCGTATTCTTAAACTAACAGCAGACCATAAGCAACGACAAGGCACTCATGAAGTACGCCCCCGTACCTCTGGCCCCGAAAAAGCGCTCGACAACATCGAGAAAGCGCCAGAGTGAACAACCAGATGAAGGTCGCAAGACTGAGCAACCCGGTCAATTCGATCCGCAAAACAAGCAGATTGCAGATTTGAGCTAGTTCGCGTCGAAGCAGCCGATCATCGGCAAGGAAAAACCCTTGTCACGCGGCGCGCTGCACCTGGTGCTGAAGGAGGTGTTCGGGATGGCTGCCGAGCGCCTGCGCGCGCGGCCCCGAGTGGGAAAGCCGGGCCGCGGTACTGGCCAGCGCGTCGGCGCACTGGTTGCGCCACACGGCGGGGTCGCATATGACGGACCAGCAGGTCGACCTGCGCTTTGTGCGGGACAATTTCTGGCATGCTTCCATCGCCACGACCAGCGCTTATCTGCATACGGAGGACGATGCGCGCCATGAGGCCACGCAGGAACACCACCGGATTGGGTGGACACGTTAGGGCTAGCCCCCCTGCTGGCCCTTCCTCTTATTTCCGCCGGGGGCAAGAACTTATGGAAAACATCCCGTTTCATGACGCGGAATTTCCAACGAGATTGTGAATTTTCCAACGGCGTACCGCTCAGGTGCGCCGTTTTGCCATGGGCGGCAGGAATGCCTTGAGGCAAGCGGAGATGGATTCCGAACACCTTCGCGCCGGCTCAAATCCTGGCTCAATCTAGCGATGAGCGGCGCGCAATGCGCGAATGAGTTTCTGCACTAGCAGTTCATGTTGCTCCAGCGCCTCTTCAAGCGTGCAGGCTCCGTAGCTCTCGTTTTCTTCCGCCACCTTCCCAACAACACGAGTCACGAACAGCGGTGTGTCCTTAGGTGCTGGCTCGGACACCCCGCGGAAACGGGTAGTGACCACGACGCCGCAGTCTTCCATCAGTGTGCGGCGGAAGATCAGTTCGTTTTCAGCCATCCAGCGCGACCACTCGTCCTGGTCCAACACTGGTTGCGCCATACCGCGGGGTCGCACATGACCGACCAGCAAGTGGACCTGCGGTTTGTGAGGGACAATTTCGGACACGCTTCCATATCGACCACCAGTGCCTACCTGCATACGGAGGACGATGTCCGCCATCAGGCCACACAGGAACGGCACCAGATCGGCTGGACGCGCGAAGGATGACGGGTGCTCGCTCGCCTTGACCAGGACGCCCGGCTTGGCCAATGCCGCGCGGCGGCGTGGGTGGCACGGCGAATTGCGAGGGACTGCTACAATCTCAGCTCGTATTTAATGGCTGGGCGCGATGGGCTTCGAACAACTGGCGGCACTGAAGGAACAACTGGCAAAGCAAGCCAAGGCCGCGCCACCGGCCAAGGCGCGTCGCGCCCCCCCGAAGGCTTCGGCCCGCCCAGCAAAACCCATTAAGCCCGTCGATCCGGTGCTGCAAGCCATCGTGAAATTGCAGAAACGGTTCCCGCAAACCTTTCCGAAGAATCCTGCGCCCAAGGTGCCGCTCAAGATCGGCATCTTTGAGGATCTCGTCCCGCACGTGCAGGAACTTGGCCTGACGGAGTCGGTGTTGCGCGATGCAATCCGCACCTGGTGCCGCGGCACGCGCTACTGGACCTGCCTGGTGGAAGGTGCCGCGCGCTTAGATTTGACGGGGCAGGCAGCGGGACACGTTGCACCGGCCGATGCGACCCGGGCGCAGGGACTGCAAGCACAGCGTGCGGCGCGAGCGTTATCTCGCCCCGCGACCACGCCGAAGCCCAACTGATCTGATCTGTGATGAGGGTGCCGAGCCGTTGGCGCGGGGTTCGTGCGCCGACCAAGCGCCACCACGATAATTGATGACCGCTCGCGGAGCTGCTTGGTTCGATGCAAGGCCGTCGCCGATCAGAGCGTCGGGGCTGGGGTCCGCGTCAGCGGATCTTCTTTGGCCGACTAATGGGTGTCACGTTAGCCGAAGCACGCCCGTAGCCTCGATGAGATGGATCCCCGGGATTCATAAGGCTATGTCTGAATAAACTGTTGAGATCCAGCTCTGCCCAGCCTAAGCGCCAGGCACCCACGGGGCCAAGAGTCGTTGCGCCCGACTTCCGGTTCCAGCCCTTCACTCGTGGGCGACCGGCTTGGGGACGAACCGTGTGACTCATCCGCAAACGGCGCGCATTTGCAGCGTGGCGAAGCAGTTCCAATGCTCATTCGGCGCTTTACGGTAGACGCGCATCACTTCGCTCAAGTTTTCGCATGACATCAGCATGAAATCCGCCGAATTCTAAGCGCCGCGAGCACTGGGCTGATCGCGCCCTTGCGGCGCGGTGTGCGTGCACAGGCCGGTGACCGGAATGCCTGCTGCCTCCAACCGGAACTGCACTAGCAAGCCTGGCGCTACTTCGATGGCTCGACCCAGTACGTGGCCTTTCCTGACGCATTTCCCCCCTGCGTTTGGCCACTCCCCGCGTTATGTCGCAGGGCTTTGCAGGCAGCGACACATGGCAGTTCCGGGCCGTTTGGCGCAAACGGCCCCGATGTGCGTTTTTAGGGGTAGGCAGCTAAGGAATGAAGGGAGGCGGCGCTTCAGATCAATTGGCGAGCACGGCCTCGCAATGCGCCAGGGAGAGGGATGGTGGTGGGTAGGGAGGTAGGGCTTCAATGATGACGGTGGCCTGCCCCGCCGATCATCCCGCTGTCAGCGGCTCAGGCGAGGGCCTCCAGGCCCTTGCGCTCAACCAGGTTCAACAGTTTCAACGACGGGCCACTCGGGTGCTTCTGTCCCTGCTCCCATTTCTGGACGGTCGTCGGGCTGGTGTTCAGGTAGGCCGCGAACACAGCCTGGCTGGCACGCGTGCGCAGCCGCAGCGCCTTGATCTCGTCGGCCGTGTAGTCCCGCACCGGCGGCAGGCACAGCGCGTCGAACTCGCGCATGGTCTGGGCATCGATGAGCCCAACGTCCGCGAAGTCCCGCGCGGTCTCATTCAGGGTCTTCAACAATTTGCTAGCCATGGTTCACCACCTCGATCAGTTTGCCCTGCGCCAGGGCCACGTCCAACTGGGCCTCAGTCCAACCCAGCACCTCGGCGGCCAACCGCTTCAGCGCCTTGAGTTCCTGCGCGTCAATGTTGTCCCGCTCATTCTTGGCGTAACCGTAGAGGAAGACCGCCCGGTCCCCAATCCGGAATGCCAGCAGGGTGCGGGCACCGCCGCGCTTTCCGCGACCCGGCAACCCCACCCGCTTCTTGTACACGTGGCCACCGAGATCCGCCTCCACGAGGCCCTGTGCCATTTCCGCGACTGCCACGCGCAACACAGCATCGGTCACCCCTTCTTTGGCTGCCCACTGTCGAACAGCCGGGTGGTAAAGAGTCGCATGCACGCCCTAGTCTTATTTAGCTAAATATAGCACTGAGTACCATGGATAGAATCCGGCAAGCAACCCGGGGCACGCGGGGATCCTAATCGTCGCGCTCGTCGGCCAACGCCGCCCACAGCACCGCTTCGACATCGGGCTGATCAAGACCGGCACTCTCACCGCCCTCGCCATCCGCCTCACGCCGCCGGCTGACACCCGGATGCGTCGTCGCATGCACCTGCTGCAATTGCCGGATCGCCACGTGGGTATAGATCTGCGTGGTCGACAGCTCCGCATGCCCCAGCATCGCCTGGATGAAGCGCAGGTCCGCCCCGTTCTCCAGCATCTGCGTGGCCGTGATGTGCCGGAACAGGTGACCGTGGAGCAAACCCACACGAAGCAGGATACGGGTCCGTTGGACTTCGGTGCAGGCACCCCCTCGGAACATTCGCGCAGCGCTCCGCTGGCAGGTGGCCCCGTGTTGCCAAACCCCAGTTTAAGGTTGGGTCAGAAATCCTGGCGATTAATTGCATTCTTCTTCGGCAAAAGGTACGCACCGCGGAGCGAGCGCTGTCCACGTCAGTGCGTGGTTGCGCTGGATGCCGTGCGTAACGGTCAAGCTTCGCAAAGGTCCGCCGGAATTAATGATCGGCAACACTTGGCGCCCAACACGTAGAAAGGCTCTTCCCACCGCGCATCCTGCTATGTAACCAAGTTGGATTACAAACTAGATTACAAATTGGTTTACTGTTCCAGAGTGGCGACCTATAGTTGATCCAACATAACGAGGTGAGCACTAATGAGCGTGGCAGCAAGAACCATCCGTAAGCAGGAAGAACCGGGCCAGAAAGCCGACCGAGGCCCGGCAAAGGCAACCTCCCCGATAGACGTCGCGGCGGAGCTGCGCGCGCGCATCGCACGGCACGATCTATTGCCGGGAACGAAACTGGTTGAGCAAGAGCTGGCGCAGGAATTTGGCACGACGCGCCCGCGCATCCGCGAGGCGTTTGCTGCGCTGGAACAGCACGGGCTGGTTGAGAGGATTCCAAACCGGGGGGCGATCGTAACCCGCATCAGCTTCGAACAGATCCTGCAGATCTACTGTGCGCGTGAGGCGCTCGAAGGCATGAGCGTACGGCTCGCCGCGCAACTCGCTCCCCCTGGCGAATGGGACGACCTGATTGAACTGTTCGGCGCCCCGATGGAAACCGCGCTGGACAATGGCGACTTCGACTTCTACCTGGATGGCTACGACCGCTTCCGGCAGCGCGTCGTCAAGAACGCCGGGAATCCCATTATCCAAGGCATGCTGGATTCCATTATGGAGCGCACGCAGGCGGTGATTCGCCGCGCCATCGTGCTGCCTGGCCGAGCCAAGCTGGGCTTGGCCCACCACAGGGCAGTGCTGGCCGCGCTTCGGGAGCGCGACGCAGAGAAAGCTGAGGCGATTCGCCGGCAAAGCCTGCGCGAAGCCGCGGAGTATCTCAGCAAATACCGCAAGTTTATTGTTTGACCACTAGAAGACCATAAAAATGAAAAGGAGACCTGCCCGATGCTGTCGTTCGTCCATCGCGCCGTAGGCGCAGCCGCTCTGGCGCTCGCCGGGCTGGCCCTTTCCCCCGCGCCGGCACATGCGCAAGACAAGTACCCGAGCCGCCCCATCAAGATGTATGTCGGCTTTTCCGCAGGCAGTGCGACGGACATTGTGGCGCGCGTAGTGGCGCAGCACCTCTCGGAGCGACTCGGCCAGTCGATCGTGGTGGAAAACAAGACCGGAGTAGGCGGCAGCTTAGCCGCTGAAGCGGTCGCGCGCGCTGCACCCGATGGCTACACCCTGCTGACAGTTTCCAGTGCCATTGCCGTCAACCCGGCGGTCTACCCCAAGCTTTCGTTCAATATTGAGAAGGACCTCACGCCCATCGTGCTGATTGGCCGCCTGCCAACCGTCCTGTTGGTGAACAACGGCTTTCCCGCCAAATCCCTGGCGGAATTCCTCGCTTATGCGCGTAGCCATCCGAAGAAAGTCAACTATGGCTCGTCCGGCGTAGGAGGCTCCACCCACCTCACCACCGAGTATATGGCGACGCTCACCGGCACGTCGTACACGCACGTGCCGTACCGGGGCAACGCGCAGGCAATTGCCGCGCTACTCGGCGGCGAGATTGATATGGTGACCGATACCATCCTGCTCGCTGCGCCGAACATCCAGGCCAAGCGCGTCCGTGCGCTCGCCATTTCAAGCCAGGCACGTTCCCCACTTGCGCCAGACGTCCCGACATTCGCAGAAGCCGGCCTGCAAGGTTACGACGGCAGCCTGTTCTTCGGCCTTATGGGTCCGAAAGACATGCCGCCGGAGATTGTGGCGCGAGTCAACCGCGAATTCAACGACTTGCTCAAATCCTCCCCGGAGTTACGGCAGCGGCTGCAGTCCGCCGGTGGCCTCGACCTGAGCGGCGGTAGCGTTGCGGGATTCCGCGACATGCTGCACAAGGAGGTGGCGTTGTGGCGCGATGTCGTCAGGACCGCCAACGTAACCGCCCCCCAGTGATGCGCTCCAGAGAGTCCCGACATGCAACGTGATGCAAGCCTCAAGCCCCTCTCCGGCTACACGGTGATTGAACTGGGATCCACCGTCGCCGGCCCATTCTGCGGCAGGCTGCTGGCGGATTTCGGTGCCAGTGTCATCAAGGTAGAAACGCCTGACGGTGATGCCCTGCGCTCGATGGGCAGCCACAAGGACGGCGTTTCGCTTTACGCCCTGTCGATGTTCCGCAACAAGGAACTGATCTCGGTTGACCTGCGCAACGAGGAGGGGCAATCGCTGCTGCGCCAGCTGGTGGACAAGGCAGACTTCGTCATCGAGAACTTCCGGCCCGGCACGCTGGAGCGTTGGGGCCTGTCTTACGAGGCGCTGAGCGCGTCCAATCCCGGCCTCATTATGATCCGCATCAGTGGCTACGGCCAGGATGGCCCGTACAGCCGGCAACCAGGCTACGGCGTCATCGGCGAAGCCCTCAGCGGGCTCCGTTCCATCACGGGCGATCCGGACCGGCCGCCGGCACGCGTGGCCACCTCCCTGTCGGACTACGTCACCGGACTGTATGGCGCTTTCGGCGGCATGCTTGCACTGGAGGCTCGGCACCGCACCGGCAAGGGCCAGATCGTAGACACCGCCTTGGCGGAATGCGCGTTCAGCTTTATGGAACCCCATGTGATGGCCTACGACCAGCTCGGGGTGGTCGCGGAGCGTGCCGGATCGCGCCTGCCAGGCTCCAGCCCTAACAACCTGTACCAGTCAGCCGATGGCTGCTTCATCCACGTGGCAGCATTGGCCGATCCTATCTTCCGCCGCCTGTGCACCGCACTTGGCGCTCCCGGGCTGGCAGACGACCCGCGCTACGTCAGCAACCGGCTGCGCAGCCAGCACAGCGATGAAGTGGATGCCCTGGTGCAGGAATGGGTCGGCGCACGCAGCTATGAGGAAGCTCACCGCCTGCTGGCCGCACACGATATTCCGCACGCGAAGATCTACAACATCGACGATGTCTTCGCCGACCCGCACTTCCGCGCTCGTGAAACCATCACGCGCCGGCCCCATGACCGGCTTGGCATGGTGGCGGTGCCGAACGTGACGCCGCGCCTGTCCGATACGCCAGGCCATGTGGACACGCTGGGCCGCGACACCGGCGCCGACACGGCAGCGGTGCTGCGCCGCATGCTCGGCATGAGCGCGGAATCACTGGCGGGCCTGCACTCACGGGGCGTCATCTTCGACGAGCAGCTGGCCCGTTGATCCCGGAATTCCCAACCTCTGTACTTTCTCTCTGCCGAAAGAAAAGGATGGACTCATGAGTGTCAATGTGAAATCTGAAGTGGTCGGTTCGGTGTGGAAATGCGAATGCGCATCGGGGCAGACCGTGGATGAAGGCGACGTGCTCTTCATCATTGAATCCATGAAGATGGAGATCCCGGTCGAAGCCACGCACGCAGGTAAGGTTTCCGAGGTGCTGGTCAAGGAGGGCGAATCCATCGCCGAGGGACAAATACTTGCCGTGGTCGAACCGGCCTGAGGAGATGGCGATGGACATGAGTCAAACAATTCCCTCGGAAGACCTTCTCGAGCTCGAGCGGCGACGCGAGTTTAGCCTTGCGCTGGGCGGCTCCGAGGCCGTCGAGCGGCATCATGCCGCCGGAAAGCTGACCGTGCGCGAGCGCATCGATGCGCTCGCGGATGCCAACTCGTTCCATGAGGTCGGCCGGCTGACTGGCCAGGGCCACTACGACGAGAACGGCGTGCTGGTCAAGGTCACGCCCGCGCCGTATGTGATGGGCCTGGCAACGGTGGACGGCCGGCCGGTCGCCATCGGCGGCGAGGACTACACCGTCAGGGGCGGCGCAAGCTGGAGCGGCGACCGCAAGAAAGGCGGACAGGGCGGATTCGTGGAGGAACTCGCCCTCCACTACAAGATTCCATTGGTCAATCTCATCGATGGAGTGGGTGGTAGTGTCACCTCCGCGCAGAAGCGCGGCCATACCGTCTTCCCGGGAGTTCATGGCTTTGAAACCTCCGCGGCACTGCTCGGCCAAGTCCCCGTGGTATGTGCCGTGCTGGGAACCGCGGCAGGCGGGCCGGCGGGGCGGGCCATCCTTTCGCACTGGTCGGTCATGGTCAACGGCACCAGCCAGATCTTCGCAGCCGGACCACCGGTGGTGAAGCGCTCGCTCGGCCAAGAAATTTCCAAGGACGAGCTGGGGGGCGCAAAGATTGCCGTCGACCTGGCTGGAGCGGTCGACAACGCCGTCGACAGCGAGGCGGACTGCTTCGAGATGATCCGGCGCTACCTGTCGTACATGCCGCAGAATGTGTGGGAACTCCCGCCTGTCACCGCCTGCGACGATCCCGTCGACCGACGGGACGAGGCACTCGCGACGATCGTGCCGACCGATCGCCGCAAGGCCTATGACATGCGCAAGATCATCCGCATGGTCTTCGACCGCGGCACTCTCTTCGAGATTCAGCCCACTTATGGCAAAGCCGTGATCACGTGCCTGACGCGGCTCAACGGCAAGGTGGTAGGCGTAGTGGCCAGCAACCCCATGGCCTATGGCGGCGCTATCGATGCCAAAGCTGCACGCAAGCAAACGCATTTCATCGAACTCTGCGACACCTTCCATATCCCGCTGGTCTTCCTGGTGGATGTGCCAGGCTTCATGGTGGGCCGCGATGCCGAAGCGCAAGGTACCTTGCGGGAAGGTATGCGCAGCGTCTTCGTGAGTCTTCAGGCCACTGTGCCAATCGCCACGGTTGTGATCCGCAAGTGTTACGGCATGGCCGGCATGGCCGCGACTGACAAGAATGGCTTGGGACTCAAGCTGGCATGGCCGACTGCGGAATGGGGGTCTCTGCCGATCGAAGGTGGTGTGGCTGCGGCATTTCGCCGGGAGATCGCTGATGCGCCGGATCCAGCGGCCAAGGAACGCGAGATCGAGCACCGGCTGCGCCAGCTCGCTTCGCCCTACCGCACCGCGGAAGCCTTTGGCGTGGAAGACATCATCGACCCGCGCGAAACCCGCTACACCCTGAGCCGGTTCATCGATGCGGCGCAAATTGCCTTGAAGACCACGCTTGGGCCGAAGCTGAAACCTGGCGTCCGGCCTTAGCGCAACGATGGCGTGCAGCGCGCGGCCGGAACAGCCTCATCCGTCCTGCCCGCCGTACGCCATCAGCTCCAGTGTGCGGCGTACGATTTCCATTTCGCGGTTGCCAATGCTCTGCGCAATCTCCTGCTCAATCCGATCGATCACGGCATGCATTTGCACAAGGTAGTCCAGTCCAGCGGGCGTGAAGGCGACGATCAACGCGCGCGCATCCGCCTCGTCGACGTGCTTTCTGACCAGGCCCAGTTGCTCAAGCGTGGCCACCACCTGCGAGACGGCCTGCCGCGTGGTACCGGCGCGCTGGGCGATCACGGTACTGCGTGTACCGTCCAGGTCGATGTAGGGCAGCACCATCACGCAGGCATCCGGCACGGCCGGCAGGCCAGAGCCCTCGAGTGACGCCGACACGCGGGCGAGGAAGTTGCGCCGCGCCAGCAGAAGCAATCGGCTCAAGCCACGTTGCCGCGAACGTTGCAACCGTGCGAGTTGCTTGTTACCGATCATCGAATCTCCAGAAACCGATTGACGCGTGCACATGGTAAAGCAGGTTGACAGAATGTCCGCAGAATATTCTCGCCCCGGTACCGCCCTACCGACGCTCGATAAGGGCGCGCTCACATCGAGCCACATCGTCCGCTGGTGCGCCGCCCAGGAAAACTGGGACAAGATCCATTATGACCGGGCCTATGCCCGGGACGTTGCAGACCTTCCCGACACGGTCATCAACGGCGCGCTGAAGCAGCAGTTCCTTGCGCAACTCGCCACAAGCGCTTATGGAGAACACAGCTGGCTGTGGCGGCTTGCCTGCCGCTTCCGTAGTCCCGACCTGGTCGGCCAGCGGCTGCGCGGCGAAGGAAAGGTTCGCGCTGTGGAGCACCAGGCAAGGGTGACTGCGGTGCATCTCGACCTGCACCTGTTCAACGTGGATACTGGAAGCGCGACCACCGAAGGCACTGCCACGGTTCTGCTGCCCGTCAGCAACGCTGACAAACCGCAAACGCTTCCGACGCTTTATATCGAGCCGCGCGAGCCACTGCAAATGGGCATTGCATCGCAAGGCGTCGACGAAAATGTGCCGGCATCGATCCGACGCCACATCGGCACGGAGATCGAGCATATTGTTTCCTTCAACCCAGTGGAAGCCGGCCGCTTGCGCCTATTCGCCGAAGCAGTGATGGGCTTGCCCGCGTATCACCACGATCCCCACGCCGCGCGCAGCAGCGTCCACGGCGGCCTGGTCGCTCCCGCCCTGTTTCCGGTGCACGCGATGTCCTGGCCGGCAGGTGCGCATGAACTCGACACGGAGCCAGGCGCATTGGGACGCGAAGCGGTATGCGAGGTCGGCCGCACGTTTGCCAAACGCTTCAGCCTGGCGCCCCAAGGGTTGCTCAATGGTGGCACCACCGCTTGCATTCACGCTCTGGCGAGGCCGGGTGACATTGTTCAGGCAAGCAGTCGGCTGGCCGGCGTGCGGTGCAGGACAGGCCGTCGCGGAGAGCGCATGCTGGTCTTCGATACAGAGAACCGTTACGAAACGACAGCCGGCCAGCTTCTGGTTCACGAGCGACAGACCATTTTGCATCGGTTGATGTAAAGATCTTTCGCGGCCCGGAGCGTGGTGCCGCAGGACGACACACACGGAGGTAGCACGCTGCATTAGTAAAGTAACTTGACATTATGTGACGCCATTTCTACGCTGGCTTTCACCACCTGGGAGACACCAACATGAGGATGCGATTGTGGGGACTTGCAGCACTGATCGTTGCCAGCCTGGTAACGGGACACGTAGCCGCGCAGGACTGGCCAGCGAAGCCTATTCGTCTTGTCGTGCCATACGCGCCAGGCGGAACCAATGACAGGCTGGCACGCGAGTATGCGGAGTTCCTGCGCAAGAAGCTCGCGCAGGCCGTGGTGGTGGAGAACCGCCCGGGCGCCTCAACCAACATCGGCAGCGAGCTAGTCGCCAAGGCCGAGCCGGACGGCTATACATTCCTGATCGGCATCGACGGCCTGGCTACCAACCGGTTTACCGGCCCCGTTCCGACATTCGACCCACAGAAGGAACTGGCGCCGGTAAGCCTGCTGACCCGCGTGCCGTGCCTGATCGCCGCAAACAACAATTTTGCGGCGTCAAGTATCACGGACATGATCACGCTGGCCCGCGGCAATCCCGAGCGCTACTCGATCTCCAGCGCCTCGCTAGTACTGCAGGTAGGGTTGCTCAACTCAGGCTCGAAGATCCGCCTTAACCATGTTCCTTACAAGGGGGGCGCGCAGGCCTCCGGCGATGCCATAGGTGGGCAGGTGGATATGGTGATTGCCAACGTACCGGTACTGGCCCCATTCGTGCGCGGTAGCAAGCTGCGGCCGCTTGCGGTCAGTTCGGCAACGCGCAGCGCGGCGTTCCCCGATGTGCCGACTCTGAAGGAGAGCGGCATGTCTGACGCGGTTTTCTCGAACTGGTACGGCGTATTCGCTCCCGCTGGAACGCCGGAGCGGATTATCTCGCGCATGGCTGCCCTGTCCCGGCAGTTTGTCGAGGATCCCGCGATCAACAGGCAACTGACCAGCGAGGGCTACCAGCTTGAGGCGTCGACTCCGGCGGAACTGGCCGCACTGCTGGTCACCGAAGGCGCCTCCGCCAGCCGGTTCGTCGCAGCAAACCCGGCACTTTTCAAACGATGAGCAACAGGGGAGACACAGGAATGGCATTCGAATCGCTGATCGACGAACTCTCACAACGCGAGGCGCGCGCCCGGCAGATGGGTGGCCAGGAAAAGCTTGCACACCGCAAAGCCGCAGGCGTCATGAACGCACGCGAGCGCATTGATTACCTGGTGGACGCGGGCAGCTTCCTGGAATCTGGCCTGCTTGCCACATCGTACCGGCCCGAGGTCCGCGACCGATCCCCCGCCGATGGCAAGATCGCTGGTTACGCGCGCCTGGATGGCCGCGACGTCGCCCTGGTTTCGAATGATTTCACGGTGCTTGGCGCGTCGAGCAGCACTGTCAATGGCAACAAGATCGCGCATATGAAATCCATGGCGACCCGGCGCGGCCTGCCAATGGTCTTTCTCGGCGAGTCCACTGGCGCTCGCATGCCCGATACCATGGGCGCACGCGGCATTGGCTCAGGCGACCGTCCAACGCAATACCTGCGCACTCGTGAGACCCCGTGGGCCTCCGCCGTGCTCGGACATTGTTATGGCTCATCAAGCTGGTATGCAGCGTTGGCGGATTTTTCGGTCATGCGCAAGGGCGCCGTCATGGCCGTGTCCAGTGTCAAGCTCACCTCAATGGCGATCGGCGAGGAAGTCGATCCTGAGGCTTTGGGCGGATGGGAGATGCTGACTGGCGTATCGGGCCTTGTGGACATGGCAGCCGATACAGATGAAGAGGCTCTGGATGCGGTCAAACGCTTTCTGTCCTACCTGCCCAGCCACCACAACGAAGCCCCCCCGGTGCACCCGGTGCCCGCAGGCTCTGGCAATGAAGCGCATCGCATCCTCGACATCGTTCCCGAGTCCCGCACTCGGGTCTACGACGTGCGCAAGATCATTCCGCTGATCGTCGACAAGGGCAGCATGTTCGAACTGAAGGCCCGCTACGGCAAGTCGGTGGTGACGGCACTGGCCCGCATCGACGGTCGAAGTGTGGGGGTCATCGCCAATAATCCGATCGCCAAAGGCGGCGCTATCGATGTCGACGCGTGCAACAAGGCAACCAGCTTCATGGTGCTGTGCGATTCGTTCAATATTCCGTTGGTCTTCATGACTGACCAGCCGGGATTCCTGATCGGCATCGAAGGCGAGCGCCGCGGCGCCGTCGGCAGGGTGATGAACTGGATGAATGCCCTCTCGCTGGTCACTGTGCCGAAGATTGCCATCATTATGCGCAAATCGTATGGTCAGGCCGTGCTCAACATGGGCGGCGCCGGTAATGCCGACGAGTTGATTGCCTGGGTATCCGCCGAAGTCAATTTCATGGACCCGCGTTCTGGCGTCACTATCGTGCATGGCGTGAAGCAAGAAGATGACCCCGAACTCTACGCCACCCTCCTGCGCCAGATGGAGAGCGACACCTCCGCCTGGGACATGGGCGCAGCTTACTCGGCGCACATGGTCATTAACCCGGTCGATACGCGCCAAACGCTGTCGCGCTTGCTCGAAGTACACCGGCTGCGGCTCACTGGAGGCGTGGGTCAGCACCTCATGCGCACCTGGCCCACCAGCTACTAAAGGAGACCAATCCATGCGAACCGTACTGATTGCCAACCGGGGGGCCGTGGCTGCCCGCGTGCTGCGCACCCTGCAACGAATGGGGCTGCGCTCGGTCGTAGTCTACTCCGAAGCCGACCGCGATTTTCCTTACGTCCAACAGGCGGATGAAGCTTACTGCATTGGCCCAGGGCCGGCAGTGCAAAGCTATCTAAACGAAGGCGCCCTGTTCGACGTGATGCGCCGCTCGCGCGCCGATGCCGTGCATCCCGGATACGGCTTTCTGTCCGAAAATGCAGGCTTTGCGAGAAGCGTGGAGGCTGCCGGACTGACGTTCATCGGCCCGAGCCCGCACTGGATCGATGCCATGGGCCATAAGACGCGGGCGCGTACGCTGATGGCCGAGCATGGCATGCCAATGTGCCGGTCCTCTGAAGTGGTCGGCGAAGATCCCCGAGATATTGAAGCAGCCGGCGCAGCCGTGGGCTACCCGGTGCTGGTGAAGCCCGCCGGCGGTGGCGGCGGTATCGGCATGGTCGCCGCGCAGGACCCCACCTCGCTGGTCGAGGCGGTGACGCGCGCACGGGCCTTGGCCCAACGCAGCTTCGGCAACGGCGATGTCTATCTCGAGCAACTCTTCGAACGGCCACGGCATATCGAATTCCAGATTCTGGCCGACCGGCACGGGAACGCTCGCCATCTGTTTGAGCGCGATTGCTCGGTGCAGCGCCGTCACCAGAAAGTCATCGAGGAAGCGTGTGCGCCGGCCCTGCCGCCCGGCGAAGCGGACGAGATCGCCAACCGGGTGGCCCGTCTGCTGGGCAAGCTGGGCTACGACGTCATCGGTACGGTCGAGATGCTGCGCGGCAGCGATGGTAGCTACAGTTTTCTTGAGATGAACACCCGCCTGCAAGTTGAGCACGCTGTGACTGAAGCGGTGACCGGCATCGATCTGGTCGAGGCCCAGATCCGCTTGGCCGCCGGGGAGTATCTACGTGATGTCCTGTCCGCGCCGGTTCGGGTAGAGGGCCATGCTATCGAACTGCGCATCTACGCCGAGGATCCGGTGCGCTTCTTCCCCTCGCCAGGCACCCTGCAGGTATTCCATCTGCCGTCGGGCCCGGGAATTCGCGTCGAGACCGGCTATGCGGAAGGCAATACGGTCAGTCCCTACTACGACCCCATGATCGCCAAGATCATCGTCCATGCTTCAGATCGGCAAGCAGCGATCGCGCTGGCACGCGAGGCATTGTCCGCAACCGACATTGTTGGCGTCAAAACCAACTTGCCGTTGCTACAGCGCATGCTGGCTTACGCTCCCTGGCTCRCAGGCGAACTGCACACCGGTCTGATCAACGATCTGCTCGTATCGCAAAAGACTTGATTGTGGCGCTGAGAATGGCATAGTTCGAGCGGAACGCCCAGACCGTGAATGCCTCGCCTTCGCCGGGGCATCGGCGTCAAACTCCAACGAAGCGGCGCCGCCTCAGGGCGTCATCGATTCGTTCTGGCGCCTCCCCGGCACCGCTAGTACAACATCCCGTAAATAGCTTGAATAAATAATCGCCTCGGATATCATGGCGGGATGAGTCGAGGCCGCCATGCAACGCCAGTGAAGTTGGCGAAGAAAGAAAGACAGGAACTGTTATCGC
>NZ_JBFTNF010000111.1:0-13970 GCF_056397345.1 Cupriavidus sp. 05N38
AGCTGATGCTGCTTGCGGTCAATATGAACTTCGTCGCCTTCTCGCACTACCTGGGCGACCTGGCTGGTCAGGTTTTCGTTTTCTTCATCCTCACGGTGGCCGCGGCCGAGTCGGCAATCGGTCTGGCAATCCTGGTCGTGCTGTTCCGCAACCTGGACACGATCAACGTGGACGACATGGACACCCTCAAGGGCTGATCCGCATCGCTACGTTATGAACCAAGACCGTTCTCCGACCGCACACCACTAAGCGTCCTATGGCAACCACGCTCGACCCCAACCTGCTACTGGCGATCCCGCTCGCACCGCTAGCCGGTGCAGCCATCGCCGGCCTGTTCGGCACCAAGTTCTTCAGCACGTTCTCCTCGGAGACGCGCGCCGGCCGCTCGCTGGCCCACACCGTGACGATCCTCGGCGTGGCGATCTCCTGCCTGCTGTCGATCATCGTGCTGATGGACGTGCTGAACGGCGCGAGCTTCAACGCCACCGTGTACGAGTGGATGACGATCGGCAGCCTCAAGATGGAAGTGGGCTTCCTGGTCGACTCGCTCACCGCGATGATGATGGTGGTGGTGACCTTCGTCTCGCTGATGGTGCACATCTACACCGTCGGCTACATGGCGGAAGACCCCGGCTACAACCGCTTCTTCGCCTACATCTCGCTGTTCACCTTCTCGATGCTCATGCTGGTCATGAGCAACAACTTCCTGCAGCTGTTCTTCGGCTGGGAAGCGGTGGGCCTGGTGTCCTACCTGCTGATCGGCTTCTGGTACACCCGCCCGACCGCGATCTTCGCCAACCTGAAGGCGTTCCTGGTCAACCGCGTCGGCGACTTCGGCTTCATCCTCGGCATCGGTCTGCTGCTGGCCTACAGCGGCAGCATGAACTACACGGACGTGTTCGGCGCGCGCGAGCAGCTCGCCACGGTGATCTTCCCGGGTACCGACTGGCTGATGATCACGGTCGCCTGCATCTGCCTGTTCATCGGTGCCATGGGCAAGTCGGCCCAGTTCCCGCTGCACGTGTGGCTGCCCGACTCGATGGAAGGCCCGACCCCGATCTCCGCGCTGATCCACGCCGCCACCATGRTGACGGCCGGCATCTTCATGGTCGCGCGCATGTCGCCGCTGTTCGAGCTGTCCGACACCGCGCTGTCCTTCGTGCTGGTGATCGGTGCGATCACGGCGCTGTTCATGGGCTTCCTGGGCATCATCCAGAACGACATCAAGCGCGTGGTGGCTTACTCCACGCTGTCGCAGCTTGGCTACATGACCGTCGCGCTGGGCGCGTCGGCCTACTCGGTGGCGGTGTTCCACCTGATGACGCACGCCTTCTTCAAGGCGCTGCTGTTCCTCGCGGCCGGCTCGGTCATCATCGGCATGCACCATGACCAGGACATCCGCAACATGGGCGGCCTGCGCAAGTACATGCCGATCACCTGGATCACCTCGCTGGTCGGTTCGCTGGCGCTGATCGGCACGCCGTTCTTCGCGGGCTTCTACTCCAAGGACTCGATCATCGAGGCCGTGGCCGAATCCCATATCGCGGGCTCGGGCTTTGCCTACTTCGCGGTGCTGGCCGGTGTGTTCGTCACGGCGTTCTATTCCTTCCGCATGTACTTCCTGGTGTTCCACGGCGAAGAGCGCTTCGGCAAGGAGAACCACGATCAGCACAACCACCATGGCGACCACGAAGACGAGGAAGTCTCGGCCGACCATCACCATGGCCTGGCGCCCGGCGAAAAGCCGCACGAGTCGCCGTGGGTGRTGACCCTGCCGCTGGTGATGCTGGCCATCCCCTCGGTGGTGATCGGTGCGATCGCCATCGGCCCGATGCTGTTCGGCGACTTCTTCAAGAACGGCGTGGCCTTCAAGAACGTGATCTACGTCGGCGAGAACCATCATGCGATGGAAGAGCTGGCCGAAGCCTTCCACGGCTGGGTGGCGATGGGCGTGCATTCGCTGACCACGCCGGTGCTGTGGCTGGCCATCGCGGGCGTGGTGCTGTCGTGGTTCTTCTACATGAAGCGCCCGGATATCCCGGCTGCCATCAAGCAACGTTGCTCGGGCCTGTACACGCTGCTCGACAACAAGTACTACATGGACGCCATCAACGAAGCCGTGTTCGCACGCGGTGCCCGCCTGCTGGGCACCGGCCTCTGGAAGGGCGGCGACCAGGGCCTGATCGACGGCCTGGTGGTCAACGGCGCGGCGCGCGTGGTGGGCTGGTTTGCTTCGGTGAGCCGCTACCTGCAGTCCGGTTACATCTACCACTACGCATTCGCCATGATCCTGGGCATGCTGGTGTTGCTGTCGCTGACGGTGTTCGGCACCTCGTTCGCCACGGTGGGCGCCAAGTAAGGAAAACAAGAAAATGGTTCTGTCTTTCGCTATCTGGCTGCCGATCTTCTTTGGCTTGCTAGTCCTTGCCTCCGGGTCCGATCGCAGTCGCTGCTACGTGCGCTGGGCGGCGCTGTTCGGCTCGGTCGCCAGCTTCATCGTCACGCTGCCCCTGGTCTTGCACTTCGACCGTTCCACGGCTGCCATGCAGTTCGTCGAGAAGGCGGAATGGATCGAGCGCTTCAACATCAACTACCACCTGGGTGTCGACGGCATCTCGATGTGGTTCGTGGTGCTGACCGCCTTCATCACGGTGATCGTGGTGATCTCCGCCTGGGAAGTGATCACCGAGCGCGTGGCCGAGTACATGGCCTCGTTCCTGATCCTGTCGGGCCTGATGATCGGTGTGTTCAGCGCGCTCAACGGCATGCTGTTCTACGTGTTCTTCGAAGCCACCCTGATCCCGATGTACATCATCATCGGCGTGTGGGGCGGCCCGAACCGCGTGTACGCGGCCTTCAAGTTCTTCCTCTACACGCTGCTCGGCTCGCTGCTGACGCTGGTTGCGCTGCTGTACCTGTACAGCAAGACCGGTACCTTCGATATCCTCGAATGGCACCAGGCCAAGCTGTCCATGAACGAGCAGATCGGCCTGTTCATCGCCTTCTTCCTGGCTTTCGCGGTCAAGGTGCCGATGTGGCCGGTCCACACCTGGCTGCCCGACGCTCACGTGGAAGCGCCGACCGGCGGCTCGGTGGTGCTGGCGGYCATCATGCTGAAGCTGGGTGCCTACGGCTTCCTGCGGTTCTCGCTGCCGATCGCACCCGACGCCAGCCATAGCATGGCAGCCTTCATCATCACCATTTCGCTGATCGCGGTGATCTACATCGGCCTGGTCGCGCTGGTGCAGGCGGACATGAAGAAGCTGGTGGCGTATTCGTCGATCGCCCACATGGGTTTCGTCACGCTCGGTTTCTTCATCTTCAACGAGATCGGCATCGAGGGCGGCATTATCCAGATGATCTCGCACGGCTTTATCTCGGGCGCCATGTTCCTTTGCATCGGCGTGCTGTATGACCGCGTGCATTCGCGCCAGATCGCCGACTACGGCGGCGTGGTGAACACCATGCCGAAGTTCGCCGCGCTGTCGGTGTTCTTCGCCATGGCCAACTGCGGCCTGCCGGCCACCTCGGGTTTCGTCGGCGAGTTCATGGTGATCCTGGGTGCGGTCAAGTTCAACTTCTGGATCGGCCTGCTGGCTGCCACCGCGCTGATCCTGGGCGCCGCCTATTCGCTGTGGATGGTCAAGCGCGTGATCTTCGGCGACGTGGTGCACAAGCACGTGGCCGAGTTGATCGACCTGAACAAGCGCGAGTTCTTCATGCTCGGCCTGCTGGCGATCATGACCCTGTACATGGGCCTGTATCCGAAACCCTTCACCGATGTGATGCACGCTTCCGTGGTGAACCTGCTGTCGCACGTGGCGCAGTCGAAGCTGTAATCGGGGAGAGAAACAAACATGCAACCGTCCTCGACAATGGCACCTGTGGCGCCAATCATCTTCCTGGCGATCGCGATCGCCGCGGTCAACTGGATCGACCTGGCCCGCGGCAGCAAGCGCACGAGCCTGGCCTATCCGCTGTCGCTGCTGATCACGCTCGTGCTGACCGTATGGTTCGGCCTCAACGCAGCCGCCGGCGAAACCAACTACGCCTTCGCCAACCTGGTGGTGGTGGACCCGATGGCCAACGTGCTGTCGGCCTTTTGCTCGGCCGCGCTGTTCATCACGCTGGTCTATACCCGCAGCTACCTGGCCGACCGCGAGATGTTCAGCGGCGAGTTCTACATGCTCGCGCTGTTCACGCTCGGCGGCCAGATCGTCATGATCACCGGCAACAACTTCCTGACCCTGTACCTGGGCCTGGAACTGCTGTCGCTGGCGTCGTATGCGCTGGTGGCCCTGCGCCGCGACAACCGCGTGACATCGGAATCCGCCATCAAGTATTTCGTGCTGGGCGCGCTGGCTTCGGGCTTCCTGCTGTATGGCATGTCCATGCTGTATGGCGCCACCGGTTCGCTGAACCTGGGCGAAGTGTTCCGCGTGGTGGAGTCGGGCCGCGTGAATACCACCATGCTGGCGTTCGGCGTGGTCTTCCTGGTGGCCGGCATTGCGTTCAAGATGGGCGCCGCGCCGTTCCACATGTGGATCCCGGACATCTACCAGGGCTCGCCGACCGCGGTGACGCTGCTGATCGCGGGTGCGCCGAAGCTGGCCGCGTTCGCCATGGCGCTGCGCCTGCTGGTCGAAGGCCTGCTGCCGCTGGCGGTGGACTGGCAGCTGATGCTGGCCGTGCTGGCCGTGGCCTCGCTGGCCATCGGCAACCTGACCGCCATCGTGCAGACCAACCTGAAGCGGATGCTGGCGTACTCCACCATCTCGCACATGGGTTTCCTGCTGCTGGGCATGCTGTCCGGCGTGGCTGACGGGCGTGCCGACGGTGCCGCCGGCGCCTATGGCGCGTCGATGTTCTACGCCGTGACCTACGTGCTGACCACGCTGGGCACCTTCGGCATCGTGCTGCTGCGCGCCGGCAAGGACTTCGAAGCCGAGACCCTGGACGACCTCAAGGGCCTGTCGCGCAAGAACCCCTGGTACGCGCTGCTGATGCTGGTGATGATGTTCTCGCTGGCCGGCATCCCGCCGACCATGGGCTTCTACGCCAAGCTGGCCGTGCTGGAAGCGGTCGTCAAGAGCGGCATGACCTGGCTGGCCGTGGTGGCGGTGCTGTTCTCGCTGATCGGCGCGTTCTACTACCTGCGCGTGGTCAAGCTGATGTACTTCGATGCGCCGGCAGACGATCGCAAGCTCGAATCGACCTTCGGCCTGCGCTCGATGCTGAGCCTGAACGGCGCGGTCATCATCGCCCTGGGCGTGTTCCCGTCGGCGCTGATGAACCTGTGCTACCAGGCTATCCGCGCCTCGCTGGCGTCCTGAAGCAAAGGCGGCACAGGCATATGAGTTCGTCCGCGGCAGGCTGGTTTGTCATCTTGCTGGCACTCGTCTGTGCCAACCTGCCGTTCGTCAACCAGCGCCTGTTCGTCCTGGTGCCGCTGCGCTTCGCCCGGAAGCCGCTGTGGATCAGGCTGGCCGAGTTGATCACCTGGTACGTGGGCGCCGGCCTGGCCGGCTTTGCGGTGGAGGCGGGGCTCGGCAACGCATTCCCGCAGGGCTGGCAGTTCTACGCCATCACTGCCTGCATGATGCTGGTGTTCGCCTTCCCCGGCTTCACCTGGCAATACCTCGTCAAACATCGCGCGGCCTGAGGCCCGGGCAGTGAAGACGCCCGGCCGGCCGCATCCGGACCCGGAGCTTTCATGAGCCACAAGATGGACACGGCCGCGGCCCTCGCGGACACCGACAACGACGATCTCGCCGCCGGCGGCGATCTGGCCCTGAAGGAAACCTGCGTGGCGTCCGCCACGCTGCACCAGGGCAAATTCCTCACGCTCAAGCAGGACATCGTCAGGCTGCCCGACGGCAAGCATGCCGGGCGCGAGTACGTGCTGCATCCGGGCGCGGTGATGATGATCCCGCTGTTCGACGACGGCAGCGTGCTGCTGGAGCGGCAGTTCCGCTATCCGGTCGGCGAGGTGATGCTTGAGTTTCCCGCCGGCAAGCTCGATGCCCAGGAAGGCGCGCAGCGCTGCGGCGAGCGCGAGCTGCGGGAGGAAACCGGCTACAGCGCCCGGCGCTGGGACTACCTCACGCGCATCCACCCCGTCATCTCGTATTCCACCGAGTTCATCGACATCTTCCTCGCGCGCGACCTGAGCGCGGGCGCCGCCGAGCTCGACGAGGGCGAATTCCTCGAGACCTTCATCGCGCCGGCCGGGCAGGTGATCGACTGGGTGCGCCGCGGACGCATCACCGACGTCAAAACCATCATCGGCGCCTTCTGGCTGGAGAAAGTGATCTCCGGGGCCTGGCAGCCCGGCGAGCAAGCGCTGCCCGGCTTGCGCTGAGCCCCGGCGGCGATCCCTCCAGGCCATGCCCGGCAAGCTGCCGGGCATGCGCGTAGAATCCCATTCCTTAGCCGTGCCATTGCGACCATGCCCCCGGTTCTGGCGCCGTACCAAGCGGTTGTGCCAAGCCGGCGGCGCAAGGTCGCAAAAAAATTAGCACGACCGTTCACAAAATTCCGTTTCGCGGATACTATAGCTTTCGACGGGCTGGAAACATCATGAAGGTGCTCGACCTGCGTTGTGCGCAAGACCATCGTTTCGAGGGCTGGTTTGCTTCGGAGGACGATGCGCAAGCGCAGATTCTGCAGAAACTCGTCCAATGCCCCATCTGCGCGGACCATGCCATCACCCGGTTGCCCAGCGCGCCGCGCCTGAACCTGTCAGGCGCGACCGCGGCACCGGCGGGCAGGCCGGCCGAGGCGAAAGCCCCGGCCGCGGCTGCCGTGACCCTGCAGTCGCTTTACATGAAGGCGGTCAGGCAGGTACTGGCGCAGACGGAGGATGTGGGCGAACGCTTTGCCGAAGAGGCCAGGCGCATGCATTACGACGAGACACCGGAACGCGGCATCCGCGGCACGGCGTCCCCGGACGAAGTGCAGGCGCTTGCCGAAGAGGGCATCGATACCTTCCAGCTCGTGGTGCCGGATGCGCTCAAGCAGACGGCTCACTGAATAGCGTCCTGTGCCCGCGGCAGTGTCTTGCCGGCGCATGACGCGCTAGCTAGAACAATATGCCGGTCTCACACCGGCATCACTGGAGACGGGCATGGATCTCAACTACTCGGCGGCCGACGATGCCTTCCGCGCGGAAGTGCGCGGCTGGCTGGAGGCCACTCTGCCGGCCGACATCAGCAGCAAGATTCTCAACCATCGTCGCCCGAACCGCGACGACCTGGTGCGCTGGCACAAGCTGCTGGCAGGCCGCGGCTGGTCCGCGCCGCACTGGCCCGTGCAGTACGGAGGCACCGGCTGGAACGCCACCCAGCGCCATATCTGGGACGAGGAAAATGCCCGCGTCGGCGCGCCCGGCGTGCTGCCCTTCGGCGTGGCCATGGTCGCGCCGGTGATCATGAAGTACGGCAGCGAGGAGCAGAAGCAGTACTTCCTCCCGCGCATCCTGGACTGCACCGACTGGTGGTGCCAGGGCTACTCCGAGCCGGGTTCGGGCTCCGACCTGGCGTCGGTGAAGACCCGCGCCGAGCTGACCTCGGACGGCAAGCACTACATCGTCAACGGCCAGAAGACCTGGACCACGCTCGGCCAGCACGCCGACATGATCTTCTGCCTGGTCCGCACCGATCCCGAAGCCAAGAAGCAGGAAGGCATCTCCTTCCTGCTGATCGACATGAAGACCCCGGGCATCACCGTGCGCCCGATCATCATGCTCGACGAAGAGCATGAAGTGAACGAAGTGTTCTTCGACAACGTCCAGGTGCCGGTGGAGAACCGCGTGGGCGAAGAGAACCGCGGCTGGACCTATGCCAAGTACCTGCTCGGCCACGAGCGCACCGGCATCGCCCGCGTGGGCAACTCCAAGCGCGAGCTGGGCTTCCTCAAGCGCGTCGCCAAGCAGCAGCAGAAGAACGGCCGCCCGCTGCTCGAAGACCCGCTGTTCGGCGCCAAGGTCGCCGCGCTGGAAATCGAACTGATGGCGCTGGAACTGACCGTGCTGCGCGTGGTATCGAGCGAGAGCGCCGGCAAGGGCCCCGGCCCCGAGGCCTCGATGCTCAAGATCAAGGGCACCGAGATCCAGCAGATGCTGACCGAGCTGATGGTGGAGGCCGTCGGCCCCTACGCGCAGCCGTTCGACACGGCCTACCTGGAGTGCGAGCACGAACATGCCGTCACCGGCTACGACGATGCCGCGCCGCTGGCCGCCTACTACTTCAACTATCGCAAGACCTCCATCTACGGCGGGTCCAACGAAATTCAGAAGAACATCATCAGCCAGATGATCCTGGGGCTGTGAGGAGACACGCGATATGAACTTCAATCTCAGCGACGAACAGAAGCAACTGGCCGATGCCATCCACCGCTTCATCGACAAGAGCTACGACTTCGAGACCCRCAAGAAGGGCATCAAGACCGCCAGCGGCCATGGCGATGCAGCCTGGGGCGCGCTGGTCGAGCTCGGCCTGACCGCGCTGCCGGTGCCCGAAGCGCAGGGCGGCTTCTCGGGTACGGCGGTCGACATGATGGTGGTGCAGCAGGAACTGGGCCGCGGCCTGGTGGTGGAGCCGTACTTCGCCACCGTGGTCGGCGCCTACGCGCTCAAGCTGGCCGGCGGCCAGGATGCGCTGCTGGAGCAGGTCGCCGGTGGCGAGCTGAAGCTGGCCGTGGCATTCAACGAGCCGCACGCCCGCTACGCGCTCAACGACGTGCGCGTCACCGCGAAGGACGGCAAGCTCAACGGCCGCAAGTCCGTGGTCATCCACGGCGCGCAGGCCGGCCGCCTGATCGTCTCGGCCCGCACCTCCGGTGCCGATGCCGACACCGGCGGCATCTCGCTGTTCCTGGTCGATCCCAAGGCCGCCGGCGTCAGCATCACCGACTACCGCACCATCGACAACCTGCGCGCAGCCGATATCACCTTCAAGGATGCGCAGGGCGAGCTGCTGGGCACTGCCGGTGCCGCCTGGGACGTGATCGAGCAGGTGGCCGACTACGCCGCCGTGCTGCTGTGCGCGGAAGCCGTCGGCGTGATCGACACGCTCAACGCCGCCACGCTGGAATACGCCAAGACCCGCCAGCAATTCGGCCAGCCCATCGCGCGCTTCCAGGCGCTGCAGCATCGCATGGTGGAGATGTTCATCCATGCCGAGCAGTCGCGCTCGATCACGCTGCTGGCCGCCGCCAAGTTCGACGAGGCCAGCCCCGAAGAGCGCCGTCGCCTGGCTTCCGCGGCCAAGGCGCGCGTCGGCCAGGCCGCACGCTCGGTCGGCCAGGAAGCGGTGCAGATCCACGGTGGCATGGGCGTGACCGACGAATTGCCGGCCGCGCACATGTTCAAGCGCCTGACGCTGATCAACACCACCTTCGGCGATGTCGATCACCATCTGGGCCGCTTCGCGACCCAGCCCGGCTTCCTGGAAACTGCCTGATCCAGGTCGAAGACAAGAACCGCGCCGTAGTCCAGGCGCGGTTTTTTCATTCTGCAGTGGCCGTAGACGGAACGATCCATGCCCACCCTGTATTTCGAAGACTTCGCCGTCGGCAGCAAGTGCGACCTCGGCTCCCACCTGGTGACCGAGGAGGAGATCCTCGCCTTCGCGCGCCAGTATGATCCCCAGCCCTTCCATATCGACAAGGAAGCGGCGCAGGACAGCATCTACAAGGGCCTGATCTCGAGCGGCTGGATGACCTGCTCGATCATGATGCGGCTGCTGGTGGACAGCATGACCACCGGTGCGGCCAGCATGGGCTCGCCCGGCGTGGACGAGATCCGCTGGCTCAAGCCGGTCTATGCCGGCGATACGCTGAGCGTGTCGCTGGTGGTGCTCGACGCGCGCGCATCGGCCTCCAGGCCGGACCGCGGCGTGGTGCACACGCAATGGGAAGCCACCAACCAGCGCGGCGAGCTGGTCTGCACGGTCAAGGGCATGGGCATGTACGGCCGCCGCCCGGTCTGAGAGGCCGTTGCCAGCCCGCGGACATCAAGGCATCATCTGGCCGCACCGACGCCGATCGCGGCCGCCGCTCACCACCACAACAACGAGGAGACATCATGCGTACCATCGCTTCGCTCGAAGAACTGGAAAGCCTGCAGGGCCAGGAAGTGGCCACCAGCGACTGGATCGAGATCACCCAGCAACAGGTCAACCAGTTCGCCGAAGCCACCGGCGATCATCAATGGATCCATATCGACGTGGAGCGCGCCCGCCGCGAATCGCCGTTCGGCGGACCGGTGGCGCACGGCTTCCTGACGCTGTCGCTGCTGCCGGCCTTCATGCATAACGCGCTGGACATGCCCGGCGTAAAGATGGGCGTGAACTACGGGCTGAACCGCGTGCGCTTCACCGCGCCGGTGCCGGTCGGCAGCCGCCTGCGCGCGCGCGTGAAACTGCTGTCGGTGGAGCGCCTGGAGCCGCTGCCCAACGCGCCCGGCCTGGTCGGCGCACAGTCGAACTGGGAGGTCACGGTCGAGCGCGAAGGCAGCGACCGGCCCGTGTGCGTGGCGGAATCGATCAGCCGCCGCTATTCGTAGTCCTCGCGACGCGGCCGCGGCGGCGAGCCCGCCCCGGCCGCGTGCCTGCCTCAGGCCGGCGACCGCGCCGGCATCATCTCCTGCGTGGCCCTTGCCAGCGCCTTTGCCGAGCGCTCCGGATTCAGCCACAGCAAGCCCATCGCACCGCTGACGAGCAGGAGCAGGGCGTTGATGGTGAAGCCCACGTCGAAGCCGCCGTTCATGCCGTGGCGCTGCACCAGCTGCCCCATCACCGCCGGCGCCACGATGCCCGCCAGCGAAATCACCGCGGTATGGATCGACAGCACGCTGCCGCGCTGCGCTTCGGGCACGACCTGGGCCAGCATGGCGGGCGAGAGTGCATAGGCCACCGGCGGCAGCGCGCCCGCCACCGCCAGCAGCAGGACCATCGGCACCGGCGACAGCGTCACCGATTCGATCACCAGGTACATCACGCCGCCCGCCATGGCCGGGACTGAAATCAGGACGCCGCGCGCCAGCCGCGAAGAGGCGCCATTGCGCAGCATGCGCTGCGACAGCCAGCTCAGCACCAGCGTGGTCGGCATGGCCGCCACCACGATCACCGCGTACCAGCGGCCCGTGGCCACCGGGTTGAAGCCGAGTCCCTTCTCCATCCACGCCGGCAGCCATGTCAGCGCGAGCGCGAGTGCCCAGTAGGCGCAGAAGTTCAGCGCCATGCACGACAGCACGGTCGGGTCACGGAAGATGCGCCGGTAGGGCAGCCGCGCGGCGGGCGCGCCGCCGCCCGCATGTTGCGCCGCGGGCTGGGTCAGCGAGCCTTCGCGGCCCACGCAGAGCCACATCACGCTCCACGCCGCGCCGATCGCGCCGAGGACGATGAAGTTGGCGCGCCAGCCCCACTGCAGCGACACCAGCGGAATCGCCAGGCCCGCCACCAGCAGGCCCACCGTGGCGCCCTGGTTCACCACCGCCACGGGCAGGTTGCGCTTGTGGTCGGGAAACCATTTGTAGAGCGCATGCACGGAGATCGGGAAGGCCGGACCCTCCGCCGCGCCCAGCAGCATGCGGCACACCAGGATGGTCATGGCCGAGCCGGCCAGCACCACGGGCACCTGCAGTACCGCCCATGCCACGCCCATCGCCAGCAGCAGCCAGCGCGTGGCAACGCGGTTGGAGAGAAAGCCCACCAGCACGGTGGACAGCGCGAACAGCCAGAAGAAGCTGCTGGCGACCAGTCCGAATTCCGCGGGCGACAGCTTCAGGTCCGCCATCATCGGCACGGCGACCATGCCCAGTACGATCTTGTCGAGGAAGTTGATCAGCGCGAGCCAGGTCAGCATCGAAGCCATGGCCCAGGCGCGACGCGGCTGGTAGGACGAGGGAAGGTTCATGGGTATGCGCGGTGGGTGGCAGGGAAGAGGCGGGTGGGAATCGGGTGGGAAGCGGGGCGCGGCGCGTTCAATCCAGGTGCCGCACGATCAGATCGCGCAGCCGTCCGGGCTGCTCCGGCATGGCCAGGTGGCCGCCGCCGGTCTCCGCGCAGCGCGCCTGATCGCCGGCGCGGCGACAGTGGCCATGACCGCTTTGTCTTGCAGGCGCTCTCATTGGCATTCTCCTGTCGCGGGTCGTGACCCGACGGCGTGGGCGGGCAGGGTGGCTAGCGGGCCGCGGCCTCAGCCGCCTTGCGCAGCGTGAAATCCCGCCGGCGCGGCGTGGCTGGCTGCCAGCGGTACGCCGCGGACCGGTCCCGCTTCGGTGCAAAGGAAAAACTGCAGGGATGAAAGGGGATGTCGCTGCCACGGCCGGGACAGGTGTTGTCGCGCCACGTGCCGACGACCGTGCCGGCCAAGCCCGCCCCGCTGACCACGATACGGTCGGCGCCGGGCACGCCCGTGCGGGCGCCGGTGCCGTCCAGCTGCTGCCGTGCGGCTTTCAAATTGGCTGTCTCCGGTTGCTGCTTTTTCTATGTGCCGCCGCAGCGATGGGGAACCATAGAGCCGTTTCCGGATTCGGGCAAGTCACGGCGCAGCATGTCGCGCGCGAAGGCAGGCGACCGGCGCGCTGCAGTATGGTGCCGCCGCGCACCAGCGCCGCCGGTGCCGGTGTGCAGGTGTGCCCCAATCTGAAGTGGGCTTTGCGCGCCGCACATGCTTGGTGCGCGCGGGCGGCGCACTGTCGTGGTGCGCAAGGGCCGGCCGTTGTCGCCGGAGGCGCCCGGGCCCGTGCTGGAGGGCCCGGGCACGCGCTTCACGCCATGGCACGCTAGTTGCAGAAGCATTCCCGGGGTGCGTTGTTCCTTATCAAACACGACAATCTGGGAGCTGTAATGAAACGACGTGACATGCTGAAGCTGTCGGCGGTAGCCGCCGCGGCGCTTTTCGCAACCGCTGGCGTCAGCCCGCTGGCAATGGCGCAGTCCAAGGAGCCGATCAAGATCGGCATCCTGCATTCGCTGTCCGGCACCATGGCCATTTCCGAAACGTCCCTCAAGGACGTGGCGCTGATGACCATCGACGAGATCAACAAGAGCGGCGGGGTCCTCGGCCGCAAGCTCGAACCGGTGGTGGTGGACCCGGCCTCCAACTGGCCGCTGTTCGCCGAGAAGGCCCGCCAGCTGATCACCAAGGACAAGGTCGCCGTCACGTTCGGCTGCTGGACKTCSGTATCGCGCAAGTCGGTGCTGCCGGTCTACGAGGAACTGAAYTCGTTGCTGTTCTACCCGGTGCAGTATGAAGGCGAGGAGATGTCCAAGAACGTCTTCTATACCGGCGCGGCACCCAACCAGCAGGCCATCCCCGCGGTGGAATACCTGATGAGCAAGGAAGGCGGCGGCGCCAAGCGCTTCTTCCTGCTGGGCACCGACTACGTCTACCCGCGCACCACCAACAAGATCCTGCGCGCCTTCCTCAAGAGCAAGGGCGTGGCGGACAAGGATATCGAAGAAGTCTACACGCCGTTCGGCCACAGCGACTACCAGACCATCGTCGCCAACATCAAGAAGTTCTCGCAGGGCGGCAAGACCGCGGTGATCTCCACCRTCAACGGCGACTCCAACGTGCCSTTCTACAAGGAACTGGGCAACGCCGGCCTGAAGGCCAAGGACGTGCCGGTGGTGGCGTTCTCGGTCGGCGAGGAAGAGTTGCGCGGCATCGATACCAAGCCGCTGGTGGGCCACCTGGCCGCGTGGAACTACTTCATGTCGGTCAAGAACCCCGAGAACGATGCCTTCAAGAAGCAATGGGCTGCGTGGGTCAAGGCCAACAACCTGCCGGGCGCGGAGAAGCGCGTGACCAACGACCCGATGGAAGCCACCTACGTTGGCATCCACATGTGGGCGCAGGCAGTGAAGAAGGCCGGCACCACCGATACCGACAAGGTGCGCGCCGCCATGTATGGCCAGACCTTCAAGGCGCCGGACGGCTTCACGCTGACCATGGGCGAGAAC
>NZ_JBFTNF010000112.1:0-13707 GCF_056397345.1 Cupriavidus sp. 05N38
TGGAACCACCCCTTCCCATCCCGAACAGGACCGTGAAACGACTCCACGCCGATGATAGTGCGGATTACCCGTGTGAAAGTAGGTAATCGCCAGGCTCTCCCTTGAAACCCCTCAGTACGCAAGTACTGGGGGGTTTTGCTTTTGCGGCGGCAGAATTGGCGTCTGGCCAGCCTTCGCCGGCCTCGTGGTTTACACCTGCTCATCCTATTCTGAGTGGCCCGACCGCTGCTTCGTCGGCGAATACGCCTCTTCAGGGCGCCCACCTCAGGGTACTGGAGCCTTCCTTCCCTAATTTCGTTCTGTTACCGTAGCCCCAAGCGTGGATTTGGGAATCTGCGTGACGCAGTTCGATGCATGATGCAGTTCGAAAGTTGTTCGGGAAGATCCCTGCCAGCACGCGCGCGCAACGCGGCCGTGACCGGTGGTGGAATACAGGTTTGGGGGACTGATGGCGGCCAGATTTTGCCTGCCGGTATTGACCGGCGTGGTAGGCGCGCTCATTTTGGCGGGTTGCGGCACGGTGGGACAGGCTCCCGCGGTCCGCACGGCGGCCGTGGAATCGGGGCCGGGCGCCATTGCTGCGCCATCGGCAATCGATTGCGATCGTTTTGCCGCGCATATCGAGACGCTGAAACAGGGCAATCCGCCTGACGCGGATGCCGCGCTGCTCGGACACGCTGTACAGAAACTCGTGGCGGCAAACACCGCCGGTGGGGAAGGCGAGCAACTCAGCGACGCCGCCGAGCCACCACTGCTGACTCGCTTGCCGCTATTCTCTGCCATCCCGTCGGGGCGGACCGACCCTCCTGGCTGGCAGCCTTGGACGGTCAATCGCAACAAGATTCCTACGCGCTATTCCCTGGCGGAAGTCGATCAACGCGTCGTGTTGCATGCAGAAGCCGACAGTTCGGCGTCCGGGTTGTATGTTCCACTGGTCAGCCGCGATGCCGGCATGCTCAACTGGACCTGGAAGACGCGCGACGTGATTCGCTCCGCCGACAACACCCAGGCGCCCCGCGAGGATGCGCCGCTGCGCATCTTCGTGGCGTTCGACGGCGACAARGGCAGCCTCTCGCTCAAGGACCAGCTGATGTACGAAATGGCGCGGCTGACTACCGGGCGCGAGATGCCCTATGCCACGCTGATGTACATCTGGGGCGGCCGCAAGCCGGAGGGCGCGGTGGTGTCCAACCCGCATACGGAGCGCGTGCGCATGATCGTCGTGGACTCCGGCACCGCGCACACCAACGAATGGCGCTGCCATCGTCGCGACCTGCGCGCCGACTACCGCAAGGCRTTCGGTGTCGATCCCGGCAAGGTGGTGGCCATCGGCATCATGACCGACACCGACAACACCAAGAGCCGCGCGGAAAGCTGGTACGGCGACATCGCGCTCGACTGAGGACATCGGCATCGGCCGGCACCGTCCAAGGAAAAAAGCGCCGGACCCCGGCGCTTTTCTATTTGCAGCCCAGACGCGTCATGCGCGGCCTCAGGCCGGCGCGAGCCATTTCTCGACCAGCTTGACGAAGAACGTCGAGCCAACCGGCAGGATCTCGTCGTTGAAGTCGTAGCTGGGGTTATGCAGCATGCAGGGGCCGATGCCGTGACCGGCTTCGCGATGCGTGCCTTCGCCATTGCCGATGAACAGGTAGCAGCCCGGCTTTTCCAGCAGCATGAAGGAGAAGTCCTCGGCCCCCATGGTCGGTTCGATCTTGCCGTCGACGTTGCCCGGCCCCACCAGCTCGCCAGCCACTTCGACCGCGAACGCCGTTTCCGCCTCGCTGTTCACCGTGGGCGGGTAGTTCCGGTGAAACTGGAATTCGACGGTGCAATCGAATGCGCTGGCGACCGCCTTGGCCACTTCTTCCATGCGGCGCTCGATCAGGTCCAGCACCGGCAGCGTGAAGGTGCGCACGGTGCCGCCGATCCACGCCTGATCCGGCACGATATTGGTGGCATCGCCGGCGTGGAATTGCGTGACCGAGATCACCGCGGCGTCGATCGGGCGCTTGTTGCGCGTGATGATGCCCTGCAGCGCGGAAACGATCTGCGTGCCGGCAAAGACCGGGTCGTTGCCGTTGTGCGGCAGCGCTGCGTGCGCGCCCTTGCCATGCACGACGATGCGGAATTCATTGCTCGATGCCATCAGCGGCCCCGGCGTGGTACCGAAATAGCCGGCCGGCATGCCGGGCCAGTTGTGCATGCCGAACACGGCATCGCAGGGGAAGCGCTCGAACAGGCCGTCCTTGATCATCTCGCGCGCGCCGCCGCCGCCTTCCTCGGCCGGCTGGAAGATCAGGTTGACGGTGCCGTCGAAATGACGGTGCTCGGCCAGGTAGCGGGCCGCGCCGAGCAGCATGGCAGTGTGGCCGTCATGGCCGCAGGCGTGCATGCGCCCGTCATTCTGCGAGCGATGGCCGAACGTGTTGGCCTCCTGCAGCGGCAGGGCGTCCATGTCCGCGCGCAGGCCGATGCTGCGCTTGCCGTTGCCATTGCGGATCACGCCAACCAGGCCGGTGGTGCCAAGGCCGCGATGGACTTCGATGCCCCAGCCGGCGAGCGTCTTCGCCACCACGTCGGACGTGCGTTCTTCCTTGAAGCAGAGTTCGGGGTGGGCGTGGATATCGCGGCGGATGGCGCGGATCTCGGACTGCGCCTTAAGAATTTCGGGGAGGAGTGTCATGATGCCAGTTTGGGCGAGGGATAACCGGATCATACGACGGCTGCCGGCAAAGCGCCAAAGCGGCACAGAGCGTGGCGCGTGCGCGCAGGGTATGCCCCAAGGCGCGCCGCAAGCGCATGTTGCGGCGCATCCTGCGCGCGGGGGTTTCTCCGCATTGCCCCCCGGGTACCACTGCTGGAACAGTTCATGCTTGATGTGCCTGTCCGGCAACGTTGCCGCGTATTGCGCCGGCAGCCGCACCAAAATGCGGCGCGCGGCCCCATACGGCTTCGCTGCCCCTAGTAGTCGTTTGCTACATTTCTTCCCGGGAGAGTTGCGCGATGTCCCTTCGCACAAGCAAGAAGGCATTTGGTGCCATGGTGGTGACCGCGGCCATGAGCTTCGGTTTCGCCGGCCAGGCACACGCAGTGGATTTCAAGCTGGCCATGAGTTCGCCGCCGACCTCGATGGATCCGCACTTCTACAACCTGTTCTCCAACATCAATGTCTCCGAGCACATCTTCGAGTGCCTGGTGAAGATGGACGCGGACAGCAAGATCATCCCCGGCCTGGCCGAGTCCTGGAAGCTCGTCAACAACCTGACCTGGGAATTCAAGATCCGCAAGGGAGTGAAGTTCCATGACGGCTCGGAACTGACCACCGACGATATCGTCTGGTCGCTCGACCGCCCGGCCACGATCCAGAACAGCCCCGGCAAGTTCGACGTCTACACCAAGGCGATCATCAACAAGAAGGTGATCGACAAGTACACCATCCAGCTGACCACCAACGCGCCTTACCCGCTGATGCTGAACGACCTCACGTCGATCTTCGTCGTGCAGAAGAAGGCCACGCAAGGCCTGACCTCGGACGATTTCGCGCAGGGCAAGGGCATGGTCGGCACCGGTCCGTTCAAGTTCGTGAGCTATGCGCGCGACGACCGGGTCGAACTCGTGAAGAACCCCGACTACTGGGGTCCCAAGCCGGCCTGGGACAAGGTGACGCTGCGCTTCATCCCGAACGGGGCCACGCGCATGGCGGCGCTGCTGGCCGGTGACGTGCAGGCCATAGAGAACGTGCCGACCCCGGACCTGCCGCAGGTGCGCAAGGATCCGAAGCTGAGCTTCTTCTCGAAGATTTCGCACCGCGTGATCTACCTTTATTCGGATGACAAGCGCGACAAGTCGCCGTTCGTCACGACCAAGGAAGGCGCGCCGATGGACAAGAACCCGATGAAGGACGCGCGGGTGCGCACCGCCGTCAGCATGGCGATCAACCGCCAGGGCATCAAGGATCGCCTGATGGAAGGCCTGTCCGAGCCGACCAACAACCTGGTGCCGCCCACGCTGTTCGGCTACAACCCGAACCTGAAGACGGTCAAGTACGACCCCGAAGGCGCCAAGAAGCTGCTGGCGGAAGCCGGCTACCCGAACGGCTTCGGCATCACCCTGCACACGCCGAACAACCGCTATGTCAACGACGAGAAGATCGCCCAGACCATCGCCCAGAACCTGACCCGCATCGGTATCGCGACCAAGGTCGAAGGCATGCCGATGGCGACCTACTCGGCCAAGGGCGTCAAGCATGAATTCTCGTTCGGGCTGCTGGGCTGGGGCGCGCAGACCGGCGAGGTGAGCTCGCCGCTGCGCGCGCTGCTCGCCTGCGAGGATGCCAAGAAGGGCTTCGGCAACGTCAACTGGGGCGAATACTGCAATCCGAAGATGGACGTGGTGCTTGAGAAGGCCTTGTCCACCGTGGATGACCCGGAGCGCTCCAAGCTGCTGCAGGAAGCCACCGCGATCGCCGTCAACGATGGCGGTATCATCCCGATCCACCAACAGGTGACCACCTGGGCCACCCAGAAGGGCATCATCTATGTGCCGCGTACCGACGAACGGACGTACGCGCACAATTTCCGGCCGCAGTGACGTGACGGCGGGGCGCGCGGCCTGATGGCGCGCCCCGCGCGCGCGCCTGGCGGCTTGCAACGGGAGGCGACCGCGGTCTCGGCGGCCGCCTCCCGGCGAATCAACCCCGGACGGTAGCCGGGCCTAGCCACAAGCCGACTGCCGGTGCAGCCACGCGGCGCCCAACAGGCGCGGTGGCCGACGCCGGCGAAGGAAAGCTTCCGAACATGCTGGTCTTCATCATCCGGCGCCTGATGCAGAGCGTGGTCGTGCTCTTCGTCATGTCGCTGCTCGTTTTCCTCGGCGTCTTCGCCATCGGCAACCCGGTCGACATCCTGATCAATCCTCAGGCCGACCAGGAAGACATCAAGCGCACCATTGCGGCGCTCGGGCTCGACAAGCCCCTCTGGGAACAATACTGGATCTTCCTGCGCAACGCGCTGCACGGCGATCTCGGCATGTCGTTCGCGCACGGCACGCCCGCGCTCAAGCTGATCTTCGAACGCATGCCGGCCACCATGGAGCTCGCCATCTGCGCCATCCTGCTGGCCGTGCTGCTCGGCATTCCGCTCGGCCTGTGGGCCGGCCTGCGCCCCGGCGGCGTGGCGGGCAAGACCATCATGGGCGTGTCCATCCTCGGCTTCTCGCTGCCCACCTTCTGGGTCGGCCTGATGCTGATCATGGTGTTCGCCGTGCAACTCGGCTGGCTGCCGTCCAACGGGCGCGGCGAGACCGCCTCGCTGCTGGGCATCCCGGTCAGCTTCCTCACGGTGGACGGCCTGCGCCACCTGCTGCTGCCCGCAGTGACGCTGTCGCTGCTCAATATCGCCATGGTGATCCGGCTCACGCGCGCCGGGACGCAGGAGGCGATGCTGCAGGACTACGTCAAGTTCGCGCGCGCCAAGGGCCTGTCCAACACCCGCATCGTCGGCGTGCATGTGCTCAAGAACATCATGATCCCGATCGTCACGGTGATTGCGCTGCAGTTCGGCTCGATCATCGCGTTCGCCATCGTGACCGAATCGATCTTCGCCTGGCCGGGCATGGGCAAGCTGATCATCGACTCGATCCAGCTGCTCGACCGGCCCGTGATCGTGGCCTACCTGATGGTGATCGTGACGCTGTTCATCCTGATCAACCTGTTCGTGGACATCATCTACAGCGTGCTCGATCCGCGCGTGCGTATCGCCGACAACAAGGGCTGAGCCATGACAACCGCAACCGAAACCACGGCGGCGCCGGCGCCGCGCGCCGAGCAGACCCCGCTGCGGCGCTTCGCCGCCCAGTTCTTCGCCAGCAAGATCGCCGTCACCGGCCTGGCGCTGCTGATCGTGATCGTACTGATCGCGCTGTTCGCACCGCTGCTGTCGCCGCAGAACCCGTATGACCTGGCCACGCTCGACGTGCTGGACGCGCGGCTGGCGCCGGGCGAGCAATCCGCCGGCGGCATGACCTTCCTGCTCGGCTCGGACGAGCAGGGCCGCGACATCCTTTCGGCGGTGATGTATGGCCTGCGCATCAGCATCGGCGTGGGCGTGGTCAGCACCGTGATCGCGCTGCTGCTGGGCGCCACGCTGGGACTGATCGCCGGCTTCCTCGGCGGGCGCACCGAGGCCATCATCATGCGCGTGGCCGACCTGCAACTGTCGTTCCCGCCCATCCTGCTGGCGCTGATCCTGCTGGCCTTCCTGCGCCCCGGCCTCGGCAATATCGTGATCGCGCTGGTGGCGGTGCAGTGGGCCTACTACGCCCGCACCACGCGCAGCGCGGCGCTGGTGGAGCGCCGCAAGGAATACATCGAGGCCGCCACTTGCCTGGGCCTGCCGCCGGGGCGGATCATGTTCCGCCACCTGCTGCCCAACTGCCTGCCGCCGCTGATCGTGATCGCGGCGCTGCAGGTGGCCTCGGCCATCACGCTCGAGGCCACGCTGTCCTTTCTCGGCCTGGGCGTGCCCATCACCGAGCCGTCGCTGGGCTCGCTGATCGCCAACGGCCAGCAGTACATGCTCTCGGGCAAGTACTGGATCAGCTTCTTCCCCGGCATCGCGCTGGTGGTCACCATCGTGGCCATGAACCTGGTCGCCGACCAGTTGCGCGACGTCCTCAATCCGCGCCTGCAGACGCAGTAACGCAGCACGACAGGAGCGAACATGAGCAAGCCTACCCTGCTGGTGGAAGGTCTCAAGACCCAGTTCTTCACGCGCGCCGGCGTGGCGCGCGCCGTCGACGACGTCTCGTTCTCGGTCGGCCGCGGCGAGATCATGGGACTGGTGGGCGAGTCCGGTTCGGGCAAATCGATGACCGGCTACTCGATCATGGGCCTGATCGATCCGCCCGGCAAAGTGATGGACGGCCGCATCGAGCTGACCAGCCGCGACGGCATCACGCGCGACCTGCGCCGCCTCACGCCGGGCCAGATGCGCGACGTGCGCGGCAACCGCATCGCGATGATCTTCCAGGACCCGATGATGACGCTCAACCCGGTCCTGCGCATCGACACGCAGATGATCGAGGCGGTGCTGGCGCACGAGAAGATCGGCAAGGCGGTGGCGCGCGAACGCGCCCGCAACGCGCTGGCGCGCGTGGGCATTCCTTCGCCGGACGAGCGCCTGCAGGCCTATCCGCACCAGTTCTCGGGCGGCATGCGCCAGCGCGTGGCGATCGCCATCGCGCTGCTCAACAAGCCCGACCTGATCATCGCCGACGAGCCCACCACCGCGCTCGACGTGACCATCCAGGGACAGATTCTCTACGAGATGCAGAAGCTGTGCCGCGAATCCGGCACCGCGCTGATCTGGATCACCCATGACCTGTCCGTGGTGGCGGGCCTGGCCGATGCGGTGTGCGTGATGTACGCCGGCAAGATCGTCGAATCCGGGGACGTGCGGCAGGTCCTGGAGCGGCCCGAGCACCCCTACACCCACGGGCTGATCAGCTCGGCGCCGTCGCGCAATCCGCGCGGCGCGCCGCTGCGGCAGATCCCCGGCATGACGCCGTCGCTGCTGAACCTGCCATCCGGCTGCGCGTTCCGCGAGCGCTGCGCCTACGCCACCGACGTGTGCAAGACGCCGCCCCCGCTCGACACCGCGGCCGACGGGCGCCACCTGCGCTGCTTCCATCCGGTTCTGTCCCAGCAGGAGGCCGCATGAGTGCCGCCGTCGTTGACCCCGCCCTCGCTTCCAATATGCCGGAACCCACCGCCGAACCCACGCCCAGCGCGCCGATCCTCGAACTGGAAGGCGTCTCCAAGCGCTTCGTCAAGTCGCTCGACACCGCCGCCAGGATCGCCAACCTGTTCGGCGCCGGCGCGCGCGAAGAGGTCGTGCACGCCGTGGATCGCGTCGACCTGTCCATCCGCACCGGCGAAGTGGTCGGCCTGGTCGGCGAATCCGGCTGCGGCAAGTCCACGCTGGGGCGCATGGCGGTCGGCCTGCATTCGCTGACCGAAGGCGCGCGCCGCTGGAAGGGCGTGGACCTGGATCGCCTGCCGCCAGAGAAGAAACGCGAGAAGCAGCTGGCGATCCAGATGATCTTCCAGGATCCCTATGCTTCGCTGAACCCGCGCCTGCGCGTGATGGACATCGTCGGCGAGGCCCCGGTGGTGCACGGCATGGTGCCGCGCGGCGAGCAGAAGCGCTATGTGGAGGACATGCTGGTGCGCGTGGGCATGGATCCCACCGTGCTGCGCCGCTTCCCGCACCAGTTCTCGGGCGGGCAGCGGGCCCGCATCGGCATTGCGCGCGCCCTGGCGGTCAAGCCGGAGTTCCTGGTGTGCGACGAATCGGTCGCCGCGCTCGATGTGTCGATCCAGGCGCAGGTGCTGAACCTGTTCATGCGCCTGCGCCAGGATCTCAACCTGACGTATCTCTTCATCAGCCATGACCTGGGCGTGGTCAAGCACATCAGCGACCGCGTGGTGATCATGTACCTGGGGCGGGTAGTGGAGTCGGCGCCGGCAGAAGATGTGTTCGCCAGCCCCAACCATCCCTATACCCAGGCGCTGCTGGCCGAGGCGCCCAAGCTGGAGGTCGGCAAGAAGACCTTCGTGGCCATCAAGGGCGAGATTCCCTCGCCGCTGAACCCGCCGCCGGGCTGCCATTTCCACCCGCGCTGCCCGCATGCCATGCCGCGCTGCCGGGAGGAACAGCCGCTGCTCAGGGAAATCGCGCCGCAGCGCTTCTCGGCCTGCCATTTGAACGATATGGCGTAAGCGGCTGGCGCGCGCGTGGCGTCATGGCCGGCGCCCGCCCTCGTCCCCGCAAGCCCGCAAGCCGGCAAGCGGGGGAGGGCAGACAAGCAGAGCCCGGGGTGGGCTTGGCCAGGCATCACCCAACGGTGCTCTGAAGACCTCAGCGGATGACCTGCCCGCGCGAGTTGATGATGGTCATCTCGACGAATTTCGAGCCGACATGGCTGTCCGGTCCGAAATTGACGACAAAGCCGCCCAGGTCGAAACTCTTCATGGTCTCCAGCGCCGCCATCAGCTTCTCGCGGGTGAGGTCTTTGCCGGCGCGGCGCAGGCCTTCGACCATCGCCTTGGCGGCGATGAAGCCTTCGATGCTGGCGTAGTCGAACTCGTTGGGCTTGCCCGCCGCCTGCAGCAGGCGCAGGTATTCGCGCACCACCGGCAGCGTCGCGTTGCCGGGGTGGGGCATGACCTGCGAGATGATCACGCCGCTGCCCTTCGGGCCCACTTCCTTGGCCAGCGCCTGCGTGCCGACGAAGGACACGTTGTAGAACTGGCCGTTATAGCCGCGCCGCAGCGCTTCCTTGACGAAGGCGCCGGCGGTCTTGTACGCGCTGATCATGACCACCGCATCCGGCTTGGCCCTCATCGAACCCTGCATGGCGTCGCCGATTTCCGTGGTGTTGCGCACCACCCCCTCGCGCGCGACGATCTGCACGCCGCTGTCGGGCGATGCCTTGAGCGCGCGCTCGAGCCCGTCGACCCCGGCCTTGCCAAAGGCGTCGTCGTTGTAGACGACGGCCACGCGCTTGAGGCCCGTGGTCTGGATCTGCCGCAGGATGGCGGCGGTTTCCTCGTTGTAGCCGGCGCGCACATGGAAGGCGTAGCGGTTGAACGGCTGGCGCAGCGACTGCACACCCGTGAACGGGGCGAAGAACGGCACCCGGGCTTGCGTGGCCAGCGGCAGGGACGCCTCGCTGGTGGCGGTGCCCACGTAGCCGAACAGGGCAAAGGCGTGGTCTTCGTCGATCAGGGTGCGGGTGTTCTTGGCCGCGACGTCCGGCTCGTAGTAGTCGTCGAGCGCCTTGAGCTCGATCTTGCGGCCGTAGACGCCGCCGTGCTGGTTGACGTAGTCGAAATAGAGCAGTGCGCCTGCATTCATCTGCTTGCCGAGCACCGAGGTGGGCCCGGTGAGGGCGGCCGACTGGCCCAGCAGGATGGCATCGGCGCTGACGCCGTTCTGCGCGCTGCCTTGCGAACCGTTCTGCGCGCCGGCGCTGGCGATGAACGAGCCGATGGCGCACGCCACCAGCAGGCCGGCGATGCGCCAGGCCCTGACCCCAGAATGCACTTGCATGATTACCCCGTGAAAACGGTAAGTTTCTTTACCCGTGAATGCTTGCCGGTCTCTGCCGGCGCTGCCGTGCCGCCGGCCGTGGCGTGATAGCCCGGCGCGGCGCCGGGCTATCATAATCGAATACAATCAGAGCCTAGCAATTTCCCCAGCGGCGCTCGTCGGGGCGACGCCGGCGTACAACACGCCAGGCCCGCGCATACGCCCGAAGCAGGCTGGCATAGCTGTGCGGCAAGCGCGGCGGCACCGGCAGCCCCGCAGCATGTGACCGCCCGGCCGCCCAGCCACCCGGCACCGGCCGCACCGCCGCCCCTATCCGTTTGCCAGGAGAGTCCATGGCCCCCCGCATCGTCCGTGCAGCCTGTCCGCACGATTGTCCCGATACCTGCGCCTTGCTCGTCACCGTCGAGGACGGGCGCGCCATCAAGGTGGCCGGCGATCCCGACCATCCCGGCACCCAGGGCGTGCTGTGCACCAAGGTATCGCGCTACACGGACCGCACCTACCACCGCGACCGCCTGCTGGCGCCGATGAAGCGCGTCGGCGCCAAGGGCGAGGGGAAGTTCGTGCCGATTTCCTGGGACGAGGCGCTCGACACCGTGGCCACGCGCCTGTCGGCCATCGCCGCGCGCGACGCGCAGGCGATCGTGCCCTACAGCTATGCCGGCACCATGGGCCTGGTGCAGGGCGAGAGCATGGCGGCGCGCTTCTTCCACAAGCTCGGCGCCTCGCTGCTGGACCGCACCATCTGCGCCAGCGCAGGCGCCACCGCGCTGCGCTATACCTACGGCGCCAGCATCGGCATGGATATCGAGCATGTGGCCGACGCCCGGCTCATCATCATCTGGGGCGGCAACCCGATCGCCTCCAACCTGCATTTCTGGACACGCGTGCAGGAAGCCAAGCGGCGCGGCGCCACGCTGGTGGCGATCGATCCCTACCGCTCGCTGACCGCCGAGAAATGCCACCGCCATATCGCCCCCATGCCGGGCACCGACGGCGCGCTGGCGCTGGCCATCATGCACGTGCTGATGCGCGACGACCTGCTCGACCACGAGTACATCGTCAACCACACGCTGGGCTTCGATGCGCTGCGCGAGCGCGCCCAGGCATTCAGCCCGGCGCGCGCGGCCGCGCTGTGCGGCATCGATGCGGCGGACATCGAATGGCTGGCCGGGCTATACGGCAACCTGGCGGTGCGCGAGCGCCAGCCGGTGGCGATCCGCCTCAACTACGGCATGCAGCGCTCCCACGGCGGCGGCCAGGCCGTGCGCGCGGTGGCCAGCCTGCCGTCGCTGGTCGGCGCCTGGCGCCACGCCGCCGGCGGCCTGCAATTGTCCACCTCGGGCTTTTTCCCGGTCGACAACCAGGCGCTGCAGCGCCCGGACCTGCTGCCGGGCCTGCCGGCGCTGCCGCGCACGGTCAACATGAGCACCATCGGCGATGCGCTGCTGGATGCCGGCGACAGCGACCAGGGCCCGAAGATCGAGGCCCTGGTGGTCTACAACAGCAACCCGGTGGCGGTCGCCCCCGACTCCGCCAGCGTCGCGCGGGGCTTCGCGCGCGAGGACCTCTTCACGGTGGTACTGGAACAGTTCCGCACCGATACCGCCGACTACGCCGACATCCTGCTGCCCGCCACCACCCAGCTCGAGCACGTGGACGTGCACAAGGCCTACGGCCACACCTATTTCCTGGCCAACAACCAGGCCGTCGCCCCGCTCGGCGAGGCGCTGCCGAACACCGAGATCTTCCGCCGGCTGGCGCAGCGCATGGGCTTCGCCGAGCCGTGCTTCGCCGACAGCGATGAGGAGATCGCCGCGCAGGCCATCGTGGCCACGGACCCGCGCGCCGCCGGCATCAGCTGGGAGTCGCTCAAGGAGCAAGGCTGGCAGAAGCTCAACCTGCCGGCCGCGCCGCTGGCCGCGGGCGGCTTCGCCACGGCTTCGGGCAAGTGCGAGTTCTACTCGGAAGCCATGCGCCGCGACGGCCTCGACCCGCTGCCCGGCTACGTGGCGCCGTACGAGACCCCGGCGACCGCCCCGGAGCTGGCCGCGCGCTATCCGCTGGCGATGATCTCGCCGCCGGCGCGCAATTTCCTCAACAGCACCTTCGTCAATGTCGACAGCCTGCGCGCCACCGAGGGCGAGCCGCACCTCGACATCCACCCGGAGGACGCCGCCGCGCGCGGCATCGCCAACGGCGTCATGGTGCGCGCCTTCAACGACCGCGGCAGCCTGCTGGCGCGCGCCCGCGTGACCGACCGCGCGCGGCGCGGGCTGGTGGTAGGGCTGTCGATCTGGTGGAAGAAGCTGGCGCCGGACGGCAAGAATGCCAATGAGCTGACCAGCCAGCGCCTGACCGACCTGGGCCGCGCGCCGGTGTTCTACGACTGCCTGGTGCAGGTCGAAGCCGCGCCCRCCGCGGCTGCCGCCCGGGCGGAGCCCATGCTGTCATGAGCCGCCGGCCGTCCCGCGTGCTGCGAACCCTGGCCTTGCTGGGGCTCGCAGCCGTGCTGGCCGGCTGCGACACGGTCGGCTACTACGCGCAGTCGATCGGCGGGCACCTCGGCCTGATGGCCGAGGCGCGGCCGCTGCCGGACGCGATCGCCGCCGCACAGCAGGCCAAGGACACGCGGCTGGCGCAGCGCCTGGCCCTGGCGGGCAGCATCCGCGACTTTGCCTCGCAGGAACTCAAGCTGCCCGACAACGGCAGCTACCGGCGCTATGCCAACCTGCACCGGCCCTATGTGGTGTGGAGCGTGTTCGCCACCCCGGAGCTGTCGATGGAGCTGCACAAGTGGTGCTTCCTGGTGGTGGGGTGCATCAGTTACCGCGGCTACTACGCTCAGGCCGACGCCGACCACTATGCCGAAGGCCTGCGCAAGGAAGGGCTCGAGCCCTACGTGGCCGGCATCCCGGCATATTCCACGCTGGGCTACTTCGATGATCCGCTGCTCAATACCTTCGTCTACCAGCCCGAGGGCGAGCTGGCSMGGCTGATCTTCCACGAACTGGCGCACCAGGTGGTCTACGTGCGCAACGACACCACCTTCAACGAATCCTTYGCCACCGCGGTGGAGACCGCCGGCGTGGAACGCTGGCTGGCGCTGGCGGCTTCGCCCGATGCGCGCGCCAGCTACCGCCAGTACGATATGCGCCGCCTGCAGTTCCGCGCCATGTTGCTGGATACGCGCGACCGCCTCGACGCGCTGTACCGCTCGCCGCTGCCGGACGAGGCCAAGCGTGCCCGCAAGGCGGAGATCTTCGCTGCCCTGCGCGCGCGCTATGCCCGGCTCAAGGAGGAGTGGGGCGGCTACAGCGGCTACGACCGCTGGTTCGAGCGCCCGCTGACCAATGCGCAACTGGCCGCGGTGGCCACCTACCAGCAGTGGGTGCCGGCCTTCACGGTGCTGCTGGCGCAAAGCGGCGGCGACTGGGCTGCCTTCTATGCTGCCGCCAGGCGCATCGGCGACCTGCCCCGCGCGGAGCGCGACGCGCGCCTGCGCGCACTGGCGCCGCCGGCCAGCGGCGGCGAGCTGCTCCAGGCCGGCGAGGGCGCGGAGGGCGGCGCGTCATCCGGCGCCGCGCCCGGG
>NZ_JBFTNF010000113.1:0-13690 GCF_056397345.1 Cupriavidus sp. 05N38
CCGTTTATGCCTGGTGACCATAGCGAGTTGGAACCACCCCTTCCCATCCCGAACAGGACCGTGAAACGACTCCACGCCGATGATAGTGCGGATTACCCGTGTGAAAGTAGGTAATCGCCAGGCTCTCCCTTGAAACCCCTCAGTACGCACGTACTGGGGGGTTTTGCTTTTTGGGCGGCCGATTCGTAGTGACCGATCCGCAGCGACCGGTCCGCGGCTCGGAGTGATCAGTCGGAGGAGGGCCGAAACATCCGCATCCCGAACCTGGCCACGGCAACCGTGGCAGTGACCAGCGCACCGGCCAGCATGCCGGCTACCGCGTTGAGCAGCAGCGGTCCGAGCATTTCCAGGCTGCTTCCCACGCTTGGTACATCCGCCAGAACGCCGGTCACGAGATCCGTCAAATGATGCGCGCCGGGGAATCCGTGGACCAGGATCCCGCCGCCAACCAGGAACATCGCCACGGTACCCGCCACCGAGAGCGCCCGCATCAGCCAGGGCGCCATGCGCAGGATGCCGCGGCCCGCAGCGCGCGCCGCGGCCGATGAGCGCTGGTGCAGATAGAGTCCGGCGTCGTCCAGTTTGACGATGCCGGCCACCAGGCCATAGACACCTACCGTCATGATCAGGGCAATCGCCGTCAACACGGCAACCTGCGTCCCGAACGCGGCGCTCGAAACGGTGCCGAGGGAAATGACGATGATTTCAGCCGACAAGATGAAATCCGTACGCACTGCGCCGCGGATCTTCGACCTTTCGAGAGCGGTGGGGTCCGCCGTCTCCGGCGCCGGGCTTGCTGCTGTCTCCTGCCCGTCCTGATGCATGAAGCCGTGCGCAATCTTTTCGAAACCCTCGTAGCAGAGGAAGGCGCCGCCGGCCATCAGCAGCGGCACGATCGCCCACGGGATGACGGCACTGATGGCCAGCGCGGATGGTACCAAGATGGCCTTGTTGCGCAGGGATCCCTTCGCAACAGCCCAAACCACCGGCAACTCGCGTTCAGCGTTGACACCGCTGACCTGCTGGGCATTGAGGGCGAGATCGTCGCCGAGCACGCCCGCGGTCTTCTTGGCGGCCAATTTGCTCAAGGCCGCCACGTCGTCAAGCATGGTAGTGATGTCGTCGATCAGCAGAAGCAGGCTCGAGCCAGCCATATCCAGATCTCCCGGGTGGGTAGCGAGAAAGCAGATACGTCGCGCATTTGCCGCGCGCATGGAGCATACGGCGTCGTCAGAATACCGCTATTGCCTCGTTGAGCCAGGCAAATAACGCGAGTGCGTAGACGAAATGGGGAGGGGAGAGGGCGCCGGAATCGGCTTGCGATCGGGCCTGAGACAAATAACAGACCCACAAACAAAAACAGCGAGCTTCGCAGCTCGCTGTTTTTGCAATGCAATTCTGGGGTGGCTGATGGGACTCGAACCCACGACGACAGGAATCACAATCCTGGACTCTACCAACTGAGCTACAGCCACCGTCGTAGTCTTTCAGCTGAGTGCTGATCGACGAAAAACAAGATTATACAAACTTCATTCGCGGATGGCTAGTACTTCGCTCAAATTTTTTCGTGATGCCAGGGCGCCGTTGAATCGAGGGATACGCAACGCGATTTCACGCGGAGAGCTTGGGGAGATCTTCCAGTTCGAGCATGCGGCAGATGGCTGCCATGCTGCCGACCATGGTGCGGCGTTGCGCGCCCTGATAGATACGCACGCCCTTGGACTGGCGGAACGGGACGGGCTTGACGGGGCGGCGGGCGGAGAAGCGGTTGGCTGGCAGCATGGCTACACCTGGTAATTTGCAACAACAGTTGGCGGCACCCGCGGCGCGGGTGGCGTTGGYACAAACGGGTGCAGCTTGATGCGGGGCAGGCCCGCTCCAGCCGCACTTGTTGAATCGTCAGAAGGCGCCGGTACGAATCAGGCCGACGGCAATGCCTTCGAGCGAGAACTCTTCGCGGCCGGGCTCAACGATGATGCTGGCGAAGTCGGGGTTCTCTGCGATCAGTTCGATGGTGTCGCCCCGTCGGTTGAGGCGTTTGACAGTGACGTCGTCGCCGAGGCGGGCTACGACGATCTTGCCGTTGGCGGCTTCGCTGGCGCGTTTGACGGCGAGTAGGTCGCCGTCGAGGATGCCGGCGTCGCGCATGCTCAGGCCGCGGACGCGAAGGAGGTAGTCGGGCTGGACTTCGAATACCGAGGCATCGACCTGATACTGGCGGTCGATATGCTCGGCCGCAAGGATTGGGCTACCTGCGGCGACACGCCCGACCAGCGGCAGCGTCAGTTGCATCACGCCGGCCATGGGGAGGGAGAACTGGTCGGGCAGTTCCGAGTCGCTGCGCCATACCTTGAGGCGAATGCCGCGCGACGCGCCAGGCGTGAGTTCGATCACGCCTTTTCGTGCCAGGGCGCGCAGATGTTCTTCTGCGGCGTTGGGCGAGGAGAAGCCGAACTTGGCGGCGATCTCGGCACGGGTGGGCGGGAAGCCGGTGTGCTGGAGGGTGCTGCGAATCAGGTCGAAAATCTGCTGCTGTCGCGGTGTCAGGGTCGCCATGGTCGCCGTATGTGAAAGCACTGTATGTTTAAACAGTATGCTGTGATTTTATACAGTATCGAGTGAAGTGCAAGCGGAATTTTGGGAGGCTGCTCATCGACAGGCGCTTTGTCGCACGCCAGGCGGGTTGTGCTGGTCGCAAGTGTGGGGCGGTAAGCGAGTTACAATCCGCGGCACGCAAATCGCTGATTTCGTGTCTTTTGAATCCGGATTCCAACACGTCCCCCGCCATGTCCCTATTGCGTCGCGTCGTCGTGCTCGCCACCGGCGGCACCATCGCAGGTTCCTCCTCCAATCCGGCCAGTAGCGCCAAATACCAGGCGGCCACGGTGCCGGTGGCGTCCTTGCTTGGCGCGGTGCCGGCGCTCGGCAGTGTGGCCCGCATCGAGGCCGAGCAGGTCGCCCAGGTAGATAGCAAGGACATGTCGTTCGCGCTCTGGTCGAGGCTGGTCGAGCGCATCCGCTTCTGGTCCGCGCAACCCGACGTTGCCGGCATTGTCGTGACGCACGGCACCGACACGCTCGAAGAGACGGCGATGGTGTTGCACCTCGCTTGTCCCGTCGGGCTGCCCATCGTGCTGACCGCGGCCATGCGGCCTTCGACCTCGTTGTCGGCCGACGGGCCGCTGAACCTGCTCGACGCCGTGCGTGTGGCCAGCCACGCGCAGGCGGTGGGGAAGGGCGTGCTGCTGGTCATCAACCAGGAGATCCACGCCGCGCGCGACGTTGTGAAGGCGCACACGTCGGCAGTGAACGCCTTCGCTTCGCCAGCGGGCGGGCCGGTCGGTTATGTGCAGGATGACTTCGTGGGCTTCACGCGCGCCCCGGCGCGGTTGCCGGCCGCGGCCATGCCGATGCCGCAGGCCTGGCCCAAGGTGGAGATTCTCGCCAGCTATGCGGAGCCGGGCCGGGTGGTCGTCGACGCGCTGGTCGGGGCGGGCGTGAACGGTCTTGTCGTGGCGGCCGCGGGCAACGGCTCGATCCACCAGTCGCTGGCCGAGGCATTGGCCGAGGCGGCCGCGGCCGGCGTGGCGGTCGTGCGCAGTTCGCGCACCGGTGCGGGTCATGTGGCGATTCCGGTGGCGCCGCGGCCGGCGTCCGGTGTTTTCGTTGCGGCCGGCAACCTGAATCCTTATAAGGCACGCGTGCTCCTGCTGTTTGCCCTGGCGGGGACTCCCGCGCTGGCGTCCGATCCGGTCGCGCTGCAGGCGCTGTTCGCGGGGAGTTGAAGCGACTTGCCGAGTAAGGCGAAAGCGCGCTATACTTTAAGGCTATCCAACCTTGCCGCACCGGACATGGCGCCCGGGTGGCTTATCCAAAAGGAGCGTCAATGCGTCATTACGAAATCGTATTTATCGTCCATCCGGACCAGAGTGAACAAGTTCCGGCCATGATCGAGCGTTACAAGACGCTGGTCACGTCGCAGGAAGGCCAGATCCACCGCSTGGAAGACTGGGGCCGCCGTCAGATGGCCTACATGATCCAGAAGCTGGCCAAGGCTCACTACGTTTGCCTGAACATCGAATGCGGCAAGGAAACCCTGGCTGAACTCGAACACGCGTTCAAGTTCAACGACGCGGTGCTGCGCCACCTCATCGTTCAGACCAAGAAGGCCGAAACCGCACCGTCCCCGATGATGAAGGAAGTGCAGCGCGAAGAAGCCCGCAAGGCCGCGCAACAGACCAGCGAAGCCCCGGCCGCGTAAGTGCGGACCGTTGCGGTTGCCGCAGACGCTGAGTACGTGAGGCGTCGCGGCGGCGCGGGCGGGCATGGGTACAGGCATCGGGAAGGGAGGCAGCGTTGAACCAGTTAAGGCTCTGCGCAACCCTCGCCGAACGCGATGCCTTGCGCTACACCCCGGCAGGCGTCCCCGTCGTCAACTGCATCTTGCAGTACGCGGGCCAGACCGTCGAGGCGCAAACGCCCAGGCAGGTGGAATTTGCCATCGCCGCCATGGGAATCGGCCAGGTTGGGCAACGGCTCGAGCGTACCCCGCTCGGCGCGATGCTCGACTGCGAAGGATTCCTCGCTCGCAAGCACCGCAACAGCAAGGCTCTCGTCTTTCACATCACTGGATGTAAAGCATTCGAAAAGGATTGAATCATGGCATTCGTCAAACGTGACAACAAGAACAAGAAGCGCTTCCAACAGCAGAACCCGCTGTTCAAGCGCAAGCGCTTCTGCCGCTTCACCGTGGCTGGCGTGGAACAGATCGACTACAAGGATCTGGACACCCTGAAGGATTTCATCGGCGACAACGGCAAGATCACGCCGGCCCGCCTGACCGGTACCAAGGCTCACTATCAGCGTCAGCTCGATACGGCCATCAAGCGCGCGCGTTTCCTCGCGCTGATGCCCTACACCGACCTGCACAAGAACTGATCGGCCCTAGGTCCGTCAAGGAGAAAACACGATGCAAATCATTCTGCTGGAAAAAGTCATCAACCTGGGCAACCTGGGTGACATCGTTCGCGTGAAGGACGGCTACGCCCGTAACTTCCTGATCCCGAACAAGAAGGCCCGCCGTGCGACCCAGACCGCCATCAGCGAGTTCGAAGTCAAGCGCGCCGAGCTGGAAAAGGCCGCCGCCGAGAAGCTGGCCGCTGCGCAAGCCGAAGGCGAAAAGCTGAACGGCCTGACCGTGCAGATCACCCAGAAGTCGGGTGTGGACGGCCGCCTGTTCGGTTCGGTCACCAACGCCGACATCGCCGAAGCCCTGGAAGGCCAAGGCTTCAAGATCGAGAAGGCGCAAGTGCGCCTGCCGAACGGCCCGCTGAAGGTCGTTGGCGATCATCCGGTCAGCGTTTCGCTGCACACGGACGTGCTGGTCGATGTGACCATCGCCGTCCTGGGCGAGCACGTCTAAGACCGGATTCGATGCCACCGCGGGCCCCGCTCAGGGGCTGGCGGCGGGCATCGATTGCTGGCAACAACAAAAAAGGCAGGGGCCAAGCGCTCCTGCCTTTTTTGCTTTGGGCTTCATTGCGACAGGCTGGTCGTCCCGCCGTCACTTCATCGCGGACGATGGCTGACAGCCGCGATTTCTCCTGCGACGGGGGCCCGGCCACCGTTATAATCCCTCCCCATGAACGCGCCCGTCGCAGACCCCCAACTAGATAATCTCAAGGTTCCACCACACTCCATCGAGGCCGAGCAATCGGTACTCGGTGGCCTGTTGCTGGACAACGCCGCCTGGGACCGTATCGCCGATTTCCTGTCCGAAGCGGACTTCTATCGCTTCGATCACCGGATGATCTTCCAGAGCATCTCCCGGCTGATCGCTGCTACCAAGCCTGCCGACGTCATCACCGTCTACGAGGTGTTGCAGGGAGCCGGCAAGGCGGAGGAGGTGGGCGGACTGGCCTACCTGAATTCGCTGGCGCAGAACACGCCCAGCGCAGCCAATATCCGCCGCTATGCGGAGATCGTGCGCGAGCGCTCTGTGCTGCGCAAGCTGGTCACCGTGGCCGACGACATCGCCACCGCCGCGTTCGCGCCCAAGGGGCGCGAAGTGCGGGAACTGCTCGATGAGGCCGAATCCAAGGTCTTCGCCATCGCCGAGGAAGGCTCGCGCGGGCAGAAGGGCTTCCAGGAGATCCAGCCGCTGCTGACCCAGGTGGTGGAGCGCATCGACGAGCTGTACCACCGGGATTCCAGCACCGATGTGACCGGCGTACCGACCGGCTTTATCGACCTGGACCGCATGACCAGCGGCATGCAGGCCGGCGACCTGATCATCGTTGCGGGCCGGCCCTCGATGGGCAAGACCGCGTTCTCGCTGAACATCGGCGAGCATGTGGCGGTGGAGCAGGGCCTGCCGGTGGCGGTGTTCTCCATGGAAATGGCGGGCACGCAGCTGGCCATGCGTATGCTCGGCTCGGTGGGCCGGCTGGACCAGCACCGCCTGCGTACCGGCCGCCTGCTCGACGAAGACTGGCCGCGCCTGACGCATGCCATCCAGCGCATGAACGATGCCCAGCTGTTCATCGACGAAACCCCGGCGCTGAGCTCGATGGAGCTGCGCGCCCGGTCACGCCGGCTGGCGCGCCAGTGCGGCCAGCTCGGCCTGATCATCATCGACTACCTGCAGCTGATGTCGGGCTCGGGCGGCGGTGAAAACCGCGCCACCGAGATCTCGGAAATCTCGCGTTCGCTCAAGGGCCTGGCCAAGGAGCTCAACTGCCCCGTGATTGCGCTGTCGCAGTTGAACCGAAGCCTGGAACAGCGCCCCAACAAGCGGCCGGTGATGTCCGACTTGCGCGAATCCGGCGCTATCGAACAGGATGCCGACGTGATCCTGTTCATCTACCGCGACGAGGTCTACAACCCGGACTCGCAGGACAAGGGCACGTCGGAAATCATCATCGGCAAGCAGCGTAACGGCCCGATCGGGACCGTGCGGCTGACATTCCTGGGCCAGTTCACGAAGTTCGACAACTTCAGCGGCGGCCCCGCCTTCTTCGACAACGACAACTGAAGCCCAGGCCCGGCGCGGCTTGCCGGGCAGCCGGCGCCGCCGGGAAGGCGGATCGCCGGCGCCGCACATCAAAGAGGCGCGGCTTCGCCCCACATGCCTGTAAAATATTGCGTTTTGATGACAGCCGCCGCGAGGCGGCTGTCATTCAATGCACGACTGGCTGATCCAGCAACCCACTCAGCAACAACCAGCGGCGCTAACGCGTCGTGACAAGGAACAACCCATGTTCGGCCGATTCATGCCCACGGAGGGCAAGTTCTTCGAATACTTCAACCAGCATGCCGATTGCGCGGTGACCGCCGCCCGCGAGCTGGAAGTGCTGGTCAACGACCTGCCCAATGCCGAGGCACACGCGCGCCGCGTCCAGGCCACCGAAAAGAAGGCCGACCGCATCACGCACGACACCATCGACCTGCTGCACAAGACCTTCATCACGCCGCTGGACCGCGATGAGATCCACAAGCTCATCACCACCATGGACGACATCCTCGACCTGATGGAAGACGTGGCGGAGACCATCTCGCTGTACGACGTGACCAGCCTGACCGACGAAGCGCGCAAGCTGGCCTCGATCTGCGTGCAGTGCTGCGACCAGGTCAAGATCGCGGTCGGGCTGCTCGAAGACATGAGCAATGCCAGCGCCATCCTCAAGACGGCGCAGCAGATCGACCAGCTCGAGTCCGAGGCGGACCGCGTGATGCGCTCGGCCATGTCGAAGCTGTTCCGCGACGAGACCGACGTGAAACGGCTGATCAAGCTCAAGGCCATCTACGAGCAACTGGAAACCATCACCGACAAGTGCGAGGACGTCGCCAACATCATCGAAGGCATCGTCCTGGAAAACGCCTGAGGCACGAATCGGCATGCAGACCATWCAAATGAGCTTGTGGGTGATCGSCYTGCTGGTSGSSCTCGCSTTGCTGTTCGAYTTCATGAACGGCTTCCACGAYGCSGCCAAYTCGATYGCCACGGTGGTRTCSACGGGCGTGCTCAAGCCGCACCACGCCGTGGCCATGGCCGCCATGTGCAATGTGGTGGCCATCTTCATCTTCCACCTCAAGGTGGCGGCCACGGTGGGAACGGGCACCATCGACGTCCATATCGTCGACCACCACGTCATCTTCGGCGCATTGGTCGGCGCCATCGCCTGGAACCTGATCACCTGGTACTACGGCATTCCCTCGTCGTCGTCGCACGCGCTGATCGGCGGGCTGGTGGGCGCCGCGGTGGCCAAGGGCGGCACCAGCGCGCTGGTGGGCGGTGGCCTGGCGAAGACCGTTGCGTTCATCGTGATCTCCCCGCTGCTGGGCTTCGTGCTCGGTTCGCTGATGATGGTGATCGTGGCCTGGACTTTCTTCCGCACGCCGCCGTCCCGCGTGGACCGCTGGTTCCGCCGGCTGCAGCTGATCTCGGCCTCGCTCTATAGCCTGGGCCACGGCGGCAACGATGCGCAGAAAACCATCGGCATCATCTGGATGCTGCTGATCGCCAGCGGCCATGTGGCGCAGGGCGGCGGCGAACCGCCGGTGTGGGTCATCGTCAGTTGCTACGTGGCGATCGGCATGGGCACCATGTTCGGTGGCTGGCGCATCGTGCGCACCATGGGCCAGAAGATCACCAAGCTCAAGCCGGTGGGCGGCTTCTGCGCCGAGACCGGCGGGGCGATCACGCTGTTCATCGCTTCGGCGCTGGGCGTGCCGGTCTCCACCACCCACACCATCACCGGCGCCATCGTCGGCGTAGGTTCGGTGCAGAAGGCTTCGGCCGTGCGCTGGGGCGTGGCCGGCAATATCGTCTGGGCCTGGGTGCTGACCATTCCTGCGTCTGCCTTCATGGCGGCGATTGCATGGTGGATCGGCTTGCACGTGCTCTGAGGCGACATCCCGCTGTCGGCACTGCCCCAAAAAAACCAGGCGTCATGCCTGGTTTTTTGTTGGGCGCGGGATGCCCGGCACGCCGAACCTAGCGATTGGCGAAGGCGGCGATGGGGTCGTCGTCCCCGGCCGGCGGGGCGGCAGGAGCCTCCGGCGTCGGCAATTGCGGCTGAGGCCGCGCGGGCATCGGTGGCGGGACGGCCGCGCTGGCCACGCGCCGGGCGCCGTTGTAGCGCGACGCCCAATAGGATTTGCCCATGTCCTCCAGGCGCACGGTGCCGCCGGTGGACGGCGCGTGCACGAAGCGGTTCTGGCCGACGTAGATGCCGACGTGCGAGTTGGCGCGGCCGGTGGTGTTGAAGAACACCAGGTCGCCCGAGGCTACCTGGCCGCGATCCAGCGCCACGCCGCGCTCGCCCATTGCCTCGGTGGTGCGCGGCAGGCTGACGTTGGCGGCGCGCAGCACCACGTAGCGCACCAGGCCGCTGCAGTCGAAGCCGGAGTCGGGCGTGTTGCCGCCATAGCGGTAGGGCGTGCCGACCAGGGACATGGCCTGGATGGAGACTTCCTCGAGCCCGGCGCTGGGGTCCACCATGGGGGTGCCGCCAGGGCGGGTCTGGCCGGCGTTGCGGGTCGGCGGCGCGGAGGCGCAGGCGGCCAGCACAAGCGCGGCTGCGCACAGCAAGGGCAGGCGGGCCCGGCAGGCAACGCGCGCCGGTAATGATACGGGCCCGGGTTCGGGTGACTTGGCTGTCTGGCCTGTCTGGCGCGTTGGCATTCTTGTTCTGATCGATTGCGGGCCGGGCGCCAAGCACCGCGCAGACAGCCGCGCAACAGCCGCGAAAGCAGCCGTCCGGTGGCACCGCTTACCAGCGCAACTGCGCGTTGTACGTGCCGGTGCTCACATTGACCGACTTGGCCTGACCCTTATAAGTCGCTTCGATATTGTAGCTGCCTTGCGGGGCCTTGATCAGGCACTTCGGCCCGGCCGCCGTGAAGCTGGCAACTTCGTGGCCTTCGCGCATCATGCGCACGGCCACGTCGGCCAGGAATTCGCCGCGTTCGCCCTGGGTGAAGAGCACGCCCATATTGAAATTCTTCTGCTGCGCGGCGAGCTGCTGCTGCTCGTCCGCGGCAATGCCGCCGCACACATAGCTGACCGGCCCCATGGTGCGGATCACCATTTCGTCCGCGGCGAGGGCGGAGCCGCATGGCAGGGAAAGTGCCGCAAGGGCAAGGCCGCCGGCCAGGGCAAGCCGCGCCCTGACCTTGTTCCTGGCATGCGCCAGGCGAGGATGCTGGGTATCCATTCAAGTGCCTCCGTCGATCCAGAGCCAAGATGAAAAAGCGCCCGCCAGGCGCCGGCACGCAGGGTGCCGAACTTGGCGGGCGCTCCGGTTACCTTGATGCTAGGCCACGCCGGCAGACAATGCTGCCGGGCGCGGTCCTACACGGGAAGCGGGCTTGCCGGCTTGGTGCAACGCCTACAGGACATCCGCGGCATGGTCCGCCAGGCGCGAGCGCTCGCCGCGCGCCAGCGTGACGTGGCCGCTATGGCTCCATCCCTTGAAGCGGTCGACGACGTAGGTGAGCCCGGACGATCCTTCGGTGAGGTAGGGCGTATCGATCTGCGCGATATTGCCCAGGCAGATGATCTTGGTGCCCGGGCCCGCACGCGTCACCAGCGTCTTCATCTGCTTCGGCGTCAGGTTCTGCGCCTCGTCGATGATGACGAACTTGTTGACGAAGGTACGGCCGCGCATGAAGTTCATGCTCTTGACCTTGATGCGCGAACGGATCAGTTCCTGGGTGGCGGCGCGGCCCCATTCGCCGGCGCTGTCGTCGCTCTTCTGCAGCACCTCGAGGTTATCGTCGAATGCGCCCATCCAGGGCTGCATCTTCTCTTCCTCGGTGCCGGGCAGGAAGCCGATATCCTCGCCGACCGGCACGGTGGCGCGGGTGACGATGATCTCGTTGTAGAGCTTCTGGTCCAGCACCTGCTCCAGGCCCGCCGCCAGCGCCAGCAGGGTCTTGCCGGTGCCGGCCTGGCCCAGCAGCGTGACGAAGTCGATCTCCGGATGCATCAGCAGGTTGAGCGCGAAGTTCTGCTCGCGGTTGCGCGCGGTCACGCTCCACACATTGTTCTTGTGGTGCGTGTAGTCCTTGAGCGTCTGCAGCAGCGCGGTCTTGCCGTTGATCTCCTTGACCTGGGCGTACAGCGGCAGGCTGCCGTCGCTGGGCTCCAGGTAGACGAACTGGTTGACCAGGAACGAGGGCACCAGCGGTCCGGTCAGGCGATAGAACATCGCGCCGGACTTCGGATCCTGCCAGCTCTCCACGCCCTTGCCGTGCTTGGCCCAGAAGTCGTTGGGCAGGATCATCACGCCCGAGTAGAGCAGGTCCTTGTCCTCGAGGACCTGGTCGTTGAAGTAGTCCTCGGCGGGCAGCCCCAGGGCGCGGGCCTTGATGCGCATATTGATGTCTTTCGACACCAGCACGACCTGGCGGTCCGGAAACTGCTGCTGCAGCGCGCTGACCACGCCCAGGATCTGGTTGTCGGCCTTGCCTTGCGGCAGGCCGTCGGGCAGCTTGATCTCGTTGAGCTTGGTCTGCAGGAACAGCTTGCCCTGCGCATCGCGGTTGCCGAGCTTGGCCAGCGGCATGCCGTCGTCGAGCACGCCGTCGGTGCCCCCCACCAGCGCGTCGAGGGTACGGCTGACGGTGCGCGCGTTGCGCGCGACTTCGCTCATGCCCTTCTTGTGGTTGTCCAGCTCCTCGAGCGTCATCATCGGCAGATAGACGTCATGCTCTTCGAAGCGGAACAGCGAGGTCGGGTCGTGCATCAGCACGTTGGTGTCCAGCACGAACAGCTTGGCCGGGCCAGTGTGTTTGGGTGCGCGGCGGCTGGTGGTGCCGGCGGCGGTCTTGGCCGGGGTCTTCGGCACCGAGGCCAGGGTCGGCACGGGCGTCAGCGGCGTCGGCGCGTCCTTGTTGCGCGCTCGCGTGGTGCCGCCGATGCGGGTCTCGACGCCCGAGGCGTCTTGCGCCGTGCTGTTTCCGGTTTCCAGCAAGGCCACGCGCTCCAGCGCCGGCACAGGTTTCTTGGCCTGTGTCGCTGATCTGGCCTTGGGCAGCTTGGTCACCGGGGCGAATTCACTCGGGTCAAGCAATTGAGCAGGCTTGGCGGGCATGGTCGGCAGCGGCATGCTTGGCTTTCCTTTCAGGGGGAGAAGACGGCTGGAAAACGGCGCAGGGCACGAGTGCGGCCGCGCTGGGCCGCGAAGTTGCCGATCGTGTCCTGTGCGTACAAACAAAAAAGCCGCCAGACCTGTGCAGCAGGTTTGACGGCTTTCTTGCGGACCGGAGACACGGCAGGTCCGCTACCGGCCCGGGGCTCGAGGCGCCTGGGCCGGGACGATGAAACAGCGTGGCATCCGGATTCTGAACTCATTACGGATCAATGTATCCGAACGATTTCTGTTTTGCAATCGCTGGCAGGACCCGGGGGCCAAGGTGTTGCTGCGGCGATCCAGCCGCCGCCCCGAAGGGCGTTTGCGCTCAGAGATCCCGCACGATCTGCAGGACCTCGTCCACATGGTTGGGCACCTTGATGCCGCGCATGGCGTGGCGCAGGATGCCCTTGCCGTCGATGATGAAGGTGCTGCGCTCGATGCCGCGCACTTCCTTGCCATACATCTTTTTCATCTTGATGACATCGAACTGATTGCAGACGGCTTCGTCGCCGTCCGAGATCAGCTCGAAGGGGAGCTCCAGCTTGGCCTTGAAGTTGTCGTGCGACTTCATGCTGTCGCGCGAGATGCCGTACACCGCCGCGCCGGCCTTGACGAAGTCGTCGTGTTGGTCGCGGAAGTTCATGGCTTCGGTGGTGCAACCCGGCGTATTGTCCTTGGGGTAGAAATACAGCACCACGGTCTTGCCGCGCTGCCCGGCAAGGCGGAAAGCGCCGCCGGTGGCGGGCGCGCTGAAGTCGGATACGGCCTGGTCGAGACTGACTGTCATTCTTATGGCTCCTGGGAGGGGCAGGAAGGGGGCGGCTGCATGAGTGCTGCCACCATGGTGGCGGCAGATGGGGGCTGCCCGGCAAACTTCAAGCGTGGCGCCCGCGTAACTTGTCGTTTCGTCCCTGGGCGGGCGCATGGCGCCGGGCCGGCCTCAGGCCGGGTCTTCGAGCAGCAGCACGGCCGCCACCTTGCGGCCTTCCGCCATCAGGATGTTGTAGGTACGGCATGCGGCCTGCAGGTCCATGGCGTCGACCCCTACATGCCGGCGCGCCAGCGAGGCGGTCAGGCGCGGGTGCGGGAAGCGCAGGCGGCTGCCGGTGCCGAGCAGCACCACTTCGGGTGCGTGCTCGAGCAGCCCCTCGAAATGGGCCGGCTCGAGGTCTTCGAAGTGCCGTACCGGCCATGGCCGGACCTCGCCTTCGGGCATGACCAGCACGGAGTCCGTGTAGCGCACCATGTTGATTTCGATATAGCCGGGCCCGTAGGCGGTCACCGTATTGAGGGCATTGGGCTGGTCAGCGTGGAGTTTCAAGGGGAAACCTTTCGGGGCGGCGCCGGCGCGGGCGCGGCGGCGGGGCCGGGCCGCGCGGGGCGGGTTGAGGGCAGTGTCGGTGGCAGCGGGCGGGTACTGCAGGCCGGCCGGCAGGGCAGGCCGCGCCGCGCGCGGCGGCTGCCGGCGGCATACGCTGCAATGCAAGAATCCCTGCCGAAGTCTGTCATAATCCGATAAATTATAGCTTTTGCCTCCCTGCCTGCCACGT
>NZ_JBFTNF010000114.1:0-13434 GCF_056397345.1 Cupriavidus sp. 05N38
GGCGTCCTGGCGGCGTCCTGGCCGAGCTGTTCCTGCGCGGCATCGCCGGGCAATACCGCGGTGATGGCGAAGACGATGGCCGAGACGGCCAGTAGCGAGATCAGCGCCAGACCGATGCGCCGCGCCAGCAGACGCAAGATGAACAGGTTCATGGTGTCTCCTTTCTTAGTTTGTAAATCAGGCCGCGAGTCGCACGTGATCGACTGGCGAATCACCCATCAGACGCCCGGTGGGATCTGGCAAAAGCCCTGGATCTGCTTCCGCTGCGGTATGGAACGCCTCGCGCTGAAAGATTTCGAAAAACGGTGGTGCAGGGCGCTCATGATCCGGGTTGATTCGTCTGGGCCGATAAAGCTCTCGAACGGCTTCTTCTCTGACATGGCAATGACTCCTGGAACGGGGGCCAGGGTCTTTGTGGGATGCGACATTGAAGCATGTGCGCTCAAGCAATTAGTGGGGTAATCCGGGCCATGACAGTAATAGCTGCGGTTTCATGTGTCCCATTTGGCATTGCATGCCGTGCGCTCAGCGCGCGTGCATGTGCACCGCAATATCGGTCGGGATTTACCCTAGGAGTGCGTCATCTTGGTGCGAGCCCGGATGYAGTAATTTTTTCCTATCAGATGCTCGCGTGTTCATCGCATCATGATTTCCCCTTTTCGCCCGGCGCTGCCACCACTGCAATGACATACGCCACGAATCCGCACGATGTAGACGACACGGCAGCCCTGGCGGTCCTGGACAATCTGCGCCGTGGCGAGCCGCTCAGCGGTCTTGTCGACCGTGTGAAAGGGTACTTAAAGATTGTGCGGCTCTATTCTGCTTCCAGGCGATGACCACCAAAACTACCGCTGTGATTGCCGACGATCATCCCGTGGTGCTCGCCGGACTGGCGCCGTACATGGCACGTCAAGGCATTGACGTCATGGCCATCGCGGATAGCGTCAATGGGCTCCTGTTGGAACTCAGGAAGCATGCATTGCTACTGCCGGATATCGTCATCATCGGCTATGACTATGGTGGAGAGATCGACGGGTTACGCCTGATAGAGCGACTACGCCGGATGTACCCCAAGGTGAAGATCGTGGTCTTCTCCGGGGCGCGTCCAAACGGCCTGGTTCGTCAATTGCTGGCGAAAGGTGCCCACGCGTTTGTCGCAAAATCAATGGATCTGCAGTTCGTGGCGGATGCATGTCAAGCCGTCCGCTCAGGTTCCAAGTACATCGACCCCGCCACGGAGAGGTTGTTGATTGCACCGCCCCACCTTTGCGAAGACCGGTGCGACGATCGTCTTAGCCCACGCGAACGCGAGGTAATTCGTCTCCTGGCGCAAGGCTATCCGCTTCAGGAGATTGCACGGAAATTCCAGCGCAGCGTCAAGACGATCAGTGTCCAGAAGTGCTCGGCCATGAGCAAGCTTGGGCTGCGAAATGAAATTGAACTGGCCATGTACCTTGTCAAGGACAGGCACGCGGTGATCGAGTCCTGACTACAAGCGGTGCGCTAGCAACCGTAGTGTGAAAAAAATGGGGCTGCCCAAGAGCAGCCCCGTACGGGCTCTACTGCAAAGCCATGGAAAGTGTCGATATATGCTGATGAACATACACGAGACAGCAGAGCTACCGCACATCCTAAGCCGATACTTGCCTGACGGATATAGGCGGTTGCCTAAAAGAAGCTTTAGATTAAATAGCAACACTGATGGTCAAACTACGGATTGTTAATTATCAAAAAACAGATGCAGAATCCGAGTCGCCCCAATTCGAACCGATACGAATTGGATACTTACTGTTCTTCGAGGAAATCATTTCATGAAAATCAATCTGTCGGCCCTTGCAGTCGCCTTGCTGGTGGTCCCCAGCGCGTATGCGCAATCGAACGTAACGTTGTACGGTGTTGCGGATGTGGGTATTGAATACCTGAACAAGGCCGTTGCTTCGACGGGTACCGTACCGGCCGGTGCCCAGGGAAACAATCTCTGGGCCCTGCAATCTGGCAACCAGTCCGGATCGCGCTGGGGACTGCGCGGCGTAGAAGACCTGGGTGGCGGCATGAAGGGCATCTTCCTGCTGGAAAGCGGCTTCAACCTGGATACCGGCACCTCGGCGCAGGGTGGCCGTCTCTTTGGTCGCGGCGCCTACGTCGGTCTGCAGAACCAGTGGGGACAGCTCACCCTGGGCCGGCACACGACGCCGTTCTATGACTTTGGCGTTACCTATGACCCGATGGCGATCGCGAGCCGCTATTCCATCGGTGCACAAGACCCGTTCATGGGCGGGGCGCGCGCCGACAACTCCGCCAAGTATATGGGGACGTTCGGCGGCCTGAGCGTGACTGGCCTGTATAGCTTCAACAATAACAACCAGGAGGTCGCGGGCAATTTCACCAACGGGCGTGAATACTCGTTCGCTGTGAACTATGCTGCGGGCGGATTCGCCGTTGGCGCCATTTACGACCAGTCGAACCGGTCGGCAGCCACGGCTCTTTCGACCAATAGTCTGATCAGACGGGCCGCAGTCGCCGGGACATACACCTTCGGTCCTGCCAAGCTCTACGGCGGCTACCGATATGCCCACGCGTTCAACGGTGCCACCCTGCCTGGTGTTGCGCTGACCAACACATTGTCGAACCTCGGTTGGGTCGGCGTTGGCTATCAGGTATCGCCGGCGCTGTCGGTCAGTGGCTCCGCGTACTACCAGAACCTGCGTCAGTCGAACGCCGGCAATCCGTGGCAGTTCGTTGCGCTGGTTGACTATGCACTGTCGAAGCGCACGGATCTTTACACGACGGTTTCATACGCACTGAACCGCGGCAAGTCGAATCTGGGGGTGAACGGGTTCAATGACCAGTTGGGTGCGAGCAGCGAAGCCGTGCAGCCGGGTGCAAACCAGTTTGGCGCTGTCGTTGGCATCCGCCACAAGTTCTGAGCTTAAGTCCGTTAGTGCAGACCCGGGGCATCTCCGGGTTCTTGATACAACTCCGTTCGGCTTCAGAGTTTCCAGGTTTGGAGCGCCGTCCGTCCCGGGACGGCTTCGCGTTGGCCGCCGGCTTCCGCATCGTGTCAGCCACAGCGGCGCAGCGTCAGGCCTCCAACTGCGGGCGAGAAAACACCGGAAATTGCAAGTTCAAAGCGTATTCGGCAGCTTCTGCCAGCGCTGCGATGCGATACTGTATCCGGATCGCGAGCCTGCTCTCGCTGTTCATGGCGAGGAAATACAAAGTACGTACCGCCGTAGCCGACAGCCATCACTGTCGTGGGCTATGCCGATTCCTTCGTCGCCATGATGCCCTTCAGACATCGCCACCGGTGATACCAGCCCGCTGGATCATCGGTTGATAATTTTCTAAACGCTCAGAGAAGTAGCCATGTCCGACATCGCGCCCATGAAACGGGAACCCGAGCTATTCAATCCGTCCGTGCAGTTTGTCAACAACGCGAACATTTCCGGCATGGAAGGCTACCGGGCGATGTGCGCTGCAGCCGAAGAAGATTACGAAGGCTTCTGGGCCCGGCATGCGCGCGACCTCATCAGCTGGCATAAGGCGTTCACCAGGACGCTGAACGAGGAGCAAGCTCCGTTCTACCGTTGGTTCGAGGATGGCGAGCTTAACGTTTCGTACAATTGCCTCGACCGCAATCTGTTGAACGGCAATGCCGAGAAGACAGCGATCGTCTTTGAGGCCGACGACGGCCATGTTACGCGGATCACGTATGCGCAGCTTCACGCAAGGGTCTGTCAGCTTGCCAACGGCTTGCGGGCGCTTGGCGTAGGGCGGGGTGATCGCGTGGTCATCTACATGCCGATGTCCATCGAAGGTATCGCCGCCATGCAGGCTTGTGCGCGCATCGGTGCGGTGCATTCCGTGGTCTTCGCCGGCTTCTCTGCCAAGTCCCTGCGCGAACGGATTATTGATGCCGGCGCGGTGGCGGTGATCACGGCCGACGAGCAGGTGCGCGGCGGCAAGCATCTGCCGTTGAAGTCGATCGTCGACGAAGCCATGGACCTGGGTGGTTGCGACACTATCAACAACGTTATCGTTTACAGGCGCACCGGCGCCAGCATCGATCTCGTCCCGGGACGTGACCGCTGGCTGGATACGCTGATCGTCGATCAGCCCATCACCTGCGCGCCGGAATGGGTCGGAGCTGAGCATCCGCTGTTCATCCTCTACACGTCAGGTTCTACCGGCAAGCCCAAAGGGGTGCAGCATGCATGCGGTGGCTATCTGCTGTGGGCGATGCTGACGATGAAGTGGACCTTCGACATCAAGTCCTCCGACGTATTCTGGTGCACGGCCGACATCGGCTGGATCACCGGCCACACCTATATCGCCTACGGCCCGCTTGCGGCGGGCGCGACCCAGGTCGTGTTCGAAGGTGTGCCGACCTACCCCAATGCCGGTCGGTTCTGGGACATGGTCCGCAAGCATCGAACCACGATCTTCTATACTGCCCCGACGGCGATCCGCGCGCTGATCAAGGCTTGCGACAAGGACCCGGACGTGCATCCGAAGCACTATGACCTGTCCAGCCTGCGCCTGCTCGGCTCGGTGGGCGAGCCGATCAATCCGGAAGCCTGGATGTGGTTTTACAACTACGTTGGCAACGGGAAATGCCCGATCGTCGATACCTTCTGGCAAACCGAAACCGGTGGGCACATGATCAGCCCGATGCCTGGCGCGACGCCGTTGCTGCCGGGCTCCTGCGCGCTGCCGTTGCCGGGGATCGTGGCCGCGGTGGTGGATGAATCCGGCAACGAAATGCCGAACGGACAAGGCGGAATCCTGGTCATCAAGCGCCCGTGGCCGTCCATGATTCGCACGGTCTGGGGCGATCCGGAGCGGTTCAAGACAAATTATTTCCCTCAGGAACTGGGCGGCAAGCTTTACCTGGCAGGCGACGGCGCGGTGCGCAATGAAAAGACCGGCTACTTCAGCATTACCGGTCGCATCGACGACGTGCTCAACGTCTCCGGTCACCGTATGGGCACGATGGAGATCGAATCGGTGCTCGTCGCTAACCCGAGCGTCGCAGAGGCCGCCGTGGTGGGCAAGCCGGACGAGACCACCGGTGAGGCCATCTGCGCCTATGTCGTGCTGAAGGGCGCCCGCCCTCAGGGCGAGGAAGCGCAGCGGATCGCCAGGGAGCTGCGCGACTGGGTCGCCAGGGAGATCAGCCCCATCGCCAAGCCAAAGGAAATCCGCTTTGCCGACAACCTGCCCAAGACACGGTCGGGCAAGGTGATGCGCCGGCTGCTGCGCAGCATCGCAAAGGGCGACCAGATTACGCAAGACCTGTCGACCCTTGAAGATCCTGCCATCCTGGAGCAGCTCAGGCGCGCGCAGTAATTTTGCGATCTGGCCGGCGCTTCGTACACAGGGCGAGGCTGGCCGGTCAATGCACGTTGGTCAGCAAATGACTATACGAGGAGACTCAGGAACTGATGGCGAACGTTGTCAAGCCCTAGCGTATGCTCGAAACGATCAAGGACGGGCATTGGAACTATCATCTGCAGGCAAATGAAGTGCTGAAGGCAGGGAACATCAAGCTGGACACGGAGGTCTGCAATGTCGCCTAAGCGACGATGGACGGCAATGCAGGAGCGTTACCCTTCGCTGGGTGTATTCGGGTACATCAACATGATGCTCAATTCGTCCATGCATCCCAGGACTCAGCACCGCGTTTTGGACTGCGTTGAGGAACAGCGCGTATGGGAGTGGCCGGGTTCGCCCGGCATTGGCATCACCCGTTTCGGGCGCTTCGAGCATTCCTGCTGTGTGACGTTCGCACGTAGCGGCCATCACGCCATGTACTACGTGTGCCAGAACGGACGCTATCTCATGGAAGAAGCGCCGACATTTGTATCCGAGTTCCATGCAGGCGATGAGTGACAGCATGCATCGTGCGACACGGTGCATGCTTTCGGGCAAAGCCGACAGTCTGCAGATCAACGCAGACCGGTTCGCTGCGCGGCGCGGTCAGTAGTCCAGCGGCTCCACTTCCACCCGTACGCGCGGTGCGATGGCGCACATCAGTTCATAGCCGATTGTTCCGGCTGCGGCAGCCACGCTGTCGATCGGAACGTGCCTGCCCCAGAGTTCAACGGACGTTCCAGGTGTGGCATCCGGACACCCGGTCAGGTCGACGGCGAGCATATCCATGGACACGCGTCCGACCGTCCGCGTATCGCGATTGCCGACCCGCACCGGCGCATAGTGCCCGATGTCGGATGAACTGGTGCGCGGATAGCCATCGGCATAACCGCAAGCAACGATGCCGATGCGGCGTGTGTCTGGAGCGACGTAGCGGGAGCCATAGCCCACTGATTGTCCGGGCCGCAGTTCCTGCACGGCCAGAATCTTGCTCTGCAATGTCATCGCTGCCCGCAGTCCTTGGTCCTGCACGTCCCGCCAGCAGCCCGAAGGCGAAGCACCATAGAGCATGATGCCGGTGCGCACCCAGTCGGTGCGGCTGTCTGGATGCCAGAGCATGCCAGCCGAATTCGCCACGCTGATCTCCCCTGGCAGTCCACGGGTCGCCGTGCGGAAGACTTCCATCTGCCCGCTGATGCCGGTCGAGCCGTCAGCGTCCGAGAAGTGGGTCATGTGCGTAATTGAACGAATGGCTTCGATGGCCCTGATTCGTTGCCAGGCTGCTCTGTAGTCTGACGGGCTAAAGCCCAGCCGGTTCATTCCTGAATTCAGCTTCAGGCAAACGTCCAGCGAACGCGGCGCCAGTTGGTACTCGGGCGCAAGCACTTCGAGCATGCGTAGCTGCGCTTCGCAATGTAGCGCCGTACTCAGGCGATGGGTGCCCAGCAAGGCGACATCGGCGTCGTCGAAGAAGCCCTCCAGCAGCAGGATCGGCTTGTTCCAGCCGAGCTCGCGCAACTGGATGGCTTCCTGCGGTTCCAGCAGCCCGAAGCCATCGGCTGCCTGCAATGCCGGGTAGACCCGTTCGATCCCATGCCCGTAGGCGTTGGCCTTCACTACTGCCCAGACACGGGAGGACGGCGCTGCGCGGCGGGCAAGCGCGAGGTTGTGGGTTAGCGAATCCAGGTGGATCGTGGCGACAATGGGACGTGGCATAGGTTGTCGGGATAGTGGGCGGGTCGCCTGGCACAGAAGGCACGGCATGCCTTGCACGGCACGCTGGAGGCGGGTCTCCCTCCGCGCCAGCTATTGCCGCGGCGGTGATGGATTTATGGCATTTTCTGGTGGTAATACTTCGCCCGTGACGGCGCCCTAACTCGCGTCTTCGGCGTGATGCCCGCTTCGTACGCCTTGAAGATTTCCTCGTCGCTTGCCGTCAGGTCGAAATCGACACATGCAACCTCGATGCCCTCCCTTTGCTGGCGCTGCTGCCATGCCGCGCACGCGCTCGGATAGTCCCACGCAGAAATCAGGACCTGGTCGTTGGCAGTGAGCGGTATGCCGAAAATGGCCGTGCTCAGACCCTCCGAAGTATTACGGTTCAGCGCGATTTCTTCCGGGCTGCAGTCGGCCAGTTGCGCGAGCTGCTGCTTGATGGCGGGGAGCTCGGCGTCGAGCTTGCTCCACATGTTGACATCCGGGTTATGGCTGACGAGGCGATAGGCATCAATCATTGCCTGTTCGACCACAAGCGGCGGGGGACTGACCGCGGCATTGTTGAGGTTCAGCAACGGCTGTTGCCTGGGATACGCGTCGCGAATGCGTTCCCAGAATGCTTCATCGGTGGCATGACTGCTGGACATTGGGTATTCCCCTGCCTTTTCCGTCATAAGATGGCGGCTGTTTCGACGTGGCTCAGCAGAGCGCCTGGTTGATGATTGCGAACTGCTTGAGCGCGCTATCCGCCGGCGGCACGCCATTACGTGCCATCGCCACGACGGTATCCACCTGAACCAGTCCCACCTGCGCGAGCCAGTCCTGCAGGCCGCTCGTTCCCGTGACATCCACTCGCACGAAAGACCCGGTGTAGGCGCCAGACCAGCAGGCAATCAAGGCTTTCGCGCGTTCACTATCGGAGGCCACCACCGGCCCGATCGCATAGCCCCGCCCGAAGCGGCGCATGACCGAAAATCCGACCGCTTCGCCATTGCGCTTCAGCACCACGGTCTCGGCCGTGGAGAGCAATGCCCTCAGCACTTCGCCCCGCGACATGCCGGTAGCGCGATTCCCCAGTTCGATGATCGTCTCGATATCGCCGGGCTCAAACGGATGCAGCGTTTCCCCTCCGGCAAGTGCAACCGGGTCGACGGCATTCATCGTGCCCTGATGCTGGTTGATGGTGCCGGTCGCGACAAAGCCGAGGCGTTCATACAGCGGCTGTCCGGCGGGGGTTGCATTAAGCAGCGTGCAGCGGTTGCCAAGCGCTTCCAGAACCAGGCGCATCAACTCACTGCCGATGCGCTTGCCTTGATGTGCCGGCGACACAATGATCATCCCGAGCGATGCTTGCTGTCCCTGCTTCCAGCAAAGCCCCGTGCCGATCGCCACGCCAGCTTGCTCGGCGACGAAGCCGGTTCCAAGGCGAAGGACAAATTGCCAGTCTTCGGCACGATGCGGCCAGCGCAAGGCTTGCGACAGCTCATGTGCGGCGGGCACGTCCTCTTCGCTCATCGAGCGGTAGGAAACTGGCGCATGGATATCGTGGCTTGGCATGGTGTCTTCCTTTTGAGTAAGCCGAATCAGCAACACGTCTGGCAGGACTACGAACTGAAGCAATCTTGCCACAGTGTTCCCGCCTCTTTACGGCGCAAATGCGATTCCACATGATCCCCTGACTGCCGCTTCATCACGCAGAGCTTATGCCGTTGGGTCAGCGCCATACCGCACAAATTGCTACGCCCACGCTCGTCCAATGGGCTTGCGGGATGCAGTCAGCTTTCGCACGGAAGGGGATTGACCGACGTCCATCAATAGCGACTTGTTCGGGATGCAGCAAATTATGCTGAACGGCACGTTAAATGCCGCTGTTTCTATGCGTGGACACTGTCCAAACGGGATACTTCAGAAGCTCGATGGTGCTGTAATTCTGTCCGGGGCGTAGGCGACGTCATGGCGGAGCTGATTCATGTCGGGACACACCTACACCGATCGAACTTTTTCCCTATTGAAGGTTTGCGCGGCTCATGGCTACGCAGCGTAATCCTCATTGAATCGCGAGAGCAAGTCATGTCGAATTTGCAGCAGGGTTCCACCGTGCGCGCCACGCCGGCTACCTTTGTCAATTTGCGCACGTTTGCGCAAGACCATTCCCTCGGTATTCCCTTCACCGACGCTTCCGAGGAAAACGACTTCCTTTTCCGCCGTCGCATGCTGGACTTGCCGCCGGGACCGGTAACCGTGGGCGTTATCACACTGGACGGCGGGTGCGGGTCGGTAAAGGCACAGCCGGCAGATGAACTCATCATCGTCTGCGAGGGCAAGCTGACGCTGACCCAGCCGGATCGCACGGTCGTGCTGGGTCCGGGCAACAGCGCTGTGTTGTTACATGACGCAGAGTTCGCCTGGTCTGCGGAGTGCCCGGTGTCGATCATCTTCATGCGCTACAACGACAGCCGCCCCGGAGCGCGCGCGCTGCTGCCGATCGCAGAAGAGCCGGCACTGGAGCCGTCCGGCGCACCTTCGGCCGCGTTGCTGCTCACCCCGACTCCAGCTTGTCGCAACTACACAGACTATCGCTCTCAGGACGGGCAGTTCGTCTGCGGCACCTGGGATTCGACTCCCTACCATCGTCGGGCGATGCTCTATCCCCACTACGAACTGATGTATCTGTTGGAGGGCAGCGTGACGTTTGAAGATGAAACCGGCCGTAGCGGGACATTTTCGCGCGGCGATATCTTCCTGGTCGAACAGAATGCGCAGTGCAGCTGGGATAGCCGTGAGCAAGTGACCAAGGTCTATGGAATTTTCCGGCCGGCCTGATTCGTATTGCGAGCCGTTGACGTTTACTGGTGGTCTCCGCTTCACTGTGAAGCCTTGCCCACAGGCAGTCATGCCTGTGGGCTTTTTATTTGATGGTGCCTTGGATGCGCTGCGCAATGAACTGCACCGCAGGCGGCATCATTAGCGTCCGACCAGCTTCAACAGGCGCAGGCCGGGATACATGCGGTCGATCTCCACCAGATCCTGGTAGGTCTCTTCGAGGATCCAGTCGCGCAGCCTGGTTACGGTAGGGCGAGGGGACGTGGGCGCCTGCTGCACCAGATAGCATTGCCGGTTCGCGACATGAACCTGCGCGATGGCCGGCACCAGCGCGCCCAGCCTCATCCAGTGGGTGACCACGTTCAGCCAGCCCGGCGCAATGCCCTGGCCGAGCATCGCCGTCTGCACCACGATCGAATAGTCGGAAAAATTCAGGTGGTAAAAGTCCCGGCTGCGCTGACCGAGCTCGGGAAACAGCGTCGGCCAGTCACGGTTGCTGTCGGTCAGGTTGATGAGGACGTCGCTGTCGCGGCCGGTATCGTCCCGATAGGCCGGGCTGCACACCGGCACGATGATTTCCGGCATCAGCAACACGCTGTTTTGCGCTGCCTCGCCTGGGGAAAAAAATCGCAGCCCCAGGTCGACGTCATGCAGAGGTCCGCCAACCTTCCCGGAGACCAGCTGGAACCGCAGGTCGACGCCGGGAAAGTCCCGCCGCAGCTTTTCCATGCGCGGCATGATCCAGTGCGTGGTAAAGGCCGTCGAAACGGAGAGCGTGACGGTCTCCAGTCCGGTTGCGCGCGTTTCGATTTCACTGATCGACGCCTGGATGACGTTGAAGCCTTCGGTGATGGCGCGATGGAGCAGGCGACCGTTCTCGGTCAGCTCGACGCCCCCACGTACCCGATTAAAGAGCCGCACGCCCATGCGGTCTTCCATGCGCGCCAGCATCCGGCTGACGGCCGGCTGGCTGACATAGAGTTCGGCGGCGGCCTTGGTCAGGCTGCCGCAGCGCCCGGCGGCCTCGAAGACGAACAGGGCATTGGCGCTGGGAAGTTTTCGCCGGAAATTTGCCATAACCTCAGATTATGTTCGGCCCAACAATTGGGATGTTGTCGTGCTGGCAGGGGCTCTCTACACTTTGTGCATCGTACAACGGATTATCGGGGCAAGGCCGTGTCTGTGCGTCACATCGGGTTATCGGCAGTCGAATTTGCCGGCGGCAAGGGAGGCGATGGCTACCTGGCCGCTCCTATTACATTGAACGCCAACGCGGCCTCGTCGGAACTGGCGCAGGCATCACCCGGACCGGCCGCGTCGGACGCATCACGGAACGTTTTGATCCCCCGCAGGGGCATCCTGGTGGACCCTGCCCACGCGGGCGCGCCTTGCTCTTCCGACCCCTATTGGCACCATGGCCTTGCGCCGTTCCCGAGCGCGGCATCCGAGCTGCCCGCCAAAGTCGATGTGGCGATCGTCGGCGCGGGATTCTGCGGCTTGTCCGCGGCCCAGACGCTGGCCAGGCAGGGTGCGAATGTCGTGGTGCTAGAAGCGCAGGGTTCGATTGCAGCGGAGGCGTCGGGCCGCAATGGCGGCCACGTCAACGATCCTGCGCACCACCATGCCGGAGGGCTTTCCGCAGCTTGCCGACGTGGCGATCACGCATTGCTGGGGCGGGTTGGTCGACATGACGCAAGACCGCCTGCCGCACGCCGGCGAGCGCGACGGTCCTTACTACGCGATGGGATTCAGCGGGCATGGCACGCAGATGGCCGTGCTGATGGGGCAGCGCATGGCCCGCGTGATGGCGGGGGATATCCTGGCCAACCCCTGGCGCATGCGCGACTGGCCTGCCATCCCGGGCCATCTGGGACCGCCGTGGTTCCTTCCCGCCGTCGGCCTGTACTTCAAGCTCAAGGACCTGGTGTCGTGAGCCCACTGAACCGGAAGTGGCCCGATCAAGCTTTGTTTCGATGTCTGGCACCGCGGTCGCCTCCATACGCGACCAGTCGGCAGTTTTCTTTCTCTTCTTTACTAGCGGAGGTATTTCATGGCACTCAAAGACTTCAAGGTACTTACGTTCGATGTGGTTGGCACGCTGATTGACTTCGAGGGCGGGATGCTCGACTACTTCCGTCGCGCCGTGCCCGGCAGCCCCATCAGCGATGAGGATTTCCTGGCCGCCTATCGCCGTACCCGCGCCGCTGACAAGACGATGTGGTATCCCGATGACCTGGAACGTTGCTGGCACCTGATGGCGCAGAGCCTTGGCCTCCCCGACTCCGACGCACTCGCCTGTGGCCTGCGGGACTCCGTGGTCAACTGGAAGGCGTTCCCGGATTCGGTCGAGGCGCTGAAGCGTTTGCGCAAACATTTCAAGCTGGTGGCGATGACCAACGCCCAGCGCTGGGCACTGACTCACTTCGAGAAGACGCTGGACTTCCCGTTCGACGACACGGTCACCTGTGACGATGCCCTGACGGAAAAGCCCGATCCTCAGTACTTCGCCTATGCGCGTGGCCGCTATGACGGCAAATGGGGTTACAAGCAGGCAGACAATCTTCATGTGGCGCAGAGCCAATATCACGACATCGGCATTGCGAAGAAGCTTGGGCTGAAGACCTGCTGGATCGAGCGCCGTCATGCACAGCCAGGATCTGGCGGCACCATGGAAGTGCCCGAGCTGACCAAGCCGGACTACCACTTCCACTCCCTGGCGCAACTGGCCGATGCGGTCGAGGACGATAAGTAACGCAGTCCTACCCGGAGGCGGTGTCGCTGTGTCGCACCGCCCTTGCTCGTCCGCCGTCTCGTATCCATCTCACTCCCTGATCTCCATGCCCATTGCCATCATTCCGCATTCCGCGTCTTGCAGTGACCTCACCGACGACGGTCCTGTCGGCAGACCGTTAAGCCAACCACCGTGCCGCACCAGCAGCTTCAAGTTTGACATCGAGAGCGCCGGACAGAACCGGGCCGGCCTTTGGGAATGCACAGTCGGCGCCTACGAACGGCAAGTTCCGGAAGCAGAAGTCATGCACATCCTTGCCGGTGAATGCCTGTTTACGCCGACGGGTGGGACGCCTATCCGGATCAAGACCGGCGATACGCTGTTCTTCCCGGCGAACACGACCGGCATCTGGGAGATCCTGGAACCCCTGCGAAAGGTCTATGTGATTCTGCAGTGAGCGGCACGCGAGCGGGGACGATCATTGCACGCTCGCGCATCTGAATAGAGCCACGAGGCGACGCATACGCCCCTCTCTCGCGTGCGAGTCGCAAGCGGGAGAGGGGGCAAACCGGCGGCACGCAGGCTTTGTCAGGCTGTGTTGCGATTACTGGATCAGTTCGTTTCCAGCAGCACCTGCGCACGCGCAAAGCGCTCGATGGCATAAGGCTCCAGCGGAATCGAGGTACGGCCCGTGGCGATCAGCTCCGCCATGGTTTCGCCCACGCCGGGGCTGATCGCAAAGCCCTCGCCATTGAAGCCGAAGGCGTAGTACAGGCCGGGCACCGTGGCGC
>NZ_JBFTNF010000115.1:0-16989 GCF_056397345.1 Cupriavidus sp. 05N38
CAGCGTGTTGTGCCAGGCCGAGAAGCTCTCCAGGTGCACCCAGCCCTGCCAGTCGGTGGTGTACGCGCACTGGCCGCCCGACGCCTTGATCTTGGCCGAGTACTGCATCACTTCGGGCCAGGTCTTGGGCGGCTTGCTGGCGTCCAGGCCCGCCTTCTTGAAGGCGTCCTTGTTGTAATAGAAGACCGTGGTCGAGCTGTTGAACGGGAACGACAGCATCTCGCCCTTGGACGAGGTGTAGTAGCCGGCAACCGCGGGGATGTAGATCTTCTGGTCGAACTTCTCGCCCGCGTCCTTCATCACCGTCGATACCGGCTTGATGGCGCCCTTGGCGCTCATCATGGTGGCCGTGCCCACTTCGAAGACCTGCAGGATGGCCGGCTGCGTGCCGGCGCGGAAGGCGGCAATGCCGGCCGCCATGGTCTCGTCGTAGCTACCCTTGTTGACCGGCACGATCTTGTAGTCGGACTGGCTGGCATTGAACTTGTCGGCGATCTCGTTCACCTTGTCGTTCAGCGCGCCCTGCATGGCATGCCACCACTGGATCTCGACAGCGGCGTGCGCGGTGCCGGCGCCCGCCAGCACGGCAAAGGCCGCGATCTTCAGCACGGTACGTTGGAAGGTCATCGACAGCTCTCCTGGTTGTTATTTCAGTTCGGGAAAAAATCGACCGACTGTATGCAGTTTTTGTGACAGCCGGATGTTACTCCGCCTTGTTGGATTGGAAAACCGGGCAAATCCACTAAATGACAATAATATGACAACGTTTTGTCGGTGGCTTGACAGGGTAGAATCCGGGGCTATGCAAGCCATCCAGACCCTTCCCGCCCCGGCGTTGCGCCGCGTGCGCGGCGTGCTCACCGACATCGACGGCACCATCACCACCGACGGCAGGCTGCCGGCTGCCACCTACCTCGCGCTGGACCGTCTCAAGCAGGCGGGCCTGCACGTGATCCCGGTCACCGGCCGCTGCATCGCCTGGGCCGAGATCCTGACGCGCCTGTGGCCGGTGGATGCCATCATCGGCGAGAACGGCGCCTTCTATTCCCACCTGCGCAGCGGCAAGCTGGTTACCCGCTACCTGGACGACGCCACCACGCGGACAGCCAACCTCGAGCGCATCCATGCGCTGGGCCAGCGCATCCTGCAGGCGGTCCCCGGCTGCGCGCTGGCCTCCGACCAGGCCTGGCACGCGGCCGACCTGGCCATCGACCATGCCGAGGACGTCGCCCCCCTGCCCCCGCCCGCGGTCGACCGGATCGTCGCGCTGATGCGCGATGCCGGCATGACGGCCACGGTCAGCTCGATCCACGTCAACGGCTGGTTCGGCGCGCACGACAAGCTCAGCATGAGCAAGCTGTGCGCAGCCGAGCTGCTCGGCGCGGATCTCGACGCCGAACGCGACGAATGGCTGTTTATCGGCGACTCGGCGAACGACGCCACCATGTTCGCCCACTTTCCCCTGTCGGTCGGGGTCGCCAACATCCGCGACATTCTGCCGCAACTGCCGGCCAGGCCCGCCTACCTGACGCAGGCGGCTTGCGGCGAGGGATTTGCGGAAATGGCAGAACTGCTGCTGGCGGCACGAGGCTGACGCGCGCGCGTAGCGCGCATCAAATGAATACGGCCGGGACAAACCCGGCCGTATTCATTTCCGCGCTGCGGCAAAGCCGTCAGTCGAAGCCCAGTTCCTGCAGCTTGCGGGTGATCGTATTGCGCCCGATCCCCAGGCGGGTGGCCGCCTCCACCCGGCGCCCGCGGGTCACGCCGAGCGCCGCCTCCAGCACCGCCTTCTCGAAGCGGCGCGTCAGCGCATCCATCACCTCGGGCTGGCCGGATTCGAGCATGGCGCGCGCCTCGCCCGCCAGCAGGTTTTCCCAGCCGGCAAGCGCGCTCGCCGAGGCCGCGCGGCCGGCGAAGGCCAGCGCGGCATCAGGCTCCCCGGCCATCCCGGGGGGCGCTGCGCCGTAGTCCACCGGGTCGTGGCCGTCGGCCTCGTCCGCCCGGCTTTCGGCGCGCGCATCGAGCGCCCGCGCCATGCCCGCACCCGCGCCGTTGCCACCCTGCGGCGTGCCACCGCCGATCATCTCGCGCGGCAGGTCCTTGACCTCGATGGTCTGCGCCGGCGCCATCACGGTCAGCCAGTTGCAGAGGTTCTCCAGCTGGCGGACGTTGCCGGGGAACGGCAGCGTGCTGACATAGGTCAAGGCCTCGTCCGCCATGCGCTTGGGCTCCACGCCCAGTTCCTTGGCGCTCTTCTGCAGGAAATGACGGGCCAGCAGGGTGATGTCCTCCGGCCGCTCGCGCAGCGGCGGCAGGCGCAGGCGGATCACGTTGAGGCGGTGGAACAAGTCCTCGCGGAACAGTCCTTCCTTGACGCGCGTCTCCAGGTTCTGGTGGGTGGCGGCAATCACGCGCACATTGGCGCGCAGCGGATTGTGCCCGCCCACGCGGTAGAAGTTGCCGTCGGACAGCACGCGCAGCAGGCGCGTCTGCAGGTCGAACGGCATGTCGCCGATTTCGTCGAGGAACAGCGTGCCGCCCTCGGCCTGCTCGAAGCGGCCGCGGCGCATGGTCTGCGCGCCGGTGAAGGCGCCGCGCTCATGGCCGAACAGTTCGGATTCAAGCAGGTCTTTCGGGATGGCCGCGGTGTTCAGCGCGATGAAGGGGCCGTTGGCACGCGGGCTGTGCTTGTGCAGCGCCTGCGCCACCAGCTCCTTGCCGGTGCCGGACTCGCCGGTGATCAGCACGGTCACGTTGGACTGCGACAGGCGGCCGATGGCGCGGAACACGTCCTGCATGGCGGGCGCCTGGCCGAGGATCTCGGGGGCGTCCACCAGGCGGTCTTCCATCTCCTCCTCGCGCAGGCTTTCCTGCAGCGCGCGGCGGATCAGCTCGACCGCCTTGTCCACGTCGAAGGGCTTGGCCAGGTATTCGAAGGCGCCGCCCTGGAACGCGGCTACCGCGCTGTCCAGGTCGGAGTAGGCCGTCATCACGATGACGGGCAGCCCCGGGTGGCGCGCCTTGAGCGCTTGCAGCAGATCCAGGCCCGAGCCACCCGGCATGCGGATATCGGAGATCAGGACTTGCGGCTCGTCGTCTTCGAGCGCGGCGAGTACGTCGCGCACATTGGTAAAGCTGCGCGAGAGCAGGCTTTCACGGGCGAGGGCTTTCTCAAGAACCCAGCGGATTGATTGATCGTCGTCGACTATCCAGATCGGCTTCATGTGCGTCGCTTGTCTGCTCGGTGTCATTCGGTCTTCCGCGTTCCTGTCTGCACGCCACCTGAGGCACCGGGAGGCAGCAATCGTTGAGGCAATGCCAATTGCTTTCGCCAGGTCAATGCAGGGGCAGCAGGATACGGAAGTCGGTACAGCCAGGCCGGCTCTCACATTCGATCAAGCCCTCGTGCTGCTGCACGAAGGTTTGAGCGAGTGTGAGACCGAGGCCGCTGCCGCCGTCCCTACCCGACACCAGCGGATAGAAGATGCGTTCGCGAATATCCTCGGGGATGCCCGGACCGTTATCGATGACATGCAAGTCCAATGCCAGCTTGAACAGACGCTTGGCAATTGTCACCTGGCGGGCCACGCGCGTGCGCAGGACGATCTGCGCATCGCCGCGCCCGATGCGCTCGGCCAGCGCCTGCGCAGCGTTGTGGACGATGTTGAGCACGGCCTGGATCAGTTGCTCCATGTCGCCGCGCAGGTCCGGCAGGCTGGCGTCGTAGTCGCGCACGATATCCAGCCCGGACGGGAATTCGGCCAGCACCACCGAACGCACGCGCTCCAGCACCTCGTGGATATTGAGGTCCGACACGATATGCGGATGCCGGTKCGGCTCCAGCAGCCGGTCCACCAGCGTCTGCAGGCGATCCGACTCCTTGATGATGACCTGGGTGTATTCGCGCAGCGAGCGGTCCGGCAGCTCAAACTCCAGCAGCTGCGCCGCGCCGCGGATGCCACCCAGCGGGTTCTTGATCTCGTGGGCGAGGTTGCGGATCAGTTCCTTGTTGGCCGAGGTCAGGTCGAGGATGCGTTCCTCGCGCTCGCTGCGCACCTTCTGCTCGTTGGGCAACATCTCCACCAGCACGGTGTCGGGGTTGGCCTCCAGCGCGCCGATCACCACGTGCGCGTGGGTCGGCTCCTGCAAGGGCGGGTGCAGCACCACGTCCTGGCGGCGCGCATCGAACTGCCGCGAGAGCACCGTATCGATCATGCTGCCGAGCTCTTCCGAGGCGCCGAACAGGTCCGCCAGCGACAGCTCCACCATGGCCTTGCGCGATACCGCGAAGCTCGCTTCGGCCGCCGGGTTGGCGTAGACGATGCGCATGCCCGGCTGGCGCACCAGCAGGACCGGGTTGGCGATCACGTCCAGGCCCTGGCGATAGGAAACATCGCCCAACGGCAGCACCGCGGCCCCGCCCTCGGGCGGATTGCCGGCTCCGGCCGAAGCCACCTTGCGGGAGACGCTGCGAATCAGGCGACGCATGAGACTAGTCCTTCAGGTTGGAAAGTTCGCGCCGCAACGATGCGGCATTGGCCTCGCCGCGCGCGATGTCGTCACGCAGCGCGGCGGTGCGGTCCAGGTACCGCTGGTAGTTGCGCTCGTTGCCCTGGCGCTCGGGCTGGCCGTTGTTGTACTCGGCGCGCAGCCCGGCCAGCTTGGCCTCCTCGCTCTGCAGTTCCTGCTCGAGCACGGCGCGGCGCTCGCCGTCGCGGCTCTTCTGCGTGGCGCTGTCCACCCGCGGGAAGGTCGCGGGCGTGGTGGCCGGCGCGCTGCCCTTGGCCGCGCCGGCGGCGGAGACGCGCGTGCCCGGCACGGTGGTCACTTCCGGCAGGCTGAGCCGCTTGCAGCCCTTGCCGCCATTGCCGTTGCGGTACTCCGGCACGCCGTTGGGGCCGGCGCAGACATAGATATCACCCGATTGCGCCGGCGCCGGCCGACTCCAGGCCAGCAAGGCCAGCGCCAACATGGCGCATACGGCCGCCGGCGCACGCATGCGGGCACCGAAGCGGGGCATCGGGTGGAGCTGGGAGTGCGGAAAGTCGAGCGCGTCCATTGACATCAGCAAGGGAGGTGGAAAAGGAGCCCCATTCTAGCCATCAATCCAGGCTTCAAAACAAAAAGGGACAGCCGAAGCCGCCCCTTCCTGGTGCAACTGTTGCCCGGTCACAACCAGGCAACGTCCCGCCTTACAGCGAGTAGTACATTTCGAACTCGATCGGGTGCGTGGTCATGCGGAAGCGGGTGACTTCTTCCATCTTCAGTTCGATGTAGGCATCGATCATGGAGTTGGAGAAGACGCCGCCGCGCGTCAGGAACTCGCGGTCGTTGTCGAGGTATTCCAGGGCCTGGTCGAGGCTCGAGCAGACGGTCGGGATCTTTGCATCCTCTTCCGGCGGCAGGTCGTACAGGTTCTTGTCGGCAGCTTCGCCCGGGTGGATCTTGTTCATCACGCCGTCCAGGCCGGCCATCAGCAGCGCCGAGAAGCCCAGGTACGGGTTCATCAGCGGATCCGGGAAGCGCGTTTCGATACGGCGGCCCTTCGGGTTCGCCACATACGGAATGCGGATCGAAGCCGAGCGGTTGCGGGCCGAGTAGGCCAGCTTCACCGGTGCCTCGAAGCCCGGGACCAGGCGCTTGTACGAGTTCGTGCCCGGGTTGGTGATGGCGTTCAGCGCGCGAGCGTGCTTGATGATGCCGCCGATGWAGTACAGCGCGAATTCCGACAGGCCGGCGTAGCCGTTGCCCGCGAACAGGTTCTGGCCGTCCTTCCACACGGACTGGTGCACGTGCATGCCCGAACCGTTGTCACCCACGACCGGCTTCGGCATGAAGGTGGCGGTCTTGCCGTAGGTGTGCGCGACGTTCTGGATCACGTACTTCTGCAGCTGCGTCCAGTCGGCGCGCTGCACCAGCGTGCTGAACCGGGTGCCGATTTCGTTCTGGCCCTGGCCAGCCACTTCGTGGTGGTGGACTTCCACGGGGATGCCCAGCGATTCCAGGATCAGGCACATTTCCGAACGGATGTCCTGGAAGGTGTCGATCGGGGCGACCGGGAAGTAGCCGCCCTTCTTGCCCGGACGGTGGCCGCTGTTGCCGTGCTCGAATTCCTTGCCCGACGACCACGGTGCTTCTTCCGAGTGGATCTTGACAGCGCAACCCTGCATGTCAATGTTCCAGGTCACGCCGTCGAAGATGAAGAATTCGGGTTCCGGACCGAAGTAGGCGGTGTCGCCCAGGCCGGTGCTCTTCAGGTACGCCTCGGCGCGCTTGGCGATCGAGCGCGGGTCGCGGTCGTAGCCCTTGCCATCCGACGGCTCGACCACGTCGCAGGTCAGCACCAGGGTCGGTTCTTCGTAAAACGGATCGATGTTGGCGGTAACCGGATCCGGCATCAGCAGCATGTCCGAAGCCTCGATACCCTTCCAGCCGGCGATCGACGAGCCGTCGAATGCGTGGCCGCTTTCGAACTTGTCTTCGTCGAAGTGCGACACGGGTACCGACACGTGTTGCTCTTTGCCTTTGGTATCGGTGAAACGGAAATCGACGAACTTGACGTCGTTTTCCTTCACAAGCTTCATCACATCTGCAACGCTGTGGGCCATGCCTATCTCCTGGAAATTCGGCTGAAGTCTAGAAAGCCATTCTTGCGTCGGTCTTCGTCACACCCCGCCTGCAAGGCTTGGGGACTGCGCAAAAACCGGCCACGAAAGGGACGAGGAATGTTAGCAGAAAGCATGCCAAGGGAAGACCCTGATTACCCCTGCGTTCCCGAAAAAAGTGCAATTGGACGGCCCCAGGCAGGCCTTCGGACGGTGCCAGGGTGGCGCATGTGGCATATGCAAAATCTCGCTGCCCAGGCAGGCCGCGCGAGCCCCGCAGGCGCGCATCCGGCAGGGCCCGCGGAAACACCAAAACAGTGCAATACAGCGCGAAAATGCACCATCAATGTGCCACCACGCAAATGATGATCTGTTTTGGTGCGCTCGCCACCAGGTTGCCTGCTTGCGGTGCATGCACCCGGCATTCCTGGCCGCGGCCGACCGCCGCCCAAACCTGCCGGGCCCGGCCCGCGGCGCGCTAGAATACCCGTCGGGGCGCTCCATTGCCCTATGGCGCCGTGGCGCCACTCCACCTTTCGATCTTGTCACCCAGATGACCACCCGAGACGACCTTCTCCAAGCCGCGCGCCAGCGCCAGCAGCAAAACCAGCTCCCCTATTTCGGCGCCCTCTCGCCGCAAGAAGCGTTTGCCCTGCTGCAGAACGATCCCGCCGCCGTGATGGTGGACGTGCGCACGCAGGCGGAACTGGACTGGATCGGCGGGCCGGACCTGCCGGAAGCCCAGTCCGCGCACGTCGAATGGATGAGCTACCCGGGCGGCGCGCAGAACGCGGCCTTCCTCGAGCAGCTCAAGGCGCGGGTACCGACCGATGTACCCGTGCTGTTCCTGTGCCGCAGCGCGGCGCGCTCCAAGCACGCGGCGCGCGTGGCGACCGAGGCCGGCTACCAGTTTGCGATGGATGTGCTCGAAGGCTTCGAGGGCAACCGCGATGAGCATCATCACCGCAAGACGACGGAAGGCTGGTGCGTGCGCGGATTGCCGTGGCACGGCGCCTGACGGGCGGCAACACCGCCAGGCCCCGGCCGGGCGGCAAGCAAAACGGGACAGCATGGCTGTCCCGTTTTTCATTCGATGACCGTATCACCGCTCAGTCCGCCGCTCAGTCTGCCGCGGGATCGCCCGGCCGCCGCGCCGCGACTTCCACCAGCTCGAAGCCCATCTCGCGCACGCCGTCGCGCAGCATGGCGTAGGCCGGCTCGACGAGATCGCTCGCCCCCTTCACGCCGAGGTCGATATGGCGCCGCGCATAGAGCTCGCCGCGCCTGGCATCGCCTACCGACGGCAGGCTGAACACGCGCACGCCGCCGAACGCTGCCTCGACCCGCTCCATCAGCGGCGTCAGGGTCGATTCGGGCGCCTCGAACACCAGGAACGAACGCTCCTCCTGCACCGCCGTATGGAACAGGTGCGGGTAGTAATGGTCCAGCACCCATTCCATCATCGGCCATGCCATTACCGGGAAGCCGGGCATGAAGTGATGATCGGCTACGGAGAAGCCGGGAATCCGGTTGTAGCTGTTCGGGATGATGCGCGCGCCCGCCGGGAATTCACCCATCTTGAAGCGATGCTGGTTCTCGGGCAGGTTCAGGTCGCCCTTGACCGGATCGCCGGCGGCGGTCTCGACGATGCGCTGGGCGATCAGCTCGCGCGCCTCGGGATGCAACGCCAGCGGCACGCCGAGCGCCGCCGCGGCGCATTGCCGGGTGTGGTCGTCCGGCGTGGCGCCGATGCCGCCGGTGCAGAACACCACGTCGGTGCCGGCAAAGGTGCGGCGCAGCGTGGCGGTGATGCGCGCGCGCTCGTCGCCCACGTACTCTGCCCAGTCCAGCGCCAGCCCACGGGCGGCCAGCAGTTCGATGGCGCGGCGCATGTGCTTGTCTTCGCGCCGCCCCGACAGAATCTCGTCACCAATGACGATCAGGCCGAAACCCATGATGCCCTCGCTTCAGGATTGTTCAATGCGCCGCACGTCGGACGGCGCGAGATCGATGACGTCCGCCGCAGGCGAAGCCGCCACGGCGGCGCGCTCGGCGCGCAACTGCTCCAGCGCGCGCAGGCAGAAATGCCCGAACCACAGCGCCGAGAAGATAAAGATCAGCACATAGAGCCACAGCGTGCCCGCCAGTACGAACGGAAACAGGAAGATCAGCGCCGCCGAGGATACCCAGATCAGCGTCGGTGCCGAGCCCAGCAGCCCGACCGCCACGCCGATCGAGAGCAAGGACGCGCGGTGGCGTTTCATCAGGGTCTTGCGCTCTTCGGCGGTGGCGTGCTCGGCCAGCGCGTCGTAGGTCATCACGCGGTAGGTCAGCCAGCCCCACAGCAACGGCGGGATCAGCGCAAAGAACAGCGGGAACAGCCACAGCGGCAAGGTCACGATCACCAGCAGCAGGAACAGGAAGGTACTGCCGAGCGTCTGCAACACGCTGCCGGCCACGCTGCCGCCCTTGGCCCGCTCCAGCCCGGGATAGCTGCGCTCCAGGTGGCGCATCACCGAAGGCACGGAGAACAGGCTGATGAAGATCAGCATCGAGGCGATCACCAGCGGCACCATCAGCGCGATCACGAACAGCGGCGCCACCACGGCATTGAGCGACTGCATGCCCAGCCAGGCCAGCCCCGCGTAGATCCAGCTGGTGAGCGCCGAGCTTTCGAGGATGCCGCGCGCGGTCGCCATGATGGGCTCCCAGCCCCACAGCAGCAGGCCACCCCACAGCCCCGTCGCCAACACGAAGGGGATGACGGTGAGCATCAGCATGCGCGGATGCAGCTGGCTCATCAGGGCACGACCAAACGCGCGAAAAATATCGTTCATGCAGTGAATTGGATTGCCGCGAAAGCGAAGACAAACAGACTAGCACACGTCACCGGCGCCGGCCGGAGCCTGCCGGCCGGCACATCACCGCCATGGCCAGGCGGGACGCCGCGAGGCGGCGGCGCGGCCCGTCAGCCCAGCCGCAGCAGGCGCTTGATGCCGTACCACTGCTGCGACAGGAAGCCGGTGCCGTAGTTGCGGCTCTTGCCCGCGGGCGGCGGCATCTGGTCGCGGATCCCGGTGGGATAGTAGGCGTCGGTGAACACGGCGGTGCGGAACAGCATGTCCCACCATGGGAAGATCACGCCGTAATTGCAGCCGCCGAGCCGGCCGGGACGGCCGATCGCCTCGTGGCCCACGCCCACCGCGTGGTGGGTGCGGTGAAAGCGCGGCGACACCAGCAGCCGCTCGCCGAGCGCGCCGAAGTGCAGGCGCAGGTTGGCATGCTGCAGGCTCTGCAGAAGCTGCGACAGCGCCACCAGCAGCACGTACTGCGACGGCTCCACGCCGACCGCCAGCGCCACCACGGCGAACACCAGGTCGCGCAGCATGTCGTCGAGCAGGTGGTTGCGGTTGTCGCTCCACAGCGTCATCTGGCGCTGGCTGTGGTGCACGGCGTGCAGGCTCCACCACCAGCGGTAGGTATGCGACAGGCGGTGGTACCAGTAGTCGAGCAGGTCGAACAGCAGCAGGTAGACGAAGAAGCTGACCAGCGGGATCGACGTCACCGCCGGCCACCAGTCCTCCACATTCACGCGCTGCCAGCCAAGCAGGCGCAGCTGGCCTTCGAGCCCGTCCATCAGCGGGCCGAGCAGGAAGAACATCGCCAGCCGGAACAGGCCGAGCCGATGCACGACGGTATAGAGAATGTCGGTGCGGATCGCCCCGCGGTCGGTCACGACCTCGACCGGGCGCAGCTTTTCCAGCGGCCCCAGGATCAGCACCATCACCACGATCTGCACCAGCCCCACCAGCAGCCATTCGGTGCCCGTGAAGGCGTCCTCGGCATAGCCGCCGAAGCCGAGCTGGTAGACCACCGGCAGGATCACGTCCTGGAACAGCGTGGCTTCGACCTGGCCGACCCAGGCGTTGAGCGTGTCCAGCATCACGGTCTCCCCGCCTCGCGGCCCGCCACGGTGGCGCCCTGGCCGCGCAACCACTCGCGATAGGCGGGATGCTCGCGCAGCGTGGCGAAGCAGAAGCCCTTCTGCTCCAGCCCGCTGATCAGCGGCTCGAGCACGCCCGGCGCCCACGGATCCTTGCGCGACCAGATGCCGAGATGCGCCATGGTGATGTCGCCATCGCGCAGGTCGCGCAGCGCGCGCGCCAGCAGCACCTTGTTCGGGAAGCGCTCGGAAGACAATTCATCGCCAAGGAAGCCGGCCGGCGCCCATGCCACGTGCCTGAAGCCGCACTGCTCGGCCCATTGCAGCGTCTGCGGCGCGGTATGGCCGCCCGGCGCGCGCCACAGCGGCGACATCGCGGCGCCGCTCAGCCCGCGCAGTGCCCGCGCGCTGCGCTTGAGTTCGCTGCAAAAGCCCTGCTGGTCCATTGTCACGTCCTGGCCGGCCTGCGCGCCGAACTGCGGGCGCATCGTCACTTTGCCGTCGCGCGTGCCGCGCAGGTAGACGTGGTCGAAGGTGTGGCTGCCGAAGACATGGCCGTCCGCCGCCAGCGTCTTCCAGTACGCGGCCCAGCCCGGGTCGAGCGAGCTGTCCTTGTTGACGGTGGGCTCGTTGGCGAGGAAGAAGGTGGCCTTGATATGGTGGCGGCGCAGCGTGTCGGCGATCAGCGTGGCCTGGCTCATGCTGCCGGTATCGAAGGTCAGGTAGAGCGTGCCGGCACGGCAGGATTGCGGCGCGGCAGGCGCCGGCTGCGCGGGTCCGGCGGCGTTGGCTGAGGTGGCTGAGGTGGCTGAGGTGGCCGACGTGGCCGAGGTGGCGAAACCCGCCGCCGCCGCCGCCAGTGCCAGCCCCGCAACGGCAAACCCGGCCGCCGCGCGTATCACCGCGCGGGCGGGCCGGGGCCGCGAAATCTTGCTCATGATGCCTGTCCTGATGACCTGTGACTGCATTGGAGTGGCGACAGCCATACTAGTTTCGAGTGCCGCGCGGGCCGCCGCGTTCCGTGCGGCGCCGCGCCCGCCACGCCCGGCTCAATACTCAATACAAAGGCGCGCGCGTGCGGAAGTAAATGCCGTGCGGCGAACGGCCGACGCGGATGGTCTTGACCAGCTTGCGGCTGGCCACGTCGACCAGGCCGACCGAGCGTGCCCAGCGGAAGCTCACCCACAGCGTCTTGCCGTCCGCGGTGAGCTCCATGTCATCGGGACCGGCAGGCAGGCCGGTGATATCGCCGATCTTGGTCAGCGTCTGCTGGTCCAGGATGCTGATCGTGCCGGAGACGCGGTTGGACAGGAACAGGTGGCGCTTGTCGCCCACCGCGCGGAAATTGTGCGCGCCCTTGCCGGTCTGGATCTGCTTGACCACGGTGCGGGTATGCCAGTCGATCACGGCGACGTAGTCGGCGCCGGTCATGCCCACCAGCAGGTACTTCTGGTCAGGCGTCACCCACACCCCGGCGGGTGCCGAGCCGGCGTCCATGCGCCACATCACGGTCTGCGTGGGCAGGTCGATGGCGACCACCTCGTTGGAGTCCTGCAGCGTGATGAAGGCCACGCGGCTATCGGCGGTGAAGGCGATATGGCTCGGTGTCTTGGCCAGCGGCAATTGCTTGGCGATCTTCAGCGCCTTGCCGTCCCAGCGGTACAGGTCGACCCGGTCGAGGCGGTTGCCGGTGGTCAGGAACCATTTCTGGTCGGGCGAGAAACCGATCTGGTAGGGATCGTCGATATTGGGAACGCGCTGCTGGACCTTGCCCGTGACCGGGTCGAGGAAGACCAGGTCATTGCCCACTGCATTGGCGACGATCAGCGATTTGTCGTCGGGCGTGGCGATCAGGTGATGGGGCTCCTTGCCGACCGGGAAGGTCTCGAGCACCTTCTGCATGTCCTTGTCGATCAGCGTGACGGTTGCGTCACCCGAATTGAGCACCACCACCACTTCTGCCGAGGCCGGCGCCGCTGCCATCCCCAGGGACAGGGTACCGATCAAGGCAAACCCGGAAACTACACGACGCAATGCGAGCATAAGACCGTTAAACAATGACTTAATCGAGCATTCTAACGTTTCCGGGTCCTGATCCGATGACGCAGCTCAAGAACTGTTGTCGACGTCAAGGTCAACGTCAACGTCAAAGTCAACGTCAACGTCAACGTCAAAGGCTTTCGCGCCCCCGGCGCGACCTACTTTCTTTTGTCCGAAAAGAAAGTAGGCCAAGAAAGCGGACTCCTGGCCGGAGGGGCAGAAGAATCCAGGGTTTATGGGATTTGCGGATTCGTGGTGGGCGTGTCGGTTCTGCTGGAATCTGCCGGTACCGGCTCGGGCGGCCGCTAGGCTGCGGGCGGTGCTGGTTTCGTGGTGATGCCCCTGGGCGCTGGTGCACTGCTTGTTCGGGCATCTGCCGTTACCGGGTCGGGTGGCCACGGCATCGTGGCGTCGCTGGTTTCGTGGTGGGCGTGGTGGACCGGCTTTCGAGCCGAGGCAGGGAGCCTGGGCTGGGGGGCCTGTGGGCCTGTCATGCCACGCAAAACCAAGCCCCCTCACCTCTGCATCGCCTCCCAAACCTTCTGCAGCCGCTTTACCGACATCGGCACTGGCGTGCGCAGCTCCTGCGCGAACAGCGCCACGCGCAGTTCTTCCAGCATCCAGCGGAACTCGTCCAGGCGCGCATCCTCCACGCCCCTGCCCTGCTGGCGCAACTGCTTCTCGGCGCGCTGCCACTGCTGCAGCAGCGGCGTCATTTCCTGCAGGCGCTGGGTGTCGCGCGCCGGGTCGCCCTTGATCTTGTCGATGCGCATGGCGATGCCTTTCAGGTAGCGCGGGAAATGCACCAGTTGCAGGTAGGGCGTATCGGTCACGAACTGCTTACCCATCAACCGCGCCAGCTGCGCCTCCATATCGGCGTGCGCCGCGGCGAAGGGCTTGGCCTGGATCAGCTTGCGCGGCAGCGTGGCGTACTCGGCCAGCACTGCGCCCACCAGCCGGGCGATCTCCTGCGCCAGCAGGTTCAGGCGCGAACGCCCCTCCTCCTTGCGCGCGGCGAACTCAGCCTCGTTGCGCGGCAGCGGCGCCTGCAGGCAGGCGCGCTCGAGCGCCATCGTCACGATCTGGTCGCGCAGCATTTCCTGCGTGCCCAGCGTCATGTACTGCATCGCCATCTGCTGCAGGCCGGGGATGTTCTTTTCCAGGAACTTCACCTGCTCGCGCAATTGCAGCGCGAACAGGCGGCGCAGGCCGACGTGATGCACGCGCACRGCYTCCTGCGGGTCGTCGAASACYTCCACGTCGCAATGCGCTCCGCGGTCGACCAGCGCCGGATAGCCGAACAGCGTCTGGTTGCCCTTGCGGATTTCCAGCAGCTCCGGCAGCTCGCCGAACGACCAGCCGGTCAGCCCTTCGTACTGGCCGGGTTCGGCCGCCGGCGCCTGCGACGCGGATTGCGCAGCGATGCTCTGGAACGACTGCTGTGCCTGCCCGCCCAGCTCGGCGCGCAGTTGCGCCAGGTTACGGCCCATGTCGAGCTGGCGGCCATGTTCGTCCACCACCTTGAAGTTCATCGCATGGTGGGCCGGCAGCGTCTCCAGCTTGAAGTCCGCGCGCCTGACCATGGTGCCGGTCTGCTCGCGGATATCGGCGATCAGCACGTCGAGCAGCTCGCCCTCGCCGAACGGCCTGCGCTCCACGAAGCCGGCGGCGTAGTCGGGCAGCGGCACGCAATGCCGGCGCAGCTTCTGCGGCAGTGACTTGAGCAGCAGGTGCACCTTCTCCTTGACCATGCCCGGCACCAGCCAGTCGGCCCGCTCCGGGCGCACCTGGTTGAGCGCATACAGCGGCACGGTCAGCGTCACGCCGTCGCGGTGGCTGCCGGGCTCGAAGTGATAGGTCAGCGCCATATCCACGCCCGCCACTGGCATCAGCTTGGGGAACAGGTCCGTGGTAATGCCAGCCGCTTCATGCCGCATCAGCTCTTCGCGGTTCAGGTAGAGCAGCTTGCGGTCACGTGCGCTTTCGGTCTGGTACCACTGCTCGAAGGTGGCCTGCTGGTGGATCTCCGCCGGGATCAGGCGGTCATAGAAGGCGAAGATCAGTTCGTCGTCCACCAGCACGTCCTGCCGGCGCGACTTGTGCTCCAGGTTCTCGATCTCGCGCGTCAGGCGCTGGTTGTGCGCGAAGAACGGCAATTTGGTATCGAACTCGCCTTCCACCAGCCCGCGCCGGATAAACAGCTCGCGCGCCTCCGCCGGGTTCATCGGGCCGTAGTGCACGCGGCGGTGCTGGTAGACCACCAGCCCGTACAGCGTGGCGCGCTCCATGGCCATCACCTGGCCGGACTTCTTCTCCCAGTGCGGATCGCTCCAGCTCACCTTGAGCAGGTGGCGGCCCACCTGCTCGAGCCATTCCGGCTCGATGCGCGCCAGCGTGCGCGCGAACAGCCGGCTGGTCTCGATCAGCTCGGCGCCGATGATCCAGCGGCCCACCTTGCGCGCGATCAGCGAGCCGGGCCACAGGTGGAACTTGATGCCGCGCGCGCCCAGGTATTCGCGCCCGCGGCCGTCGGCCTCTTCGAGCTTGCAGCCTACATTGCCCAGCAGGCCGGTCAGCAGCGCCTTGTGGACCTGCTCGTAAGTGGGCTCGCTCTCGTTGAGGCGCCAGCCCTGCTCGGTCACCGTGGTCAGCAGCTGCGAATGCACGTCGCGCCATTCGCGCAGGCGCACATGCGAGAGGAAGCTGGCGCGGCACTGGTCCTGCAGCTGGCGGTTGGTCTTCTTGTGCGCCACCGCCTCTTCGAACCAGCGCCACATCTTGACCCAGCCCAGGAACTCGGACTTCTCGTCCATGAACTTGCGGTGGGCCTGGTCGGCCGCTTCCTGCGCCTCCTGCGGGCGGTCGCGCGGGTCCTGTACGGATAGCGCGCTGGCGATGATCAGCACTTCGCGCAGGCACTGGTGCTCGCGCGCGGCCAGGATCATGCGGGCCACGCGCGGGTCCAGCGGCAGGCGAGCCAGCTGGCGGCCGGTCTGGGTCAGCGCGTTGGCGTCGTCGCCCACGCTCTCCACCGCGCCCAGCTCCTGCAGCAGCTGGTAGCCGTCGGCAATGGCACGACCCAGCGGCGGCTCGATAAAGGGAAACTCCTCGATCGCGGTCAGCTTGAGCGCCTTCATGCGCAGGATGACCGCGGCCAGCGAGGAGCGCAGGATTTCCGGATCGGTAAAGCGCGCGCGGCCGACGAAATCCGCTTCCTCGTAGAGCCGGATGCATACGCCGTCGGCGACCCGGCCGCAACGGCCGGCACGCTGGTTGGCGGCGGCCTGCGAGATCGCCTCGATCTGCAGCTGCTCGACCTTGTTGCGATAGGAATAGCGCTTGACCCGCGCCATCCCGGTATCCACCACATAGCGGATGCCCGGCACGGTCAGCGAGGTCTCGGCCACATTGGTGGCCAGCACGATGCGGCGTGCATTGGAGGGCCGGAACACACGCTCCTGCTCCTGCACCGACAGGCGCGCGAACAGCGGCAGGATCTCGGTATGCGGCGGATGGTGCTTGCGCAGCGCCTCCGCGGCCTCGCGGATCTCGCGCTCGCCGGGCAGGAACACCAGCACGTCGCCGGGGCCGAGCCGGCAGAGCTCGTCCACGGCCTCGACGATGCCGTCGAACAGGTCGCGGTCCTTGCCCTGCGCCGCCTTGGGCGCACCCTCGCCCGGCGCCGCCTTGTCCTTCTCGATCGGCCGGTAGCGGATTTCGACCGGATACAGGCGCCCGCTCACCTCGATCACCGGCGCCGGCTTGCCGCCCTGCGCGAAATGCTCGGCGAAGCGGTTGGCGTCGATGGTGGCCGAGGTGATGATCAGCTTGAGGTCCGGCCGCTTCGGCAGGATCTCCCTCAGGTAGCCGATCAGGAAATCGATATTGAGGCTGCGTTCGTGCGCCTCGTCGATGATGATGGTGTCGTAGGCCCGCAGCAGCGGATCGTTCTGCGTCTCGGCCAGCAGGATACCGTCGGTCATCAGCTTGACCGAGGCACCCGGCGACATGGTGTCGTTGAAACGCACCTGGTAGCCCACGTGCTCGCCCAGCGGCGTGCCGATCTCCTGCGCGATGCGCTTGGCGGTGGAGGTGGCGGCAATACGCCGCGGCTGGGTGTGGCCGATCAGGCCGCCGCCGCCGTCCGCGCCCGGGCCGCGCCCGATCGACAGGCAGATCTTGGGCAGCTGCGTGGTCTTGCCGGAGCCGGTCTCGCCCGAGACGATCACTACCTGGCTGGCCAGCAGCGCCTGCGCGATCTCCTCGCGGCGGGCCGACACCGGCAGCGCCTCGGGGAACGTAATCGGCGGCAGCGGATTGGCCACGCGGCGCGGCCGGGCTGCACCTGCCTCGGCGCGGGGCCGGCCCTGGCGGCCCTCCCCGGGCGGCCTCGGAGGT